>JAGOTT010000020.1 GCA_018061645.1 Candidatus Moraniibacteriota bacterium
AAGCAGGGAGACTCCTTCTATGTCATTCCCGGCACGCTCCCGTCCGGGAGGTATACTCTCTCCGTGAAGGTTCTGGACAAGGCGGGGAATACGGCGGCACAGGCGGTTTCGGTGCGGGTGTGGTGAGATCAGATGAAGCGGCGAAGGCGTTCCGAGCCATCGGAGCGCCTTTTTTCTTTTTGTGCTACAATAAAAAGGCTTCAATCCAGTATAGTTTCTTGTCATTCCGAGTGAAATGAAGAATCTCGAAGAGGGAAGAGAGACCTCCTGGATCCTTCGCTTCGCTCAGGATGACTTTCTGACGTATGAAACAGCGACTCTTTTCCGGAATCAAGCCGTCTGGCAGCCTGCATCTCGGCAATTATCTCGGGGCGATCAAGCAGTGGATCCCGCTTCAGGACGAGTACGAGGCGCTCTTTTCCGTGGTGGACCTCCATGCCATCACCGTCCCGCAGGATCCGGCGGAACTCCGGCGCAAGACGCTCGAGATCGCCAAGATCTATCTCGCCGCGGGGATAGACCCGTCGAAGGCGACGCTCTTCGTCCAGTCGCACGTTCCGGAACATACCGAGCTTATGTGGATTCTCAATACCGTGGCGCGTCTCGGCGATCTCGAGAAGATGACGCAGTTCAAGGACAAGGCCGGGAAGAGCGAGAAAGAGACCGTCGGGGTCGGACTCTTCGACTATCCCGTGCTCATGGCGGCGGACATCCTGCTCTATGACACGGCGGTCGTGCCGGTGGGCGATGACCAGCTCCAGCACGTGGAACTGACGAGGACGCTTGCGCGGCGATTCAACGATCGGTTCGGGGAGACGTTTGTCGTGCCCGAACCGCGCGTGATGAAAGAGGGTGCCCGCATCATGGGGCTCGACGACCCGACGAAGAAGATGTCGAAGTCGGCTTCGAGCGAGTACAATTTCATCGCACTCTCCGACGATCCCGAAAAGGCGAAGAAGAAGATCATGAAAGCCGTGACCGACAGCGGGACGGAAATCACCTATCAGGACGATAGACCTGCGCTCAAGAATCTCATCATGATCTACTCGCTCCTCGGCGACAAGAGCGCGGACGAAATCGTCGCGATGTATGAAGGGAAAGGCTATGCCGATTTCAAACGCGACCTGGCGGACGTCGTCGCATCGTTTCTCGCCGATTTCCAAAAACGGTTCGCCGCCATCTCCGACGAGGAGGCGATGTCGGTTCTCCGTGCCGGTGCCGGGAAGGTGCGCGCGGTCGCAAGCGAAAAGATGAAGGATATCCGTGAGAAGGTCGGTTTTCTCTCGTAAAGGGGTATGTCGGTCGTCATTAAGTGAAAAGCTATGCTCGCGAAGGATCTGAAGCTCGCCATGCAGCAGGAAGGGAACAAATACCTGCTCGTCGATGTCCGCGAAGAAGCGGAGATATCGGCAGCGCCGTTTTTCAAGGATGTGTCGCCGAATTATATCAATATTCCGCTCACGGTCGTCGCCGTTTCCCCGAAGGAGGAGATCGTTTCACGGCTCGAGACGGCAGCGAAGAGCATGGGGTTTCTCCTGTCCGATGCCAAGGTCATGATCGTCTGCCGGTCGGGGAGCCGGTCCGATTTCGCGGTCGAGCGCCTGGCTTCTTTCGGTATCCGGACAGAAAATGTGGATGACGGCCGTATCGGTTGGGGCGAGCCGCTTTGAAGCCGACGCTTGTCAGGAACTTTGTGCGGTGGTATGGTGGTGCCACCGTTCTTTCATGAAGGAGCATATCGTGAAACCCAGTGTCGCCTTGAAGGGATTCATCCTCCGCATGTTCGGTATCCGGATCGTGGATTTCGTCCCCGGCGTCGAAAAGGCGATAAACGGTCTGACCGATGTCGCCGAATACACGTTCGCGTTTCCCGGTCTCGCGACCAGGCGCGCGTTCGACGCCGTTTTGGACTATCTCCGTCTCAACGGCATCCCGTTTTCGATCGAACCTGACTGGTCGATCGCGCTCGACCCGGACCTTCCCGTCCCGCTTCACTTCTCGCCGATACTCGTATTCGAGAGGAGGAGGCGGTTGACGTTGTACGTTCCCATAAGCGGTCGGTTCGTGTCGGAATTTTGGGATCGGATGGCTATCGATCTCCGCGATCGGTTACGCGGTTGAAAAAACTCGCTCCGATGTGCATTGCACATCGGAGCTTTTTCGATACGTCCGATCAGAGATGTTTCTCATAATCGTGTCCGAACCGGAGAATCGCGACGTTTAGGGCGAATTCCTGCCACATTTCGTCTGGATGGTTCTTTCGGATACAGCACCCTTCCTCCTCCGTGCAGGGACTGGGATGATGAGCCTGCTTTGTCCGGAAGCAGTCGCAGATCCGGTCTTTCGGATGGAAATCCGTCCGGATGAACGGGCAGAGGTCGTTCACGGTGGCTGTGCGGCCGTCCATGGTGTGAATGAGTGGGAGTGCCGCGGTGTCGTTCATGATGGCTCCTTTCGAATGGGATTGTGAATGAACACGGATCAGGCCAGAAAAAAACCGCCCCATTGGCGGTCTTACGACGCTTTCGAAAAAACCTTCTTGAAATGGATCTTTCTCGTTTCCATTGTCGTCAGGATATGCCATCCCAAAGACCGTGTCAAATCATGCTTCTCCCCGGATAAGGGAAAGAAGTTCGGATTTTCTCGATTCCATCTCCTCTTGGGTTTCGGCCTCGAGGTTGAGGCGGAGCAGGGGCTCGGTGTTCGAAGGGCGGACGTTGAACCACCAGGTCGGATATTCGACCTTGAGACCGTCGAGTTCGTGCTGTTTCCCGTCGGCATAACGGGCGCGCAGTTTCGAGAGGACGGCATCCTTGTCCGAAACGTCGCTGTTTATCTCTCCGGAGTGGAAATAGCGGCGCGCGCCCGCGACGAGTTCGGAAATCGGTTTTCCGGTTTCGGCCATGAGGTTGAGGAGGAGGATCGCCGGTAGGCTGCCCGCTTCCGCGAAGGAATTTTCCTCGAAATAGTAGTGGCCGGAGAGCTCGCCCGCGAAGACGGCGCCGGTTTCCCGCATCTGCCGTTTGATGTTCGCGTGGCCGACTTTGCATTCGAGCGCCGTTCCCCCGTGTTCCCCGATGATTTCCCGGACGGCGCGCGAGGAGCGGAGATCGTAGAGGATGGTCGCCCCTGGCTTCTTTTCGAGGATGATTTCAGCGAGGAGCGCGGTCATGAGATCCATCGGGATGATGTCGCCCTTTTCGTCCACGAAACCGACGCGGTCGGCGTCCCCGTCATAAGCCAGTCCCAGATTCGCGCCGGTTTCCGCTACCTTCGCGCGGAGCTCGTCGAGCGTTTCGAGCTTGAGAGGATTCGCCTCGTGACAGGCGAATGGACGGGTGAGGTCGTTCCAGAGATTCGTGACGGAAATGCTTTCGGAAATCTGGTCATAGATCGGAAGTTCGAGGATGCCCATCGCGTTCGCCGTGTCGATGACGACGGAGAATCTGGCCTCCTTGAGAGCGGCGAAGGAGGAGAAGTATGCGTAGTATGCCGGCTTGATGTCGGTTTCGGTGACGGAGCCGATGTGACCCGATGACTCGAAGACGCCTTCTTCCACGAGGTCGCGGATCTGCGAGAGTCCGCTTTCGAGTCCGACGGGGAGCGCTCCCCGCAGGGCGATCTTCATGCCGTTGTATTGCGGCGGGTTGTGCGACGCGGTGACGGAAATCGCGGCATCCACATCGAGCCGGTTCGAGGCGAAGTACACCATCGGAGTCGTGACGAGTCCCAAGTCGAGCACGTCGGCGCCGCCTTCCGCGAGTCCGCGCGCGAGTTCCCTGAAAAGCGACGGACTCGATTCGCGGATATCGCGACCGGCTGCGACTTTTTGGAGCGAGAAATGTTGCGCCGTGGCGCGTCCGATCCGGTACGCCGTGTCTTCATCCAGTTCTCCGGGGTATATTCCGCGGATATCGTACGCCTTGAAGATGGAAGTGTTCATAGGGATGAAATCGAAATTTCAAATGTCAAATTTCAAATCAAATTCTAACAACCGAATGTCAAATTTGGAATTGAAACATTGAGCCTTGATTTGGCATTTGGAATTTGAGCTTTGAAATTATCAACGTCACCATTCTATCACCTTTTCGGGCGTAAAAAAACCGCCTTGGAGTTCCGAAAGGCGGTTTTCGTGTCTGTCTGCTCACATCGCTGTGAGCTTTTCATATTCCTTGAAGAGCTTGGCGGCGGCTCCGACGCTTCGGACATAGGTCCGATCCGACGGATTCCCGCCGCGGGCGATCATCTTCTGCGTGAGATACGGCGCATTATAGGCCGAGATGGCCGCGATGGGATCTTTCCCGAACGCATCGTACTGTTCGCGCAGGTATCTGGTTCCGGCGGGGATGGCCTTCTCCGGATCGTGAGCCTCTTTCTTGGAAAGTCCGAGGCGGATACGGGTCGGGTCATGCAGCTGCATGAGTCCGCGGGATTTTCCGCCGTCGCCGATGGCATGGGTATCGCCTCCGGACTCGTGGTAGATGAGTCCGTAGATGAAGTACTTCGGGACGCGGTATTTCCGTGCGGCTTCTTCCACGATCGGGCTGTATGCCTTCACGATGGTGTCGACGCGCGGGAGTTCCCGGGAGAGCTTGAGTCGCAACGCGGTTTCCGGGTGGCGGGTGCCACGAGGCTCCTTCTTGGTGATACGCTTCCGCGCATCTTCCTTCGAAAGAGCGGTGCGTTTATCCCGAGGGACTGCTTTCGCAATCGTCTCCGGATGAACACTCTGTTTGGTAACAGACTTTTCCGGAGAAGAATGGATGACTGCGTGTGCAGTCGTGATCGTGATGGGGATGAAGAGCTTCCATCCGGGGTGGATGAGGCTCGGATCCTTGGCCAATGAGGGATACAGCTCCCGATTGGTCTTGACCAGCGCCGCGACCGTGACGCCATGGACGGCGGCGATCTTGGAGAGCCACTCGCCCTTCCGGACGATATGGGTTTCGGGTTCCGGGATGGCGGGAACAACCTTCGCTTCCGTGGTCGATGATGCATCGACGACGACTTCGGTTTTCGCCGCTTTGGCGTCTTTTACTACGAATTCACTGAATTCGTTCATGAGCACGCCGGGAACTTCGCGTCCGATGCCGATTTCCCAGAGAATCGCGGAAACCAGTGCGATGGTCGCGAAAAGCGACCAGAAAGCCAGTTTCAACAGGGGTGTCATGGTATACCCTCCTTCTCTCAATGTCGAAATTACGGTTGTCAAAGACCTAAGGGGACAGTATAGCAGATTTTTTCCATCTTGTCAAGTGTCCGTGGCTTCCATGAGCCAAGAATGGGCAGTGTAGCGCTTGCGGATGTCAGTTTTGACTGATAGGATGGCTCTATACAGGAAAGTCACAAATCACAGAGCACAAAAATCCAAACAAAGCACAGACGACACAAACTTCCGAAAACACAAAAGAAGATGTCTGGTGGTTTGTGTTTTGTGCTTTGAGAGTTGTGTTTTGTTTGGATTTTGTGTTTTGAGTCCTGTGTTTTTATGATCATCCTATGAAAGCTGGTATCGTCGGACTTCCGAATGTGGGCAAATCGACGCTCTTCAAGGCGCTCACGAAAAAGGCTGTTGACATCCAAAATTATCCGTTCTGCACGATCGAGCCCAATGTCGGCGTAGTCGAGGTTCCGGACGCGCGCCTTTGGAAACTTTCGGAACTGTCGAAAAGCAAGAAGACCATCCCGGCCGTATTCGAGTTCGTCGATATCGCGGGACTCGTGAAGGGAGCGTCGGAAGGGGAGGGGCTCGGGAATAAATTTCTCGCGAATATCCGCGAAGTGGACGCGATCGTCCAGGTCGTGCGAGTCTTCGAGAACGGGAACATCATCCACGTCCACAACCGCGTCGATCCGAAGGAGGACATAGACATCGTGAATACCGAACTCGTGCTTGCCGACCTCGAGACGGTGATCAAGCGCAAGGAGAAGACGGTCAAGGACGTCCGCGCGCGGGTGAAAGGCGCGGAACAGGAGAGAACCTGGCTCGAGGAGATAGAGGCGGTGCTCCAAACCGGAGGACTCGCGAATGCAGTCGCGCTTTCGGGCGATCCCGAGGAGGCGAAGAGATTTCTCCGAGGGCTGCAGCTTTTGACCGCGAAGCCGTTTCTCTATGTCTATAACATGAGCGATACGGACGCAGCGCTTTCTCCGGAGCTCTCGGCGCTCCCGCATGTACGGCTCGATATCAAGCTCGAGGAGGAACTTTCGGAAATGACGGAAGCGGACGCGGACGAGCTGGGAGTGAAATCGAGACTCGGCGACCTGATCGTGGAGGCATATTCGCTTCTGGGACTGGAAACCTTCTTCACGACCGGTGAGGACGAGACGCGCGCGTGGACGATCAAGGCCGGGTCGACTGCACCGCAGGCCGGCGCCGCGATCCATGGCGATTTCGAGGAGCGATTCATCCGCGCCGAGGTGATTTTCTGGGAAGATCTGCTCGCCGTCGGCTCCTGGTCCGCCGGGCGGGACAAAGGCACGCTCCGACTCGAAGGAAAGGAGTATGTCGTCAGAGACGGGGACGTGATCGTCTTCAAGATCTGATTGTTCGCTTTGTTTCCTCCGTCATTGCGATCCCGCCTTGGCGGGAGAAGCAATCCAGAAGCCCTTGTCATTGCGCAGCCTTCGATGAAGCAATTCAGTCTTACCGAAAAAATCCCTGGATCGCGTCGCAAAGCCTCGCGATGACGGGGGAAAATTGATACAATAACGTTGAGTGACTTCCAATGATCAATTTCCAGTTTCCATTCAATTTTCAATGACGAAATTTCCAGACACCAGAAACGGAACGTGTTCCTGTTTAGAAATTGAAATTTGACGCACTCAATGGAAATTGGAAACTGGAAATTGAACGTTCCCTTATGATGGCAAGGAATCACAACCTCCTCCTCAACCGAACCTTCCAGTACTTTGGGATCATCCTGGTCGTGATTGCGATCGGCGGCGGGTACTGGTACTGGAAAGTCTCGCAGGCGGCGCAGACCGTCGAAAGCGACACGCCCTCCTTCGAAGCGCCGCTTACCCACGATCTCAATCTTTCGAAAGGGCAGGGCGTCGCCACCTACTCCCGCGCCGACGGCGCCGACCGTCGCGCGACCGTGACCGACTTTGAGGGACTCATCCGCCCGGTGAAAGCCGGCGAGGCGCGGTTCGAGGGAGCTCGGCGGGTGGAGAATCTCATAACGTATAGCGAGGACCCGACCAACGCGGCGTGGTCGAACAGTCTCGTCTCCCTTGCGACCGGGATATCCGATCCCAGCGGAGGGACGAGCGCGATCCGTATGACAGCGACCGGAGCCAATGCATTTATTAGCAGAGCTGCTAGCCCGGCGGCAACCGGACGGTCATATACGCATTCGATCTGGGTCCGCCGCGTTTCCGGATCGGGGAGCGTGATCCTTCACGGGGATGGCATCGGAGATGTCACTGTCACTTCCCAGGTTACGACCTCATGGAAACGACTTTCCAATACTTTTACTACGACTGACGGAAATCTCTGGGCAGGGGTCCGGCTCGGAACATCGGGTGATGCCGTCGATGTCGCCTTTGCACAGATGGAGGAAGTGACCGGCCAAGCCAACCAGAACCCTTCCGAATATGTCTCGACGAACGTGAAGACAGCCTTCCCATATCATGGCGCGGGCGTGGACGGCGTGAAATATTTCGATACGCAGAATGGCAATACCGTCGCAAGCAATGTCGTCACCGAAGCGACCGGCGCGAAGATCGCCTCCGCAACGCTCAAAGGATACCTCGCGGAAGGGAGTCGGACGAATCTTGCCCTCCGAAGCGAGGAGTTCAATGACGCCGCGTGGAATTCAAGTAATACTGTGATTACCGCTAATTCGCTTGCGGCTCCGGATGGCAGATCCACGGTAGATACGATAACGGCGACATCGGGGCAGCCTGGCGCGCATATTTGGAACACTTCAGCTATTACAGTTACTGCTAATGCGACTGCGACGGCCTCCATTTATGTTAAACGAGGAAATTTCGATTGGATTCGATTGGCCGTAGTCGATAACACAGGCGTACCGAATGGCCGTTACCAAGTGTGGGTGAACCTGAGCACTGGTGTGCTTGGCACACAGTCCGCTACAGGAACGGGGAGCATAACAGGAGCAGCAGTCACGAGCATGAGCAATGGATGGTTTAGAATTGCCCTTACTGGATCTTTGGGCGGCGGATATACGACAGCATACATGATTACATTGTCTGCGACCGGTGATAATAGCACAACGCGAGTAACAGATGCGCAATTCTATCTCTGGGGCGCGCAGCTCGAGCAGGCCGCTTTTGCCTCCTCGTACATCCCGACGACGAGCGCGAGCGTGACACGGGCGGCGGATAGTTTGAGGTATCCGGAAACGGGAAATTTCAATGATCCGGCGGGAACGGTTTCTGTCGATGTGATTACCGAGTGGAGCGGAGGAAGCGGATTCAGCGCAGATTGGGTTACTGATTCTACGAATACCCAGAAACTTTCTTTATGGCACTGGAGCGGTTCCAGCAACCATATGGCCGTGGACAGAAGCGGCGGCGGAGGAACGAGAAATAACGCCGACTATTCCGGAGCCGCGATCACTTCCGGAACACCGATGAAACTTGCCCAGCGATGGACGAGCGCGGGAAATTCGCTTTTTCGAGACGGATCTCTTCGTGTATCGGATACGACGCTGACGTTGCCGTACGATGCGCTAAATAATAATCTCTATATTGGACGTGAGACCGCTAATGGATATGAGGCGTACTCCACGATAAAAAACGTCCGCGCTTGGAAAAAGGCCCTCACTGATACCGAGCTCAACAACCTGACGAGTCTCACACAGACGACCTCCGATTCCGCCGTCAAGGAGACGACTGTCAAGACTCCAAGCAATACCGGACTCGTCGGATACTGGTCCTTCGAAGATGGTAGTGGCACCAGGGCGGAGGATTTCTCGCCGACCGGCACCAATACCGGAACCCTCACCAACGGCCCGACGTGGGTGGATGGAAAAATCGGGAAGGCGCTCTCTTTCGACGGAGTGGATGATTATATTTCAACAACATTTGATGCACCAACGTCAAGTTTCAGTGTCTCGGCGTTGGTCAAAACAAATAATACTGCAAGTGCTGATTCCAGGAGGGCAATAATATCGAAAAGGACTTCGTTAAGCGAATGGCATTTTTCTCAAAATACAAGTACCTCCAAACTTATCTTTGATGCGTGGGATGCGAGTAGTAATACTACAAAATCGTTTTCTGGGGCGACTGCTTTGCAACCAAATGTTTGGTATCATGCTGTACTTACATATGACGGTTCCATGGCTAGTATCTATCTAAATGGAATACTGGACGGATCTACAAGTTCTGGGAATGCAATGCGAGATACGAGTGATTATGTAAGGATTGGAACCGAGATTCTTGATCCAGATAGATATTGGTCTGGTTCCATCGACGAAGTCCGCCTTTACGACTACGCCCTCTCCGCTACCGAAATCGCCGGTCTTTACGCTCAGGGGAGCACCGGAAAAACGACCGTGAACGCGAGTCAGAATAACCAGCTCACCTCCGGCCTTGTTGGCCTCTGGTCCTTCAATGGTCCCGACCTCTCCGGTACGACCGCGTACGACCGCAGCGGGCAGGGGAACAACGGCGCCCTCGTGAACGGCCCCTCTGTCTATCCGGGAAAGGTGGGTCAGGGGCTCAGCTTCGACGGCTCGAATGATTACGTGAATATTGGGAATTCGGCAGTGTATGATATTACCGGTGCGATAACTGTTTCCGCATGGGTAAAGGTGAACAATTTCAAGGGTAGCGGGAGCTCGCTTTCCGACCCGATCATCGGGAAATGGGCGTATGCCGTGGGGAATCAGAGGGGATATGACCTCCGGTTTTTCAATGGTGAGACGCGTCCAATGTTCGTCGTGACCGATGGCGTGAACTATGACTATGTTCAACCAGCGACCGGTATATTAACAGGTACCTGGACACACATAGTTGGAACGTGGTCTTCCGGTGGCGGTAATAATCTCCAGATTTATGTAAACGGGACAGTAACGCAGAAAACGAATGCGTACGCTTCGCTTGGCGTGAGTCCGAATGCGGTTCACATCGGACACAACTTCGTGAATGAAGCGTATTTCAATGGCCTCATAGACGAAGTCCGTATCTACAACCGCGCTCTCTCCGCGCCCGAAGTCGCCGCGCTCTACAGCATGGGGCGGTGATCGCTATCTCAGGTCGTATTATTTCTTGTCATTGCGAGTGAGTCTTCGAGCGTGGCAATCCAGGAATCGGAATGGGCCTTGAAGTTTTCCTGGATCGCTTCGCAAAACCTCGCGATGACGGAAAGAGTGTATTGCGATGACGGGTATGAGGGGGTTCTTGACAATGTTTTCTGGCAGTCTATAATGATGAGTGCTAAGTCGGTAAATCGTTAAATGGCTCTATTGTTCCGTTGCCGGATATTGTTGTGATTTTTCTTCTTTCAACAATACGGCGATGAAACAATGTGGCAATAAATGCATATGGCCAAGCAGATCGCATACAGCGAGGACGCGCGCAAGCGCATCAAGGCAGGTGTCGACAAGGTCGCGAACGCGGTCAAGGTGACCTTGGGTCCCAAGGGACGAAACGTGATCCTCGGTAAATCCTTCGGCGGGCCGACCATCACGAACGACGGCGTGTCCATCGCCAAGGAAGTCGAGCTCGCGGACAAGTACGAGAACCTCGGCGCCGAGCTCGTGAAGCAGGTCGCGGAGAAGACGAACGACATCGCCGGTGACGGGACGACGACCGCGACGGTCGTGGCGTCCGCGCTCATCCGCGAAGGACTCAAGTTCGTCGAGACGGGCATCAATCCGATCGGTATCCGCCGCGGGATGGAGGGCGCGCTTCGGGAAGTGACGGCGGCGCTCGCGAAGAATTCCAAGAGGATCTCCTCGAAGGGGGAGATCGCGCAGGTCGCGACGATCTCCGCGGAGTCCCGGGAGATGGGCGAGATGATCGCCTCGGTCATCGAGGAGGTGGGCAAGGACGGCGTCGTGACGACCGAGCAGTCCAACACGCTTGGACTTTCCAAGGAGATCGTGAAGGGGATGAACTTCGACAAGGGATACATTTCGCCGTATATGATGACGGATGCGGAAGCGCAGACGTCCGAGGTGAGCGATCCGTATATCCTCATCACCGACAAGAAGATTTCGGCTATCAATGATATCGTGCCGATCCTGAATGAGCTGGCGAAAGCCGGAAAGAAGGACGTCGTCATCATCGCCGAAGACGTGGACGGGGAGGCACTCGCGACACTTGTCGTGAACCGGCTCCGTGGCGTGCTTTCGGTGCTTGCGGTGAAGGCGCCGGAGTTCGGCGAGAACCGCAAAGCGATGCTCCGCGATATCGCGATTCTGACCGGTGGTGAAGTGATTTCCGAGGAGACCGGCATGAAGCTCGAAACGGCGACCGTAGCGCAGCTCGGCCGCGCATCCAAGGTGATCGCCACCAAGGACGACACGACGATCGTCGGCGGAAAGGGGAAGAAGAAGGACATCGACGGTCGTGTCGCAGAAATCAAGGCGCAGATCGACAAGACCGATAGCGAATATGACAAGGAAAAGCTCAAGAAACGGATGGCGAAGCTTTCGGGCGGGGTCGCGGTGATCCGCGTCGGAGCGCCGACCGAAACCGAGCTCACCTACATGAAGCACAAGATGGAGGACGCGGTGAACGCGACCAAGGCCGCGATCGAAGAGGGCATCGTCGCGGGCGGCGGCACCGCGCTCGCCAAGGCGGCGGCGATCGTTTCGGCCGCGCACGCGAAGAAGGAATACGAGAGCCATGAATACAAGGCGGGCTATGAGACGCTTCTGCGCGCGCTTTCGGATCCCTTGCGGCAGATCGCGGCGAACGCCGGGGAGCAGGATCCGGCGGTCGTGCTTGCCAAGGTCATCGAATCGAAAGGAGTGAACTTCGGCTACAACGCGGCGAACGACACCTATGAGGAAGACATGGTGAAGGCCGGGATCATCGATCCGGTCAAGGTCACGCGGACGGCGCTCGAAAGCGCGGTGTCCGTCGCGGCGCTCCTCCTCACCACCGAGGCGGCGATCGTCGACCTCCCCGAGGAGAAGAAGGAGCACTCCCATGGTGGCGGAATGGACATGGGCGGGATGATGTGAAATCCGTCATTGCGAGGAGTCCGCGACGCGGCAATCCAGGATTCTGTGTCATCATCCTGAGTCCTCCAAAGGCGGATAAACTCCGCGAAGGATCCAGAATGAAAAATCAAAAAGAACCGTCCTTGTTTCAAGGACGGTTCTTTCGCGTATCCGAACTGTTTTTTTTTTCGCGAAAAGTAGTATCATTCCACCAGGAGCATTAAACACAAAACCGCTATGTTCATCGATCCACCGAAGAGAAGCGAACAGCTTCTCAAATACGCGCTCGTCGCCCTGGGCGCGACCCTCGTCGTCGTGATGCTTGCCGCACTCTTCTCCTTCGACATCGGAAGTGGCCCGAAGAAGGAATCAGCGAAACAGGAAACGACTCCCTCTCCCGAAACCGAACTGAAACTCCAGGAGGAGATCGCCCCGCTCATCAAGGCAGGGGATATGAAAGCATGCGACAGCGTCTCAAACGACATGTATAAAAAAGTCTGCATCAACAACATCGCGCTCAATAAAGCCGAGGAAACCAAGGATATTGCATACTGCCGGCACATCGACAATGAGCTCATTCCCCGGGCTGACTGCGAGCGACAGGTCGTGACCACACTCTCGCTCGAAAAAGAAGACCAAACACTCTGCGACCAAGCGACCGATGAAACGGTCAAAACGCAGTGCAAAGAAAGCTATCACCTCGCCCTTGCCCTCAATAAGAGCGACTCGACCATCTGTACCCAAGCTTCCAATCCAGTCACCTGTACTGACAACTTCTTCCTCCAGCAGTTTACCCAAGACCCAAGCAAAGTATCATGTGACGTTTTCTCCACCACGGAAGCCCAATCTGATTGTGCTGTTCTCAAAAAAGCGTCAGCCGACCAGAAAACATTCGCACGGTTCTGCCAAGAGAAGCAATCCGAACTCTTCACTCCACTCTGCATGATGGTCGGTATGAACACCGGATTATCACCCCAAGTCTTGCCAACTCAACAATAGACTATGAAAAAGATACTCTTTGTCTTCATGCTCATACTTCTCGCCACGATCCAGCCGGCCTCAACCCAGGCGGCGGAGGGGGATCCTATCTGGACGAAGACAAGTAACCCGAGTGTTGGGACAGACTATGCGCATGCTCTTGTCGTGGACAGTACCGGTCTCTATGTCGCTGGGATAGATGCCACTCCTCCTGTTGCTGGGGATGTCCAATGGCGCATCGAAAAACGCAGTCTTGTGAACGGCGATCCCATCTGGACGAAAACAATCGACCCGAGCGGCGGTTGGGACAGAATCTCCGCCCTTGCCGTGGACAGTACCGGTCTCTATGCCGCCGGATGGGATTCCGCCCCTTCCATTGGAGATTTTCAATGGCGCATCGAAAAACGCAGTCTTGTGAACGGCGATCCCATCTGGACGAAGACTGTCAATCCGAGTGCTAGTTGGGATACGGCTTTTGCTCTCGCCGTGGATGGCACCGGTCTCTATGCTGCCGGGATGGATAGCAATCCCGGAAATTTTCAATGGCGCATCGAAAAACGCAGTCTTGTGAACGGCGATCCCATCTGGACGAAAACGGTTAACCCCTACAATATTGCAACGGGTTTCACTTTCGAGACGGTCTATGCTCTCGCCGTGGATGGCACCGGTCTCTATGCTGCCGGGATGGATCTTGCTCCTGGGAATAATCAATGGCGCATCGAAAAACGCAGTCTTGTGAACGGCGATCCCATCTGGGCGAAGACAAGCAACCCGAGCAGTAGCCATGACGGAGCCTATGCTCTCGCCGTGGATGCCACCGGTCCCGATGTGGCCGGCGCGTATGCTGTTCCTGGAAATAATCAATGGCG
>JAGOTT010000009.1 GCA_018061645.1 Candidatus Moraniibacteriota bacterium
AAGCAGGGAGACTCCTTCTATGTCATTCCCGGCACGCTCCCGTCCGGGAGGTATACTCTCTCCGTGAAGGTTCTGGACAAGGCGGGGAATACGGCGGCACAGGCGGTTTCGGTGCGGGTGTGGTGAGGGGAGATCGGCTGACGAAGCGAGTCTCGACTTGGGAAGGGTTTTCGCGTATGCTATTCGGTGTAATGCGATTACGCGGCACCGCCCTATGGATATTCTCTCCGCACTGCTCATCGTCGTCGGACTCATCGTGTTCGAGATCGTCTCGAGCATCGATAACGCCGTCATCAACGCAGAGACGCTCTCGACCATGGGCGCGAAGGCGCGACGGTTCTTCCTCACGTGGGGAATCTTCTTCGCGGTGTTCGTGGTGCGCGGATTCCTGCCGTGGCTCATCGTCTGGGCGACCGTCCCGACACTCGGTTTTTTCGGCTCCTTCACGGCGACATTCTCGAACGATCCGAAGGTATCCGAGGCGATTCAGATGTCGGCGCCGATCCTCCTGCTCGGCGGAGGTGTTTTTCTCCTGTTCCTGTTCTTTCACTGGCTGTTCATCGAGGAGAAGCACTTCGGCTGGCACCGGGTCGAGCCGTTCTTTCTCCGGCAGGGGGCGTGGTTCTATGCCACGATCTCGCTCCTGCTTACGGTCATCGTTTGGTTCGCGCTCAAGGAAAGCCCGATGCTCGGGTTCGGTGCGGTCGTCGGCTCGACGGCGTTCTTCATTACGCACGGATTCCGTCAACATGCGGAAGCGATGGAAAAGCGGCTCGCCGGGAAAGATTCCGGATTGTCCGATATCAGCAAGATCCTCTATCTCGAAGCGATCGACCTTTCGTTCTCGATTGACGGCGTGCTCGGTGCGTTCGCGTTCACTCTTTCGGTGCCGCTCATCCTGCTCGGAAACGGAATTGGCGCGGTCGTGATACGGCAGCTTACGGTCGCGAACATCGACCGGATCAAGAAATATCTCTATCTCAAGAACGGGGCGATGTATTCGATCGCCATCCTCGGGTGCGTCATGGTCGGGCACGCGTTCCGTATCCATATCCCTGAGTGGTTCGCTCCGCTTTCGACCATGCTCATCATCGGCTACTTTTTCCGCCGATCGCTTCGGATCGCTCCCGATGCGGATCTCAGGGCGACGCATGCATAAACGGCCATCAATACCATCATGATGGAGACACTCACGCAGACGGATCCGGCGGTCGCGGAGATCATCGGAAACGAAACGCGACGACAATCGGAAGGACTCGAGATGATCGCGTCAGAAAACATCGTTTCCGGTGCGGTTCTTGCCGCACTCGGGTCGGTGTTCACGAACAAATATGCCGAAGGGTACCCCGGGAAGCGCTATTACGGCGGGCAGGAGTGGACGGATGCCGTCGAAACGCTCGCGATCGACCGGGCGAAGGAACTTTTCGGAGCGGAGCACGCGAATGTTCAGCCGCATTCGGGGGCGCAGGCGAATCTTGCCGCCTACATGGCGATACTGAACCCTGGGGACACGGTGCTCGGCATGGATCTTTCGCACGGAGGACACCTGACGCATGGGCACCCGGTGACGCTTCCGGCGAAGATCTACCGGTTCGTCCGATACAAGACGGAATTGGACGGAAGTATCGATCATGAAGAATTGGAGAGACTCGCAGAGACAGAACAGCCGAAACTCATGCTCGCAGGGTTCTCCTCGTATACCAGGGAAATTGACTATGTGCGATTCGCCGCTATCGCGAAGAATGTCGGCGCGGTCGCGATGATGGATATGGCGCATATCGCCGGACTCGTCGCGGGAAGTGCGCTTCCCTCCCCCGTGCCGCACTTCGATATCGTCACGGCGACCACGCACAAGACGCTCCGCGGTCCGCGCGGGGGACTCATCCTTTGCAAGGAATCGTTCGCTGAGAAAATAGACAAGACGGTATTCCCCGGAACGCAAGGGGGGCCGCACATGCATACGATCGCGGCCAAGGCGGTCGCCTTCGGCGAGGCGCTCCGTCCGGAATTCGGGGAGTATGCACGACAGGTATTGAAAAATGCGAAGACACTCGAACGAGTGTTCGTGGAGCGGGGTGTGAAGCTTGTCTTTGGCGGGACGGACAATCACATGCTGCTCATCGACACGGTCGCATCATACGGTATTCCGGGAAAGGAGGCGCAGGAGATCCTCGACCGGATCGGTATCTCCGCGAACAAAAACGTCATCCCGGACGACCCGCGGGGACCGTCGGACCCGTCGGGTCTCCGTATCGGCGTTCCTGCCGCGACGACGCGCGGCATGAAGGAACCTGAGATGGAGCGTATCGCCCTATGGATCGATTCGGTGTTGCGCTCGCGCGACGACGGAACGACCTCGGAGGATATTGAAAAAGAAGTGAGAGTGCTCTGCAAAAAATTCCCAATCGTCTGATCCGTATGAAAGGCATCATCCTTGCTGGCGGTACCGGGACACGGCTTCTTCCGCTCACCTCCGTGCTCTCCAAGCAGCTTCTCCCGGTCTATGATCGGCCGATGATTTTCTATCCGCTCAACACGCTCATCGCGGCGGGTATCCGGGATATCCTCCTCATCGTGGCGCCGGAGTACTCGGGGGCGTTCCTGAACCTGCTCGGTTCCATGTTCCGCAAACACGGCGTGAATCTCTCGTTCGTGGTGCAGAAGGAGCCGCGCGGACTCGCCGACGCGTACCTCCTTGCGGAGGATTTCCTCGACGGCGGACCGTCGGCGCTCATCCTGGGCGACAACATCTTCGAGGATGATTTCACCGAGGCTATCGGTGGTTTCGAGAAGGGTGGGCGGATCTTCGCGAAGCGCGTTTCCGACCCGGAACGCTTCGGGGTGGTGGAATTCGACGAGGAGACAGGGAAGGCGGTATCGATCGAGGAAAAGCCGGAGAAGCCGAGAAGCGCGTACGCTATCCCAGGCCTCTACCTCTTCGACGGTCGGGCGACGGAAGTGGCGAAACGGCTCGTTCCCTCCGAGCGGGGCGAGCTCGAGATCGTCGATATCCATCGGGCGTATCTCGCGTGGGACGAGCTCGACGTCCGCGTGCTCGAGGGCGCATACTTCGATACCGGGACGCACGATTCGCTCCTTGCGGCGAGCCTCTATGTGAAGGAAAAGCGGTTCAAGGACCGGTTCGACCCGCTCGTGAACGAAGCGATCGCGGATTTCAATACCGAATACAAGCGGCTCGTTTCACTCCGAAGATAGATGGTCTGAAAAGAAAAAACCCGTAGGCGCTCGTTTTATGAGGCTACGGGTTTTATGCTTTTATATTGTACGGATTGAATGACAATTATACATCTTTTAATGTATTTTGTCAAGTGTCAGAGAGACGTGAATCCTGTTAGAATATGGACATATGTGACTCGTAACGGGCGACGACTATGACTCAGGAATTGGGACGGAAGGTGAAGAAGGCGATCTTTCCGGTGGCGGGGTTCGGGACGCGGTTCCTCCCGGCGACCAAGGCGCAGCCCAAGGAGATGCTCCCGGTCGTGGATAAGCCGGTGGTGCAGTACCTGGTCGAGGAGGCGGTCGCTTCCGGTATCGAGGAGATCATCTTCGTGACGGGGCGCGGCAAACGGGCGATCGAGGATCACTTCGATGTGTCCTATGAGCTCGAGACGACGCTCGTCGAGAAGAACAAACACGACCTTCTCGAGGTGGTGAAGAATATTTCCGGACTCGCGAAGTTCTCATATGTGCGGCAGCCCATCCCGCTCGGGGACGGGCACGCGCTTCTTCAGGCGGCACACCTCGTGGACGACGATGAGAGCGTGCTCGTCATTTTCGGTGACTGTCTTTATGACAGCGCGGTTCCGGCATCGAGACAGCTCATCGAGGCATATGAAGAGTATCATGCTCCGATCATCGGACTTTCGGAAGTGGCGCTCGAGGACGTGTCGAAATTCGGCGTGATCGGAGGCGATCGGCAAGGGGAACGGGATTGGAAGGTGACGCACATCGTCGAGAAGCCGAAACCGGAGGATGCGCCGAGCCGTGCGGTCGCGGTCGGGAAGTATATCATCACGCGCGAAGTCTTTGCGGCGCTTGCGGGTATGGACTCCGGGAAGTCCGGGGAGATCCGTCTCGCGGACGCGTTCGACGCGATGCTTGGGAACGGGAAACCTCTCTATGGGCGTATGCTCGAGGGGGAGTGGCTCGATACGGGTGACAAGTTCGGATTTCTCCAGGCGACCATCCATTACGGATTGAGACACCCGGAAGTCGGTGGAAAGCTGCGGAAGTATCTCGAAAGCCTCCATATCTCATAAACGGATACCTCATGTATTGGATTTATCTCGCGCTGTTCGTCCTTGCCGTACTGACGCCCGAAGTGGTCACGGGAAAGGTGTTCATGATTCCTGAAGAGGAGACCGAGGCACTTCTCGTACTTCTTTTCGGTTCGACGGGCTTTCTTATTTACTTTGCCAAGGAGAAGGCGCTCATCCGGCATATCCGGGAGAAACTCCGGCTTCAGCAGGAGAAACACGACATCACGCGAGACCTCTCCGATTCCTATTCGTATATCGGCGAGGCGAACCGGAAGATGGATTTTCTCAAGGGGCTCGTCACGTCGCTTCCCGTGACGCTCGACCGGTTCCGGAAGGGAGAGAAGAAGAACGCGTATGAAGGTCTTTCGAAAGCGATACTGCTCTTCGCGAAGACGGAGTCGTTTTCGCTCCGTATCGTCGATCGGGAACGGAAACGCGTCGAAAAGGAGATACGTGAAGGGAAAGGGGATCCATGCTTCTCGCTCGCTGTCCCGGTGCTTCTCGGTTCCGACCGCGTGTTCCGGGAGGAGGACGGGTGCGTCATCGTGCGGTCGCCATCGTCGGTTGGTCCGTATGTCGCCTATCTTTCCTTCGGGAAATCCGCGAACCATATCGAGGATAGCGGAATATTCGAGGCATTCGCCGCGGAGGGACTCGCGCTTTTCTTTCTTGAGAAGAGCTGTGACGGTCTTCGTGTCGTGAAATCGGGGGAAAACGAAACGGTATCATGAGGATAGGGATCGATGCGCGCTTCTACGGATCCGTCGGGAAAGGACTCGGGCGCTATACCGAAAAACTCATCGAACACCTTGAGAAGATCGCGCTTCCCGGGGACGAGTTCGTCGTATTTCTTCGGAGGGAGAATTTCGACGATTATGTCCCGGCTCGGCCGATGTTCCGGAAGGTACTTGCGGATTATCCGTGGTACGGATTCGGGGAGCAGGTCGTTTTTCCCTGGATACTTCTCCGTGAGCGGCTCGATCTCGTGCACTTTCCGCATTTCAACGTGCCCGTTTTCTATCGTCGACCGTTCGTCGTGACGATACATGACCTCATCCTGTTGCGCTATCCGACGACCCGGAATACGACCCGGAGCATTCTCACCTACTGGATCAAGTTTCTCGCGTATCGGTTCGTGATCGCGAGGGCGGTGCGGCGCGCGAAACGGATCCTGACCGTATCGCATTTTACGGAGGCGGATATCCTGAAGGAATATCCGTGCGCTTCGGGTAAGATCGTCGTGGCATATGAAGGATGCGAGCTTCGGAACGCCGCTCCGGAACGCGCGAATCATCCGGATGGCGGATGCCCGCCGCATGGTATACTGTCTCCGTACTTCCTCTATGTCGGGAACGCCTATCCGCATAAGAATCTCGAGGCGTTCATTCCGCTTGCCGGACGGTTCCCGGAGGTACGGTTCGTACTCGTCGGAAGGCAGGATTTTTTCTATCGGAGACTGAATCGGAAGGTCGAGGCTGCAGGTGTCGGGAATATCGTTTTTCGTGGGTTCGTCCGGGATGACGAACTCGCTACGCTCTATCGCGATGCCAGAGGATATGTATTCCCGTCGCTCTATGAGGGATTCGGGCTGCCGCCACTGGAGGCGATGCGCTTCGGTACGCCGGTCGTCGCGTCTTCCCGGGGTTCGCTTCCGGAAGTGCTCGGGGATGCCGCACTTTTTTTCGATCCCGAGAATGCGGATGAGCTTGCTGATCGTGTCAGGACGATCCTGTCCGATGAAGCGCTCGTCCGGACTCTTTCGGAGAAAGGATACGTGCGCGCGAAAATGTTCCGATGGGAAGCCATGGCGGAAGCATCGCTTGAAACATATCGGGAAGCGGTAGGATAAAACGACATGCGACCTTCGAAGAAAAACGTGATACCGCAGATGTTCGATGTCCGTCCTATCGACCGGACGGGCGGTTTGGATTGGCGACGCATACGTTCCGTCGGCGAATCCGGTGCCTTTCCGGAACCGGCGGCACGGGAATCGGTCCGTGACGATACCGCTCCGGAGCGGCAAGTTCCCTTTCCGGATCCCTTGCCGGATTTCAGGGAAGAAAGACCTTCTTCTCCCGTCTCTCGTTCGCGACGTGGCATCCCGTTTCGCATGCTCGCGTTCGCGGCGCTTTCGATTCTCTTTCTTGTCGGGGGCGTATTCGGCGCGATCCAGATATTTTCCATCAAGGGTGACGTGCTCGGTGAGAGTTCCGCGGGAATTTCGTCCGTCGATAGCGCTCTCCGGGAACTTTCTTCCGCGCGATTCGGGAATTCTGTCGATCGCTTTGCCGAGGCGTACGCGTCTTTTTCCGCCGCCTCAGATTCGCTTGGAACGATAGGAAACGAACTCGCGAAAGCTACGAGATTCGTTCCGGGTCTGTCGATGTTCTCTTCGGGCCAGGGCGTCATCGAGGCAGCGAAGCATCTTTCGAGCGCCGGGATTTCGATGAGCCGGATGCTCGCGCTCCTTCCGGTCTCTCCGGGGGATGTCCGCGTATCCGAAACGTCGCTTCTCGCTGTCCTTCTGGAGGCGGAAAAATTTTCCGAGGCGGCGCTCTCGGATATTTCGCTCGCCGAGGAGAGTCTGTCGCGTGTCGAAGAGGATGATATCCCCGAAGAGAAACGGGAGTCGTTCCGTCTGCTCCGGGAGAAGCTGCCGATCGCGAAATCGCTCCTGTCCGGCTTCGACCATCACGCGCTGCTTCTCCGTGAACTGCTCGGCGAAAACGGGCCACGCGTCTATCTGCTCCTGTTCCAGAACAACCACGAACTCCGTCCGACCGGCGGATTCATCGGAAGCTATGGATTTCTCGAAGTGACCCATGGACATGTCCGAAAATTCCTCATCGACGGCATCTTCAATCCGGACGGACAATTCAAGGAGAACATCGTTCCTCCCGGTCCGATCCGGAAGGTGAGCGCGGGGTGGAGTCTTCATGACAGCAACTGGTGGCCCGATTTTCCGACCTCGGCCGAGAAGGCGATGCTTTTCTACGAGAAGACGGGCGGACCGACGGTTGACGGGATCATGACGATGACTCCGTCCGTGGTAGAGAAGCTGCTCGCCGTGACCGGACCGATTCCGATGCCGGAATACGGAGTGACGATCGATGCGGAAAATTTCATGGCGGCGGTTCAGGAAGAGGTCGAGGTGAAATATGACAAGGAGCTGAATCAGCCGAAGAAGATCATCGCCGACCTTGCGCCGCTTCTTCTTGACCGGCTGCTCCAGTCGAAAGATAAGACGGTCGCGCTTGCCGCCGCCGAAGCGCTTTCGAAAGGACTCGACGAGCGGCACATCCTCCTGTATTCTCGGAATGTCGAGGCACAGAGACTGCTTGACGATGCCGGGTGGTCCGGCCGGTTGCTTCCGACCGAAAAGGACTATCTTTCCGTGGTGCACACGAATCTCAACGGATACAAAACCGACGGCGTCATCAAGGAAGAGATCGAACATAAGGCGGATATCCGGGCGGACGGTTCCGTCATCGATACCGTCCGGATCACCAGGCGGCACGAAGGAGGAGAGACACCGAACGAGTGGTGGAACAAGGTGAACTCGGATTATCTGCGGGTGTATGTCCCGGAGGGATCGGAGCTCCTTTCTGCGAAAGGGTACACGTACGAATTTCCGGTCGACCCGCTCGACTACGATGCGCTCGGGTTCCGACGCGACCCGGACGTGGAGCGCGAGGAACGTCTGACGACGATCCATGAAAGCGGAACGAGAGTATCCCGGGAATCCGGAAAAACCGCATTCGGAAACTGGGTGTATGTGAGTCCGGGCGAGAGCGTGACGGTGGAATATTCATATCGACTTCCGTTTTCCGTTTCGCCGACGGAGACGGAGCCCGTTTCGTATTCCGCGCTGTTTCAGAAGCAGTCGGGTAGTCCGGGAAGCGCGCTTTCGCATACACTCTCGTTTCCGGAGTCGTTTTTTCCGGTATGGAATACGTCGGGGAGCCAGCTTGTCCGGAAGGATCTCTTGTCCCGCGCGGAACTCTCGACTGATGCGTTCTTCGGCGCGGTATTCATGAAACGATAACGACGTATTTCTTCGAACCGTATGGATTTTCTGGGGAAAATGCTTTCATCCGTCCGTGCTTTCGCGAGCATTCCCGCGAAAACGATCGGCGGTGCGGCGCTTGTCATCGCGATCGCGGGCGTCGCGAGCCGGTTGCTCGGATTCCTTCGCGACCGTCTGCTCGCGTCGCAATTCGGTGCGGGCGATACGCTCGACGCGTACTATGCGGCGTTCCGCATCCCGGACACTCTCTATAATCTGCTCGTGATGGGTGCGCTTTCGGCGGCATTCGTTCCGATCTTCACCGATTTCCTTTCGGAAAAGAAGGAGAAGAAGGCGTGGGAGCTCGCATCCGCGATGCTGCAGTGGCTCACGCTGTTCCTGGGCGCTCTTTCCGTTCTTGCCGCGATTTTCGCTCCGGCGCTTGTCTCCGTCGTCGCTCCCGGATTTTCGGAGGAAAAGCAGGCGCTTACGACCGAACTTACCCGGATCATGCTCCTGTCGCCGATATTTCTCGGTATCAGTGCGGTGTTCGGTGGTGTGCTCATCTCGTTCCGCCGATTCGTCGCGTATTCGCTTGCGCCGCTTCTTTATAATCTTGGCATTATCCTGGGAATCATACTTCTGGTTCCGTTGTTCGGCATATCAGGTCTTGCCTGGGGTGTCGTCGCTGGGGCCGTGCTCCATATGCTCGTCCAGATTCCCGCTATCCGGGATTCCGGGTTCCGTTCGGCATTGTTCCGGGTCGGTCTCCCGTTCGACAGCTCGGTCCGTCGTGTCGTGAAACTCATGATCCCGCGCTCCATCGGTATGGCGGCGAACCAGGTCGGATTGCTCCTGACGACCGTGTTTGCCTCCTCGCTCGTCTCGGGAAGTCTCGCCGTCTTTACGCTCGCGTGGAATATCCAGAGCATCCCGCTCGGGCTCTTCGCGGTCGCGTTCTCTCTTGCTGCGTTTCCGGCGCTTTCAATTTCGGTATCGAAGAAAGACGATCGAGAATTCTTTCTCACTCTCTCGCGGACGGTCCGTCGCATCCTCTTCTTCGTCGTGCCGCTCTCGCTGTTTTTCATCATTTTCCGGGCGCAGTTCGTCCGTGTCATTCTGGGATCCGGGCAGTTCGATTGGGCGGATACGATCGCCACGTTTGGGGTGCTCGGGTGGCTGTCTGCGTCGCTCTTCGCGCAGGGACTTATTCCGCTCTTCGCACGCGGGTTTTATGCGAAACAAGATACGAAAACCCCGCTTTCCATCGCACTCATCGCCGAAGCGGTGCATATCGCGCTCATCCCGCTTCTTTTGCCACGGTTCGGTGTCGATGCGCTCGCGATCGCCTTCTCGGTCGGAAGCGTCGTCAACTTCTCACTGCTCTTTCTTTCGCTTCGGAAGAAGGTTCCGGGCTGGAATGACCGGGAAATCCTCTCCGGGAGCGCACGGATACTTTCGGCGGCGCTTCTGGCGGGGCTGGTCGCGCAGTTCTCGAAATCGGCCTTCATTCTTGCGCCGTCGCCGCTGGACACGTTCGCGGAAGTCTTTCTCCAGCTGATCTTCGGTCTTACGGTCGGATTCGGCTCCTTTTTCCTCGCGAGCGCGTGGTTGCGGATAGAGGAATTCCACGCGATGAAACGCTGGATCTTCTGTAAGGTGCTCCGACTCCCCGAAGCCGCATCGAGCGTCGAGGGGCACCCGGAGAAAGGGGAATGGTAGCTTCTTGGCGGAAAACCGCCAAGAAGAAATTCCAAAGATCAAATTCCAAATACCAAACAAATCCCAAAATACAAATCACAAACAATACGGCAGTTGCAAAAAAAACGATAGTGGGATAATGATGGGAGAATTGCAGAATGAAGAATGATGATTGAAGAATTGAAGACTCCTATTTTAAAATCTGCAATCCGCAATCCTCATTCATCATTCCGCGTAAACCAAAAACAGTCTAACCAAACGTCTATGCAGAAAGACAACACGCTCCTCTATTGGGTGAAGATCGTCTCCCTCGGTCTCATCCTCGGACTCGGACTCCAGCTCGCGGAGGCCTGGACCGCTCCATCCGCCCTTCCTCCCGGAGGCAATGTCTCGGGGCCTGTCACCGTCGGTGATGTCGGGCAGAGCAAGGCTGGAAACCTCGCACTGAACACGAGCGGGATATACGCAAACGGACTTCTTGTCCCGAACGGCAATGTCGGCATCGGCACCGTGGCTCCGAACAAGAAACTGCACATCGTTTTCAACAATCCGAACACCGACGGAACCAACGGACAGCTCGTCGTCGAGAATACCGCCAACAGCGCGAACGGCGTCGCGGCGATGAATATTCGGGTCGGGAATGCCGGCGCGATGGGCAATCTCCAGTTCAGCGTCGGCAACTGGCAGGGAAGCGCAAACAAGGCGGCATTCGGCTATGACCACGGAGGACAGGAATTCGAGTTTTGGACCCTGAACGGAACCTGGTCACCGAAACTCTTCATCGGTCAGACGGGAAATCTTGCCGCCAACGGCAACATCGCGTCCGGCACCAGTGTTACCGCGCCGCAGTTCTGCATCGGCGCAAGCTGCATCAATAGCTGGCCGAGCGGAGGGAGTGACAACCTCGGCAACCACACCGCGACGCAGAATCTTGCCATGGGAGGCTTCAATATCTCCAACGCCGGATCCGTCTACGCCAATACCTTCTATGACAACAACAACGTCGGTTACTATCTCGATCCCGCAAGCACGAGCTTCGTCAATGGCATCGCGGCCGTCGGGAACTACACCACGGTGAACGGGAATATCACCACGACGAACGGGGACGTTTCCGGCAAGAGAGTGTGCATAAACGGCGTGTGCCAGGGGAGCTGGCCGGCCGGCGGGTCGGGGACGGTGACATCGCTCTCCGCGGGGAACGGCATCACGCTTTCCCCGAATCCGATCGTGGGAGCGGGGACGATTTCCTGGAACCACACCGCGACGCAGAACCTCAACATGAATACCACGAACAGGATCATCAATCTTGCTGCTCCGACCGATAATAATGATGCGGCGACGAAGGGGTATGTTGACTCAAAAGCGCCAAACGGTAAAGCGTGTCCAAACGGTCAATTTGTGACGGGGATACAAGTAAACGGTAATCTCATATGCGCTCCGACTCCTAGCGGAAGTGGGAACATTGTAGCGGGATGTGGGGCGCCGTCTGGTTTCCCTGGATTTGTCCTCGGAGGGTCAGGATACTATTCTTGTTACGGTGGTGCAAGTATAAGTTACTCTTGTGGTTCAGCAGAGGCCAGTTCTTGTAGTTTAGCCTCAACATCATGTCCACCATCAACAACCAAACAGATGACTGGCACATACTCATTCTGCACAATTGGAGGAGATGGATCCTGCGGAACTGGGCATAGTTTTATTTGTATCCAAAATTAAAAATGCTGCACCCAGATTGCTAGCCGAACACTTATACGTTCAAGTGTTCACCAATGGAACAAAGAAAATACACAAGAATCAGTGAAACTGAACTTGACCAGGCAGCTCTCCTCCGCGCACAAAGGGGTACGTATCAGCGGCATCGCGCGGGGAAGAAAAGGGATCAGTACCTTTTCTCGAATACGGACAGAAAACGGAAGCATGCGCTTCCGTTTTTTCGTTTTTTGCGCTAGGCTGGGAAAAGCTTTGGAAAGCCTATGAATCAGGAGAATATCCGAAATTTCTGCATCATCGCTCACATCGACCACGGGAAATCGACCTTGGCCGATCGGTTGATCGAGCTTACGCATACCGTCGAGAACCGCAAGATGAAGGAACAGCTTCTCGATCAGATGGATCTTGAGCGCGAGCGCGGCATCACTATCAAGCTTCAGCCGGTGAAAATGCTGTATTCGGAAGGCGGGACCGAATACGAACTGAACCTGATCGATACTCCGGGGCACGTGGACTTCCATTACGAGGTGTCGCGGTCTCTGGCAGCGGTCGAGGGGGCGATACTCCTCGTCGATGCTACCAAAGGCGTGCAGGCACAGACGCTCGCCAATCTCTATCTCGCCATCGAACAGGGACTCGTCATCATTCCGGTCGTGAACAAGATCGACCTCCCGAACGCCGAAGTCGAGAAGACGAAGAAGGAAATCGTGCATATTCTCGGCTGCGAGGAACGAGATATCCTCGAGGCGTCGGGGAAAACCGGGCTCGGGGTCAAAGAGGTGCTCGAACGGGTAATCGAACGGGTTCCCGCGCCGAAGGGCGATCGGGAGCGGCCGCTTCGCGCGCTCATTTTCGATTCGGTCTATGACACCTACAAAGGGGTCGTCGCGTACGTGCGGGTCGTCGACGGTGCTGTCTCCCGGGACGTGCCGCTCCGGATGATCGGGACGGGACAGGAGAGTCTGACGATCGAGGTCGGGACGTTCGCTCCGCAACTGTTTCCGGTGAAGGAACTTTCGGCCGGTGATATCGGCTATATCGCGACGGGGCTCAAGGACGTATCGCACTGCCGGGTCGGTGATACGATCACGCTCCGCCCGAAGGAGCGCGAGGAAGTGACCGCGCAGCCGCTCCCCGGATACAAGGAAATCAAGCCGGTCGTTTATGCGAGTCTCTATCCGGTCGATGGCGGCGAATACGGACTCATGCGCGACGCCTTGGAGAAGCTCAAGCTCAACGATGCCGCGTTCACCTTCGAACCGGAAAGCAACCAGGCGCTCGGACGCGGGTTCCGGTGCGGATTCCTCGGGCTGCTCCATATGGAGATCATTCAGGAGCGTCTGCGGAGGGAATTCGATATGGATCCGACCATCACGACGCCTTCGGTCGTGTATGAACTCGAGCTCCGTGGGAAATCCGATCGCGTCTTGATGTACTCGCCGGTGGATATGCCGGATCCGGCCGGCGTCGAGAGGATATACGAGCCGTATGTCGATCTGTCGATCGTTGCCCCCGGGGAGTTTCTCGGCAATATCATGAATCTGTCGCAGTCGATCCGCGCGGAGTATAAGAATACGGAGTACTTGGATGCGGATCGTGTGCTCCTCTCTTTCGAAGCGCCGCTCATGGAAGTCATCGTCAATTTCCACGATGAGCTCAAGAGCGCGACGTCCGGATACGCGTCGATGAACTATGAGCCGATCGGTTACCGCCCGAGTGACGTCGTGAAACTCGATATCCTCGTCGCGGGCGATCGGGTGGACGCGTTCTCGCGCATGATACCGAAGGCCAGGGCGTATGACGAGGGGAAACGGACGGTCGAGAAACTCAAGGAAGTCATTCCTCGGCAAAACTTCGCCGTGGCGATCCAAGCGGCGATCGGAAGCACGGTCATCGCGCGCGAGACGATTGCGGCGTTCCGGAAAGACGTGACCGGTAAGCTTTATGGCGGCGACTTCTCCCGGAAGAAGAAGCTCCTCGAGAAACAGAAGCGCGGCAAGAAGAAGATGGAAGCGCTCGGACAAGGAAAAGTCTCCATCCCATCCGACGCATTCCTCGCGATTTTGAAAAAATAAACGTCCGTCCGGGTGAAACGAGCCAAGCTTTCCTTCGAAGAAGGAGGAGCTATCCGAACAGAATGTATTTCCGGGACACGAATTTTTCCTGCTGGAAAAATTCTCTGTTCACGCCAGTCGCGCTTCACAAGCTCCCGGAAACACATGTCCGTCCGAATAGCTTGAGGATTTATGAGGCTGCTTCCGTTGTCATTGCGTCGCGTCTGATTCCTAACAAACGTCTCGCTCGTACTCGGAATGACAATAAAGCGATATTACAATGAAACTCTATAACCATGAAGTCATGAACCATATCCGATATTCTAAAAAAGATTTCGTGTGGACGAGGTGGGCACCGGAGGAGATCGGGGCGGCGGTGAAGCGTGCGGTCGCCGAGAAACGGAAGATATATGAGGCGGTGAAACGGATACCCGCCGGGGAGCGGACATTCGAGAATACCGTCGCGGCGGTGGATGCCTCGAATCGTCCGCTTTCCGAAACATTGAAGGCGGCGCTCCTCATGAACGTGTCCTCGGATCCGAAAGTCCGGGAAGCGGCGCAGAAGGCGACGGAGTATGCCGATCGGGCGATCATCGGACTCGAATACGACGAGACGCTCTATCGTGCGCTCGTGGAGTATGAGGCGAAACAGGAGAAGCTTCGCGGCGCGGAGAAGAAGCTGCTTGGTGATTTCCTTCGGAGTTTTCGGCGGCGCGGGTTCGATCTTTCGGAGGTGTTGCAGGAGAAGCTGCGATCCAATCTGAAGGAACTTTCGAAGCTCGGGAGTGCGTTTTCCAGGAACCTCAATGAGTATCATGATGCGATCGAAGTGGAGGCGGGGGAACTCCGGGGACTCTCTCCGGAATACGTGAAGAGTCTTCCGCGGAGGGATGGAAAATGTATCGTGACACTCGATTACCCGTCGCTCGTCCCGTTCATGGAGAATGCGGAGAGCGAGGAGCGGCGCCGCGAACTGTCCGAGAAGAATTGGCGGAAGGGCGGGAAGAAGAATGTCGCGTTGCTCGAGAAGATGATCCGACTTCGCGAGGAGAACGCGAAGCTTCTCGGGTATCCGACGCATGCGGACTTCCGGACGGAGGACCGCATGGCGAAGGACGCCGAGACCGTGTTCCGGTTTCTCGGGAAGATCATGAAGTCGCTCTCGAAACAGGCGGAAAAGGATGCGGAGGAATTGCTTGTGTTCAAGGAAGGAGGGAAAGGACAGTCCTTGACGAGCGGATTGCAATCCCATGATGTCGCGTATCTTTCGAACCGGCTCAAGAAAAAGAAATATGCCGTCGATGACGATCTGATGCGGGAATACTTCCCGATCGATCATGTCCGTGAAGCGATATTTTCACTCTTCGGAAATCTCTTCGGTATCTCATTCGAACGGCTTCCGTGGAAGCTGTGGTACAAGGACGCGGAGTTGTATGTCATCAGGAACACGGGATCCGACGAGCACATCGCCTATTTCGCGTTCGACCTCTACCCGCGGGAAGGAAAGTACGGTCATGCCGCGGTGTTCAACGTGATTTCCGGGCACGAAACGGACGATGGTTTCATTCCGCCATTTGCGACGCTTGTGACGAATTTCCCGAAGCCTTCGAGAAATAGGCCTTCGCTCCTTTCGCATGACGAGGTGGTGACATTTCTCCATGAGTTCGGGCACCTCATGCATGAGTCGCTCTCGGAGGCACGATATGTCTCGCAGGCGGGGTTTTCGGTCGCGTGGGATTTCGTCGAGGCGATGTCGCAGATGTGTGAGTTCTTCGCGTGGGACGAGAGGGTGCTCCGGAAGATATCGAGACATTTCAAGACCGGGAAACCGCTCCCTCCGGCGCTCATCCGGAAGATGCGCGAGTCGAAAAAGCATCTCCTCGCCTATGATACGAAGCGACAGGCGATGCAGGCGCTCTTCGACATGATGGTACATTCCGGAAATCTCCGAGGGACGCTTCCGGAGTATTTCCGCGTGCTTTCCGAAGTGCATCTTTCCGTGAAGATCCCGGAATCATCGCTCTACCCGGCGGGATTCGGGCATCTCGCGGGCGGATATGATGCCGGGTACTACGGATATCTGTGGTCGCGGGTCTATGCGGCTGATTTTTTCACGAAGTTCCGCGAAGCCGGTGTCATATCGCCGCTCGTCGGTATGCGATACCGGAAGGACGTGCTCGCAAAGGGATCAAGCGAGCCGGAAACGAGAATCGCGAAATCATTCCTCGGCCGGAAACTTTCGGACAAGGCATTTCTCGAGGATATCGGTATAGATTAACAGGAGATCCTTCACTCCGGACTTCCCTTCCCGGGGTCGGGATTTCTTTGCTAAGAAATCCCTTATAAATCCGCCAGTCGCGGATTAGAAACCCCGGAAAGGAAAGGCCCGGGGCTCGGATACGAGAGGATAATCTCCAGGAGTGTATCCGACGGCTCGTTTTGATTCTTTCCATTTTTTGGGGTATCATGGAGGCATAATCAATGAAGAAAAGTCCCGTGCCGATGGAGGCGGTCCTGGGGGCTGAAGAACATATGGCGATGCAATTCACCGACGAGAATTTCGAGGCGGAAGTCATGAAGAGCGACAAGCCGGTCCTGGTCGATTTCTGGGCGCCGTGGTGCGGACCGTGTCAGATGATGGGGCCGGTCATCGATGCGCTTGCGACCGAGGTGACGACCGTGAAGATCGGCAAGCTCAATGTCGATGAGAATCCGGATACGGCGAGCGAGTTCGGTATCATGTCGATTCCGACGATCAAGGCGTTCAAGGGCGGTCAGGTCGTGAAGGAATGGATGGGCGTGCAGTCGAAGGATAAGCTCAAGGAGGAACTTTCCACTTTATAAGATCCCGGGGAGGGAAAACGGATATGAAAATACATCGCGAACGCATCGAATTCGAAACGAAGACACAGATCGAATTCGTCGACATCACCGATCGGATGGAGGAGATTCTTGAGCGATCCGGAATCCGCGAAGGGCAGGCCGTCGTGTTCGTTCCGCACACGACCATGGGAGTGGCGATCAATCATAACGAGCCGATGCTTCTTCAGGATTTCATGCGTGTCCTGTATAAGGCTGTGCCGGTGGATGATCAGTACTCGCACGACCTTTTCGAGCTGTCCCGGAACACCAAATCCGACGGGCGGTCGAACGGACATGCGCACTGCAAGCAGCTCCTGCTTGGTTCGAGCGAGACCGTGCTCGTCGAGAGGGGGAAGCTTGTCCTGACGGAGCTCCAAAGCGTGTTCGCGGTCGAGTTTGACGGATCCCGAAAGCGCGATGTCATCGTGCAGATCATGGGAGAGTAGGTGTATGAGTAGGCTCATAAACACGCTCATCACGCAGGGGTACCTCAAGTCCGATTCCGCGATCGAGGCGTTCAGCGCCGTTCCGCGGGAAGATTTCGTTCCTGCGGAATTCGAACGGCAGGCGGATACCAATATCCCGCTTCCGATCGGGTACGGACAGACGGTTTCACAGCCGCTTACCGTAGCGGTGATGCTTGAGCTTCTCGATATCAAGCCGGGACTTTCCGTCCTCGATGTCGGTTCCGGATCCGGTTGGGCCTCGACACTACTCGCGCACATGGTAGGTGAGGACGGTTCGGTCACGGCGATCGAGCGGATTCCGGAGCTGTACGATTTCGGGAAGAAAAATATCGACAAGTTCGGATATGTCGGCATGGGGCGGGTGAAATGCGTTCTCGGCGACGGAAGCGAGGGGTATCCCGACGGTGCGCCGTATGACCGGATCCTCGTTTCCGCATCCGTGGAGGAGATCCCGGTAGCGCTCAAGGCGCAGCTCAAGATCGGCGGAAAGATGGTCATTCCCATTTATAATGCGCTCGCCTATGTCGAGAAGCGCGGGGAGGACGACTTCTATATCGAACGGTTCCCGGGATTCCTCTTCGTGCCGCTCATAGAAAAGTCCGTGAATTTCTGAACGTCGTTCAGGATTCCGTGACCTTCGGCATCCGCCCGTTCGGTGAAATTCGAGTAATTGCTGATAAGGAAACCGGATATGTCGGAACAAGCGGAACAGGTTGCACGACTGGATAGTGGAACGATCCGGAGGATTACGCGGTTCGTCGTTTTTTTCGTATCCATAGCCGTCATTGTCGCGGTGATCGCATTCCTTGTCATCCGCTCCGAGTCCCGACGAGCGGGCGGAAGCGAGCATGGGGAAGTCCGATTCACGTTCGAAAAGAACGAGGAAATTCCCTCCCTTGCCGGTCGTCTCGAGGAATCCGGTCTCATCCGGTCGGAATATGCCTTCCTCTATTTCCTGTGGAGTGAGGATGCCTGGAAAGGCTTGCAGGCCGGCGAGTATCTTCTGAGCGGAACCATGACCATTCCGGAGATCGTCGGGAAACTCTCGCGTGGAGAAACGGTTCAAAAGGGGATCAAGGTGACGTTTCCGGAAGGCTGGACGGCCGCGGAAATGGCGGATCGGCTTTCGAAAAGCGGGCTCTCTGGGGAAGACTTCCTCGTGCTCGTCAAAAAACCGAAGCCCGAGTGGCGCTCGGAATATCCGTTTCTCACGGATATTCCCGAAGGAGCCTCGCTTGAAGGCGTGCTGTTTCCGGACACTTATTTTTTCAGTCCCGAACTCGGCGCGGAATCGATCGTCGTGAAAATGCTTGCGAATTTTGAGGAACGGATGCAGGTAGTCCCGGATTTTTCCGGGAAACGAGGTCAGCCGTGGTATGAGTCGCTCGTTCTTGCGAGTATCATCGAGGCGGAGGTGAAGACGGAAAACGATCGCGGGATGGTCGCGGATCTGTTTCTCCGGAGAATAGAGGCGGGGATGCCTCTCCAGAGCGATGCGACGGTGCGGTATGTGCTCGGCGCGACGAAGGTGCAGCATTCGCTCGACGACATCGCCATCGACTCTCCCTACAATACCTACAAATACAAGGGACTGCCGCCGGGGCCGATCGGGAATCCGGGGATCGTATCGATGCGTGCGTCGGTGTCTCCGCGGGTCAACCCGTACTGGTATTTCCTCAACAATCCGGAGACCGGAGCGACGGTGTTCTCTGTCACGTTCGAGGAGCATGTCGCGAACAAGGCGAAGAACGGGCTTTAAATAGAGCGCGCTATGCAGGTTTCACCGAGGAAAGCCGTCGAACTGACATTATTGTTTTTTGCACTCGGATTTTCTTCGCTCGGATTCGCTTCCGTCGCGTCTTCCGTCTCGGCGGATGACGGGCGGTGGGGCGTGTCTTTGCTGTGGTTCTCGCTCCTCTCGATCTGCTTCCTGTCGGCCGGCGTTCTCTACCGGAAACGTTCCATGAGCGTGACCTTCATCGTCTGCTCAATCGGACCGAGTCTTTTCTTCGCGTTTACGTTCGCGCATCTCTTTCTTGTCGCGCTCTCCGTTCTTCTCATGTCGGTCGGATTTCGGAAAATAGGGGACGATATCCGCTCAAGACTCTTGATCTCGTTCCGGAGAAGCATGGGCGTTGGCGCGTTTTTTTTCGCGCTTCCTTTATCCTTGCTGATCGCGAGCCAATATTATATGGAGATACGATCGGATTCTTGGCAGGATCTCGTGCCGCGGTTCTCTCTCGCCGAAGGGAGCGGCGATCTGATTCTTCGCGCCGCCGGGAGCATTTCTCCGGAAATCGGAAAAATCAGGGACGAGCGGATGACGGTCGATTCGTTTCTCTCTACCGTGCGAGGAACAGGCGGATATTCCGGAGACGGTATGGATGCATTCATGGATGATGTGGTCGCGTCGCTTTCGCTTGAGGCGGGGAGGATGGAACTCGGGGAACTTGTCGGGCGCGACCTTTCGGGAGATGAACGCATGGCCGATGTGCTTTCGGAAGCCCTGCGGAACAAGACGATCGCCTTTCTTTCCGGCGCGAAGGCGGAGCGGAACCTCCCGAACGGCGCACTGCCCTTTTTCCTCGCGCTCCTCCTCTTCATCACGATTCTTTCGCTGGCGTCGCTCCTCCGGGGCATCTGGGTCCTGCTCGCGTCCTGGTTCATCCGGCTCCTTATCCGTTCCGGCGCGCTCTCTATCGAAAAAGTCCCTGCCGAACAGGAAACCCTGCACTGATTCATGCTATACTTCCCTCATGCCTGAATCCTTCCCCATCCCGCAACCAAAGCAAGAACAAGTCCCGTCTCCCTTCGAGATGTGGCTTGAAACGGAGTTTCCGAAACAATACGAATCTCGAGCGAAAACGCTCGACCGTCTCGGTCTCCTTCGCATCCTTCCCGAATCAGGAATGTATGGAATCGTCGATGTTCTCGGGAAGGAATGTTCGTTTCCGGAGATGGAGGATATCAAGGCGAAACTGCTCGAGAACAGGGAATTCTTCGAAAAGAAAGGTGATCAGGGATTCACGAGACTCGCTATCACTCCCTTCGGAATTCCGACCGCACGTCTCTTCGACACGATGAAGAAAGCCATCCTCAAACATAAGAAAGAAGGAACGCTTCTTTCCACGAACGGGGATCCGCTCGATCTCGATGAAAACGACCCCTTGTATACCTGGGACGGATACGAGAACCAGGAGATCTCGTATTTCCCCGAATCATTCGACCAAGCGAGTCACGGAGGAAAAACAAAGGAGCAGATACTCGAAGAAGAACAACCCTTCCCCGGGTTCCTCGTCTCCTTCATCGAAGAAGACCTCGAGATCCCAAGACAAGGACAAGAAGAAACGAGGAGCGGGCGGACACGGATCGGAACGAACAAGACTCCGAAAGAATATCTGGAGCTTCTGAAACAGGAACCATACCGAGGAGAGTCCGGCACCACCATCGAAGAGTGGACGACCCTCTTCCTCACCACGCTCGAGGAAGAAAACAAAGTCATCGACGACTACGGAAACAAGAAAAGCTCCGTCAACTGGAACCTTGGGACGTATTTTCCGGCCGGCGGGAGTGTCTCTTGCGCGAACTGGAATCGTGACGGCCGTCGGGTGAGCGTGGACTGGGACGATGCGAGGGGTCGGGGCGAGAACGGCGGTTCTCGCGTCGCGGTGAGGGTGTGAGATTTCGAAATTTGTTTCTTGTCTTTTCTTTCTCCTTTTTCTTTTTTTCTTCTGTCATTGCGAGCAAAGCGAAGCAATCCAGGGTTTTCCGGCTCACGAATCCATGGATTGCCACATCCTCGCAGATTCGGATTCGCAATGACGAGAGCGTGCGGTGAGAAGCCACCTCCCATCTGAAGATGCGGGGCTGCCGCACATTGCTTCTGTCTAGACAGGCGCTTTACCCCGGGCTCCGCATGCGGAGCCCGGAAGCGTGGACAGACCCAGCCATCGCGATTGACCTTGGCGGGTACGCAAGAAAATACATACACCCTCACGAATGAGGAAAATGCATCCCTTACCACGGAATAGTGAGGGATGAAACAGGCAAGCCAATGTATCCGATCGCTACCGTGGTTCCGATCGGGAAACGGACGCATTTTCTCATTATGGCCGACGGGAATGTCTCTTGCGCGAACTGGAATCGTGACAACCGTCAGGCGAACGTGAACAGGAACGATGCGAGGAATCGGAACGAGAACAACGGTTCTCGCGTCGCGGTGAGAGCCTATGTATTGAGACTCCTGAGCCAGCCGCCCTGCATCCGTCCGATCTCGGCGAGCTTGGCTTGGGTCTGGAAAATCCGCGTCTCATTCGCGAGCTTGAGCTCGAGGAGGAGACGGAGCTTGAAGGCGGTCACCTCGAGGTGACTTCCGGCGCGGATGAGATAGCCGGATTTCATTGGTTTCGGGGCATTTTTCGCCATGATGAGTTCTTGGAGAAGCGCGAGTATCGACGATTCGAGGCTCTCGCCGAGCGAGTAGCGGAACCGCTTCTCGATATGACCGTTTGTTTCGACGGCGAATTTGTAGACTTCATACGTTCTGTTTATGATCGGCAATGTGTCCATAGACGTAAGTGTGGAAAATATATGGAAGTGCTGGTTTCTCTTCCGGAAGGGGAAGAGATCGTCATGTGATATCGATGCGTTCGAGCGTTCTCTTGAGATGAATCTTTCGTCGCTCCATGCCGATATCGCGAACGGTCGCTACCGGCACGGCGGATATCGTTCGTTCATCGTGTCCGATAACAAGAAACGGGAGATTTCCGTAGCAAGCGTCCGAGACCGGGTCGTGCACCGACTGCTGTACGAATATCTCGTTCCGATCTATGACCAGACGTTCATCTTCGATGTCTGGTCGTATCGGAAAGAGAAGGGTCTCCTTGGTGCGATCGAACGGACGGAACATTTTTTCTCACGATACCCGCGTTCGTTCGTTTGGCGCGCGGATGTGCGGAAGTTCTTCGATAATGTGGATCATCGGATACTGCTCGGGTTGTTGCGGAAGAAAGTATGGAAAATTGATCAAAATTTTTTTCTGTGTCATTCCGAGCGAGTCCTCGAGTCGAGGAATCTGCCTTTTCATGCTGGAGATTCCTCGGCTATGCTCGGGATGACAGAGATGGGACGAGCGACGACACTTCTCGAAGAGGTGATCGGGAGCTATCACGCATCGAATCGAGAGAGAGAGAGAGAGTACGGAGGCACGTCAAAAAGGCATTCCGATCGGCAATCTGACGAGCCAGATTTTCGCCAATATCTATCTGAATGAGTTGGATCGGTTCGTGAAGCATGTGCTGAAGCCGAAAGTATATCTTCGCTACGGGGATGATTTCTTTATCATAACAGACGACCGGGAAACGGCAGTCGCCTTTCGTGAACGGATTACCCTTTTTCTTCTCCGTGAGCTTCGGCTGGAAATCAACCCGAAGCATGATATACTGATTCCAGTGAAGAAGGGGCTTCGGTTTCTCGGTGTGGAGATTTTTCCGGGCGGACGGAGAATGAACAAGAGGAATCGGAAACGCATCATTCGGAATCTCGATCGGAAGAATATCGCGAGCTATCGGGGACTCGTCGCGAAGCACGAGAAAAAGAAGCGGATAAAGTTTTTCGATTGGACGGTACTTGATCGATATGATGAATTTTGAACGGCGGATAGGAAATATCGTCGGGAGTGCGCGGCGACAGGAGGCGCCGAAAGCGGTTCCCTTCGAGGGGCGTGCGGCGGTTTCGGCGCGAGCGGATCTGCGGAAGCGCGGACAGGAATTCCGCGTGCGCGTGCTCAATATGGAACGGCCGAAAGACGCATCGTCGGAGGAATACGACCGGAGCCTCGGGCTCGTCTTCCGCGAATCGAAAGGGGAGGCGGCGCTTGATCTGAATACTTCGTCTCTGGAGGATTTTGAACATGAGGCGGAGCGGTTCCGGGGACTGGCGGAGGCGAAGCGGGACGTTTTCCCGAGGTACGCCGCGTTTCTTTCGGCGCGAGCGGCGAAATGTGCCGAAGCGACGGGCGCGGATACCGCTCCGGATATCGTTTCCGCGGGAGCGTGTCTTGATACGATCCGCGACATCGACCCGAACACGCCGGCGAATCTCCTGCCGGATGCGATGATTCTTGGCTTGCGTGCGCGTGAAGCGTTGCGACTTCCGATGCCGGACATGAAAGCGGTCACGGAGGCCGCCCTCGACGACCCGTCGCTTCTCGTCGATTACGCGCTCGCGCTTGCGGAAAGCGACCGGAATGATTTTCTGGATCTCCTTCCGGAGGAGAAGCGCCGCGCGGTGTCCGTCGCGCTCGACGCGTCGGTTTCGCGCGTGCTCCACCAGTCGATCGTCGAGAAGGGGAGTGACGAGGAGGGGCAGCGATCCCGCGTCCGGCTTCGTCTCTATAACGGACTCCGCGAAACGCTTGAACGCGGCGGAGCGGACGAAAAGGCGATCGCAAAGATCCTTGCGGAATCCATCGGTTCGCTCGGTGAGGATACGCGGCAGCTTCTTCTTGAGATTCTCCGCGACGAATATGAGGCGGAGAATGATGATGCGGAAGAAGGGCAAGCCGATCATGCGCCACGCGTGATGAAAGTGTTCCTCGACCATTTCGATGATTTCCGGGGGAATGATATCGCGCTCCAGGTTGCCGGAAGCGCGGAGACGAATCGGCACCTCTCGATATTCATCCTCGGGAAGCTCATCAAAAACGGGTATCTTTCACCGGAGGTGAAACAGTGGTGGAGCGAGGAAAAAGCGGTGAAGGGGAAGGGACTCGATACGGAAAAGGCGCGGCTTGAAGTCATCAAGCGGACGATATCCGATCTCGGTGTCGTGCCGAGTCGGGAGATCCTTTCATTCCTTGCCGATGATCGGCAGTGGGAAGGGGTGACGCTCGAGGAGCGCATCGCGAAAATCCGCTCGAGCCAGGAGGAATTCTCCGGCATCACGGACAATCACGAGCTTGCGGCGGTGCTTTCGCAGGATGAACGAAAGGCGATGGTCTACTATCTCCTCCACGGAGGAGACGACCGGTTCAACCTCATCAACAGCTACGGGTTCGGAAAATTCAAGGAGATGGTCGGACTCATGAACGACCTGACGATCCACGAGCAGCCGATGCGGGTCTTTGAAAAGACGCTTCTCTCCGGTGGGATATCGGAAGATGCCGCGAAGATGATCGCGGATCGTCTCCGTTCGGGGCATCATCCGATCGGTGGCGCGCAGAGGCACGTCGACGTGAGTTTCGATGTGAGCGAGAACGCACTCGTGAAGAATGCCAATCTCGAGATCGGTCGCGTGCTCGGTCGGGAGCAGCTCGGCATCGCCATGCTTTTCCCGATGTATCGGGAATTCCTGGAGAGCGAGGCGGACGGGATGGGTGGGGAGGCGCTTGAGCGTATGAAGGGTGCGGATACGCTTGCCGACCGGCTTGTGCTTCTCGGGGAAATCGAAACAGCGTATCCCGATTTCCGTTCACGTGCGATCGCGGAGCTTTCGGAAAATTGGCGTGCGTTCGGTGAGAAGATGATTCTTGAATTCCCGCTCGAGCAGGTGTTCGGTGAGCGGAGCGTTCCAGTGCGCGGGGAAGAGCTGCTTCCCCGGCTCGATACGAAGCGCGTGGATTTGAAACGCATGAAGAAGGATCTTCTCGTGATCCTTCGGGGCGGGGATAAGAAACTCGCTGCGCTTCAGCGCGACATCCAGAAGAAACGGAAGGCGCGCGCGAATCTGCTCTCGGGGCTCGATCGGCAGGAGGATGGCCCGGGACGTGACGCACTTCAGGAAAAAATCCGCGGTGTCGAGGCGGAGCTTCGCGTCCTTGAAGCCGAGAAGGCGGCGCTCGGCGACCGAAAATCGGTCGATCGGTTCGCGCACATGAGCGAAGAGGAGCGGAAGGCGGAAGTCGAACGGATCGGGAGCGAGATCCTCGCGCTCACCGAGAAGTCGCCGAGCGCGATCTTCACCTATATCACGATGCAGGTTTTGGGCGAAGATCGCCTCCGCGAGAGCGATATCGCACTCGTGCAGGAGATCGAGAGCCATCTTCAAGGACCGTTCCAGGCGATCGCCGACGCCGCGGCGTATCGGAAACCGCTTGCGGACAAGACTGAAAAGAAACGTATGCGGGTAAGGCTCGAGTATCTCGACAAGACGGACCGGTTCATGAACATGGTGCGGTTCGCGGACAGCAAGATCTGCTGTTTCTCGAGCAGTAACTACGAGCAGACGATCCAGCACGGAACCCAAAACAAATATTGGGTCGCGTCCATCAATGCCGACCCGCTCTCGTTCGTCATCTCGATAGAGTCACCTCAGGAAGAGACCGAGGACGCCGCTCATGCGAAACGACCGACGCCGAAAGAGAATCTCGGATTCATCTTCGGGAGCTTCGGGGCGGACGAGGAAGGAAAGCCGGCGATTCTTCTCAATGGTATCTACTACGCACCGGGGCTCGAGGACAAGGCGCAGATGGAGTCGATGCTTTCCGGCGTCGAGCGGATATTCGACGGACTGCCGATTCGAACGGTCGCCCTTGCGGGGCGGTATGGCGGGTCTTTCGGTGAGAACGCGGTTCCGGATGGGTATTCGAAAGACGCCGTGCGGCTCACGCGGCTCCGTGCGCTCGACGACGGACAGGGCGATCCGGAGACCAAAGTTTACGACGACCTCGCGACGGGGGAGGATCTCAATCGTCCGCATTGGTATGGCGGGGACGATGTGATCTGGCACAAGACCAAATGATCACACCCTCACCGCGACGCGAGAACCGTCATTCCCGCCCCGATCCCTCGCACCGTACCTGCTCACGTACGCCCGACGGTAGCCGCGACGCCAGCTCGCGCAAGAGACATACCCGTCGGCCGGGAAGTATGTCCCGAGGTTCCAGCAGATGGAATCCTTGCCGTTTCCGTAGTCGTCGGTGACTTGGTTTGTTTCCTCGAGATTGGTGAGGAAGAGCGTCGCCCACTCTTCGATGGTGAGCCCTGATTCTCCCTGATACTGGGGATTCTCTTTCAGAAGTTTCAGATACTGGAGCGGCGTCTTGTTCGTCTCGATCCGTTTCCGTCCACCCTTCGTTTCTCCTCGGCCTTCCCGTGGGATATCGAGGTTGTCCTCGAGAAACGAGACGAGGAACCCGGGGAAGGATTGGGTTCCTTCGAGCATCTGTTGTTTGGTTTTTCCATTGTGGTCCGTCCGGTCGAAGGATTCCGGGAAGCACGAGATCTCCTGGTTCTCGTATCCCTCCCAGGTATACAGAGGATCGTTCAGGTCGAGATCGAGCGGTTTCCCGTCCGTGTCGAGAAGTGTTCCTTCTTTCTTGTGCTTGAGGATAGCTTTCTTCATCGTGTCGAAAAGACGTGCGGTCGGAAGTCCGAAGGGAGCGATCGAGAGTCTCGTGAATCCCTGTTCCGCCTTTTTTTCGAAGAATTCCCTGTTTTCAAAAAGCTTCTTCTTCACATCTTCCATCTCCGGAAAGGGACACTCCTTCCCGAGGGTATCGACGATGCCATATGTCCCCGATTCGGGGAGGATACGGAGGAGACCGAGACGATCAAGGGTCTTGGCTCTCTGCTCGTATTGTTTCGGAAACTCGGTTTCAAGCCACGTCTCGAAGGGAGAGGGGGCGTGTTCGTGTATTTGTTGTGGGGTTGGGAAGGATTCGGGCATGGGGGGAGTATAGCATGATTTTGATCATTTGCAATTGGCACTCTTGATCGAAGATTGCCAATTTTTTCATTGTACGGTAGAATCGTATGGAAACAGTATTGAAACGATATGGCACGCGATTACTACGATATTCTCGGCGTTCCGAAGACCGCGTCGCAGGACGAGGTCAAGAAAGCATTCCGCAAACAGGCGCACAAGCTGCACCCGGACAAGAGCGGCGGTGATGAGGCGAAATTCAAGGAGCTCAACGAGGCATACCAGATCCTCTCCGATCCGGAGAAGCGGAAACGGTATGATCAGTTCGGGCATGCCGGAGCGCAGAACGGGTTCGGCGGCGGGCAGGGTTTCGGCGGATTTTCGTCGCAAGGCGGATTCAATCCGAATGATTTCCAGTTCAACGGTGATTTCGGCGATATCTTTTCCGATATCTTCGGCGGCGGGTTCGGGGGTCGCGCGTCGACGCAGGCGGCTGCCGGCATGGATATCGAGACGGATATCGAGATCACCTTCGAGGAGATGGTATCCGGCGTGAAGCGGACGCTCGGGTTGCGGAAACCGATCCTGTGTTCCGCGTGTGACGGGACGGGCGGGGAGCGGGGGTCGAAAGAGGAATCGTGTTCGGAATGCGCCGGATCCGGTCGTGTGGCGCGGACGGTTCGAAGCGTCTTCGGAACCTTCTCGCAGATGCAGGTCTGCACAGGCTGCCATGGAAAAGGAAAGCGGTATGCGAAGAAATGTCATGCGTGCCAGGGAGTCGGTCGGACGACCGGCGAGGATCGGATCGATGTCGAGATTCCCGCCGGTATCGGCGACGGGCAGACGATATCGATTTCCGGAAAGGGCGCCGCGGGGGAGTACGGCGCGCCGGCAGGCGACCTCTTCGTGACCGTGCATGTCCGGCCTCATCCGTCTTTCGAACGTCGGGGAGAGCATATTCTCTCGAAAATCGATATCACGTTTCCGGTTGCCGCCCTCGGCGACTCGGTGACAGTGGATACCGTCCATGGGTCGGTAAAGATGAAGATTCCCGCGGGAACTCAGTCCGGTGAGGTGTTCCGGATAAAAGGAAAGGGACTGAAATCGGTCCGTGGTTGGGGGACGGGCGATCACCTTGTCACCGTGAATGTCAGAATTCCGAGGAAACTGTCGCGGAATGAGGAAGCGCTTATACGGAAACTCGGTGAGGTCGGTCGCTGAATCCTGTTTGTGATGCCGAGAATTTCAGTGTATACTGGGTCTGACCTATTTTTAGTGTTCTCATATGGAAAAGAAACAGTATAGCGTCGTTCTGGTCGACGATGACGCGGATACTCGGGCGCTCTATGCCGACGTGCTCCGTGAGGCCGGATTCGATGTCCGTGAAGCGGTCGACGGGCTTGAAGGACTCGAAAAGATAAACCAGATGATTCCCGATATCGTCGCGACCGGAATCATCATGCCGCGGATGGACGGTTTCATGCTCGCGGAATCCCTGAAAAAGAACGTGGGAACCATGAGTCTTCCGGTCATGTTCCTCTCTCACCTCGGGCGCGAGGAGGACGAGGCACGGGCGAAGGTGCTCGGTGTCAAGGATTTCTTCGTGACGACCATGACGCCGCCACACGAGATCATCGGTCGCATCAAGAGTCTTCTTACGAGTTCGGATTATCTCATCATCCCGAACCCGTACGAGCTCGATGCACAGCGACTCGCGCAGGATTTCGGTCTCAATCGGGACTTTCTCTGTTCGGATGGCGGTGAAAAGTTGGCGATCAGACTTCGTCTCAAGGATACCAGGAACAAGCGGTTCGAAGCGGAAATCGTCTGTATCTGATTCCGGTCGATGATTCCGTCCGGTCGAGGCGGTGGTAAAGCTTTTTCGGATATCGTATGTCGCGTCGATGGACGATCAGGGACAACGACGCATCAGCGGAGCCGGTCATCGACCGGCTTCTTTCGCTTCGTGGAATCGTGACGGAAGAGGATCGGAAGCGGTTTCTCGAACCGGATTACGACCGGGATCTTCACGACCCATTTCTCTTTTCGTCCATGGACACCGTGATGGGACGGATTCGGATCGCATCGGATGCCGGGGAGCATGTCGGCATCTTCGGAGATTTCGATGCGGACGGAATAACTTCCTCTGTGCTGCTCCGCGAGGGGCTCGAGCGTGTCGGCATATCGGTTTCGGTCTACATTCCCGACAAGCACTCCGAGGGGCACGGATTATCCGTCAGTGCACTCGATTTTTTCTCGACCCAGGGATGCACGCTTGTTTTTACGGTTGATTGCGGCATGATGAACCATTCGGAAATCGCTGAGGCGAATGTCCGTGGCATGGATGTCATTGTCATCGATCACCACCATGTTCCGGAGACGCTTCCGGATGCGTTCGCGATCGTCAACCCGAAACTCCACGGCGAACCGTATCCTTTCAAGGAGCTTTGCGGCGCGGGAACGACATTCAAGGTGGTGCAGGCGATATACGGAACATTCCTTCCCGGGCATGAAGGCGAGCTCAAATGGATGCTCGATATCGCGGCGGTCGGAACGGTGGCGGATGTCATGCCGCTTATCGGGGAAAACCGCGTCATCGTGGCCTATGGCCTTATCGTACTTTCGAAGACGAGGAGAGCCGGTTTTCAGGAAATGTTCGCGCTCGGTCGGATGCCTCTCAGAACCGGGAAAACACCGGTCGCGCGGGATATCGCGTTCCACATCGCTCCGCGGATCAATGCGGCGAGCCGGATGGCGCATGCACGGATCGCGCATGACCTCCTGATGGAATCCGATGCGGAAAAGGCTCGGGAGTTCGCTCTCAGGCTCGAAGGATACAACGACGAGCGCCGGAAAGTGAGCGATTCCATATCGACACTCGTCCGGGAGGAAGCGCTCCGATCGTCCGATCGCCGGATCGTCTTTGCGGCACGAGAGAACTTCCATTTCGGCGTCATCGGACTCGTCGCAGGTCGTATCGCCAACGAATTCCGGAAACCGACGATCGTGCTGACAAAGGGTGAAACGGAGAGTCGCGGATCGCTTCGGAGCATTCCGGAAGTGAATATCATCGAGACGCTCGAGGAGTGCTCGGATCTCCTGCTCCGGTTCGGCGGCCATGCGCAGGCGGCGGGTCTGCTCGTGAAGAACTCGAATCTCGTGGAGCTCGAATCACGGCTCGATGAAATCGTGGAGCGACGGCTTTCCGGAAAGGAAATCGAGCCGGAAATCGTCGCGGATATGGCGATCCGACCCTCCGAACTTTCACTCGATCTCGTGCGTTCCATACGGAAACTCGCCCCCTTCGGGGAAGGAAACCCGGAGCCGGTCTTTTTCATGGGGAACGTGAAGGTCGAGGAGTTCCGTCCGGTCGGGGCGGACGGGAAGCATCTCAAGTTGTCGGTCTCGCTTCCCGGAGGGAGGCTCGTCGACGCTATCGGATTCTCACTTGCCGGACGGATTCCGGATTTGCGATCGGGGGATTCTCTTGATATCCTTTTCCAAGCCGATGAGAATGAATGGCAGAACAATGTCAGTCTGCAGATGAAGCTTGTCGACATGCGTCGTTCGGAACACCGGATCTGAGCCGTTCTTTTTCATGAGAGGAGAGGGAAATGGAAATTTTTTCGTTGAAGAAAGGACAGATGGTGTCCGTGCTTCTGCCGTCCCGTTCGGATCGACATCCGTCGGGATCCGAAAAAGATCGTTCGTTCGTATGGACGTGGATGCCCGCGGAAGTGCTGGAAATCCGAAGCGGATCCATCAAGGCGGTCGTCGTCGATCCTACGACATGTGCCAGAGTGCAGATGATCGAATTAGCGATCGATGAGGGCTATCTCCGGACGCGGATTTCCATCGATTGTTTCCCTTATTGAGGCCGTTTCTGAAATATCGGAACCGGCCTTTTTCTTTATCCCTTTACATTTTTCGTAAAAGATGCTATAATATGTACCTCGTAAGTTCTTTTTGTGGAAAAGGAGGTAGTCATGTACAAGAGACTGGTTTTCTTTGATCTGAAACGGAATGAGGCAGGAAAGGCCGTTTGCGGTTCCATCGTGACCCCGCATGGTATTTCCGAGGAATTTCTTATGATGGGAGATGCTTGCTCGGCTGTGGATGAGATGGAGCATTCCGGTCGCGTTTCTTCCGAGGAGGCGCTTCATCTCCGGGAAGAAATCCGGGGCTCCGGCTTGCCGGAAGACGGAGAAGCGATCCTCCATCGGTTGTGCGATTCGGGCGTTCTTGGTCGTATCGCGATCGCCGCCGCGAGTCGGAAGATTCCCGCGGTATCCGGCGGACAGTCGGATCCGATTTATGATCGGAACGGGAAAATCATATAATCTCGTCGGAGCATCGCTTCCGTGGTATCCGGATCGTTCGTGATCCGGATTTTTTTTGCAAAAAAAGCCCGGGAAGGGGTATAATCAGATACAGACATATGGAAAAAATCATCATGTATACGGACGGCGGTTCCCGAGGGAATCCGGGGCCTGCCGCTCTCGGCGTGTTCATCGAGACGCTCGACAAACGATACGGGGAATATCTCGGGACGAAAACGAACAACGAGGCGGAATATGCCGCGATCGTCTCCGGCCTCCGGAAGATAAAGGCGCTTCTTGGGAAGGATCGCGCGAAGAAGGCTGCGGTCGAGTGCCGCATGGATTCGGAACTTGCCTGCAAACAGCTCAACCATGAGTACAAGATAGAGAACGCGAAGCTCCAACCATTGTTTCTCGAGGTCTGGAACCTTATGCTCGATTTCGGCGAAGTGCGGTTCGTGCATATTTTCCGCGAGAAAAATACCGCCGCCGATGCCGAGGCGAACAAGGCGATGGATGAGGCGAGCGCAGCGATGAACCAGGAAGCATTTTTATGACGATGAACGGAGTTTGTGGGCAATAAATCGTGATACTCATGGATTCAAATCAAGAAGCGAAGGAGGCTCTCGAGGGTTTGCGTGCGAACGCGAGAAAACTTGTCGTTCTTATGGAACGTTCGATGATGCCTGACGATATAAAGGCGTCGTGGATCGCGTTGCTTCCGACGATGTCCGTCAGTCAGCTGGACAGGTTCCTTTCCATGCTTGAGGCGAAGTATCTTGATGAGCAAACTCGGAATATCGATACCGAATACAAGGCTAAGATTCAATCGCTCATGGTTCGATTTGAACAGGAAAGATCGGAGGAGGATAAAGAGGCGGAGAAGATGTTGGAGAACGTAAAAAGAGTGTCTGGGCTCCTATGAATGAAAATAATCTAGCCGGATCGGGAGCGGCTGTTGAGGTGACCTTGTCGACTCGGGAAACGACTCCCGTGGTCGCGGAAATGAATTCTGCGGAAGAAGTGGAAACTCCCGAGTCGCTTAAAGGCATTGAAAACGAAGCCCCCGGTTTTTTTTCGAAGCTGAAGAATGCGGGGGGAAAAGTCGTGGATTTTTTTTCTCATGAAGAGGTGCGAAAACAGGTGGCGGAGTCGACGGTTTCCATGGTTGCTTCCGTTGCCGGCATGAAGAGTTTTTATGATGTTCCGAATTATCTTCACCAGCGGTTCATGGTGCGTGGAATCGACCTCGGACCGTTCGGGCAAGGGAAAGGGATGACCGGATCGGTAGAACGATTGATCGGCGCCAATCGTGAAATGCGGGGTGACTTCGGGGAGGATCCCGCCTTGGAGTCGTCAGAATCGAAATCTGATGAGGTCGAAGGTGAATCGCATTCGGTTCGGGATGCGATCAGGGACTTGAACGAGCGGCTCGCACTGACGAAAGAAGGAGACCGAAAGGGATCGGAACAGCGAAAAATGATCGCTAAGCTGCTCATGGAAAACAGAACCAGGGAGCGGATGAATGCCGAGGAACGAAGTGAGCGCATGACGACGATTCTCGATGACTACACGACGACCAAAGTTACGGGTATGCAGGCGGCGAGAGAGACTTTGAATACGGCGCTTGTGGCATCCGGCGCAATGAGTCTCCGTGGGATCTCATATAGCATGTTGGACGGCGTTGAGCGGTATCAGCGGTTGAGCAAAGAGGCGGGTGTCGATGGCGAGAATCCGGAAATATTCAAGGATGTGATTCTTGGTGGAATAAATGAAACATTGGAAGAAGCGACACTCAGGAACAGTGCGGATAAGGGCAGTCTTCGTGCCGGACTCGACTCAGTCAAGGCGTGGGGAAAAATTCTTCGGGCTGTCGGTATGGGTTCCACTCTGTCTATGCGTCCAGAGGCCATGGGAAATGATATGGAGAAAGTGTTGGATGCTTTTTCAGGGAAAACCTCCTTTGGTGATGTCGCGGAGAATTTCCAGGGGAATATCGATCGGACGATCGACGGATATAAGCGCGTGGCTGATGCGATCAACCCATTTCATGCTACGGATGCAAACGCCGCCGATGTTCTCGTGTCAGGTCGCAGCGGAACTCCCGGTTCAATCATCGAAACCACAACGTCTCCTGCGGAAGAGTCAAGAACCGATGGAGATGGTAGGATCGTCGGCTTTGAACGACATTCAGGCGCTATGCGCGTCGGAGTGAGTGTGTCGGAAGTTGCACCCGATTCGGGCTCGGAGTATGGTGTCAAGGTGGACATGCTGAAATCGGCTATTCCTGACGGGGAATCGAAATCTATCGGCGGGCTTACTTTCGGTCGTGATGGAGAAAAGATTTATTTGGTTGATGCCAAGAGGGGTGAGGTGAAGTTGGTTACACAGGAAAATATTGCCGGAATACTGGCTGCGCAGTCATATAACTCCGGTGAAGTGTCAGGGTCAAAGGGCGGACCGTCTCTCGCCGAAAGAGCCGCTGCCGCGCAGGCCGATCTCGGGAAAGGCGCTTCTGCCGTCGAAACTCTCCAAAAACCGGGCGTGGATTTTTCCGAGAAGATGAACTTACTCAAAGAAACTATTGAAGACGGTGAAACTGTGCATATGAACGGCCTCAATATGATGCGAAAAGGGAATGATTTCTTTCTTGTGTCAAACGGAAAGTCTGTCCGTATAATGGAAGGAAATCTCAAGGATATCCTGAGAATCCGGGATAATGGACGCATGGATTTTCTCAATAAAGCACGAAAGATGCCGGGTTATGGATTATGATTCTTGGCGGTAAAGAAGTATTTATTCATTGGAATCCACAATATGAAAAAACGAACGAAAATCATCTCGGGGCTTTTGGCGGTCGCGGTGGTAGGCGGTGCGATCTGGTATGCGAACCGGAGCGATCCGGAAGCCGGAATCACGACTGACTCGGTGCGCCGGGGCGATGTCGCGCAGACCGTTTCCGTGACGGGGAAGATTGTTCCGGCGCTATATGCGGATCTTTCGTTCCTGCGGACAGGACGCATCGCGAACGTTTCCGTTTCGGAGGGCGACCGGGTGGCAGCGGATCAGGAAATAGCTTCGCTCGACGATGAATCGTTGCGATCGGAATGGAAAGCCGCGTTGATCGCTCTGTCGATCGCGGAAGAGAACGAGAAATTGGCGCGGCGGGATTGGGACGGTCTCAAGCTGGAGGAACGTGCCGCAAAGAAGCTCGCGACCGAACAGGCGCGTGAATCGGTCCGTTCGATCGGCATTTCGATGAAGAATCTTTCGCTTGTCACGCCGATCGCGGGAACGGTGTCATCGTTGGATATCCGATCCGGCGAAACGGCGACAGTCGGAGTGGTGGTCGCGCGCATTTCCGGCGACGGCGAGTCGATCATCGAATCCCAGGTTCCCGAATCCGATGTCGTGGAAATCGTCATCGGGATGAAAGCGAAGATAACGTTCGATTCGCTGTCCCAGGATGATGTCTTCGAGGCCGAGGTGACGGATATCGACAAAGCGGCGACCGTTTCACAGGGCGTCGTTTCCTATATGACGCGTTTCAGACTGTCGTCCGTTGACGACCGTCTCCGGGAAGGAATGACGGCGAATATCGATATCGAGACCGCAAGAGCAGGGAACGTTCCCATGGTTCCGTCCCGCGCGATTTCAAGAGAGGGAGCCAGATCGTTCGTCGAAGTGAAACGCGGTAAAGGCATCTTTGAGAAGGTCGAGATCATGACCGGTATCGAGGGTGACGATGGTCTGGTGGAGGCGAAGTCCGGATTGCGCGAAGGAGACGAAGTCGTGGTTTCGAGAAAGAAATAGCTCTATGTTGGTTTCTGTGCGGAATCTCGAGAAGACGTATGAGAATGAGGGCGTGAAAACGCCGGCGCTTCGCGGTGTTTCCTTCGATATCAGCAAGGGAGAGTTTGTCTCGGTCATGGGCCCGTCAGGCTGCGGGAAATCGACCTTGATGCAGATCCTGGGCCTGCTTGATCGACCGACCGGCGGGACATATCTTCTCGACGGGAAGAACGTCTCGGAATACGGGGATGACGAGCTTGCGAGGCTCCGGAACCGGAAACTCGGGTTCGTGTTCCAAGCGTTCAATCTTCTCCCGAAAACGAGTGTCGCGGAAAACGTCGAACTCCCACTTCTCTATGATGATGATCCAATCGAAAAAAACGAAGACAGAGTCATGGATGCGCTCCGCGCTGTCGGTATCGATCATCGCGCGGGGTATCTCTCGAGCCAGTTGTCCGGTGGAGAGAAACAGCGGGTCGCCATCGCCCGCGCGCTCGTGAATGACCCGGATGTCATCTTCGCGGACGAACCGACCGGAAACCTCGATTCGAAATCCGGACTCCAGGTGATGCGCATTCTCCAGAAGCTCAACGATGAGGGACGAACGATCGTTCTGGTCACGCATGAGACCTATACCTCTGAGCATGCCAAGCGCATCCTTACGATGAAGGATGGACAGATATTCTCCGATGAACCAGTGAGACACCGGCGGATCGCCACGGACGGAGAAGCGATTCTGAAATAATTGCAGATTTGAGATTTCAGATTGCAGAATGGAAATTCGGATCCAGACTTCTTATTCGTCAATCTTCAATCTGCAATCTTCAATTACATGAAGCTTTCTGACCCTCTCAAAATCGCCTATCGATCGCTCGTTGCTGCGAAACTGCGATTCCTCCTTACCGTTCTCGGCATCGTGATCGGGGTCGCATCGGTCATTCTGGTCATGGCGATCGGCGCATCCGCCCAGGCGCTCATCGTCGCTCAGGTCGAGGGAGTCGGTTCCGATCTCGTCGGTATCCTTCCGGGAGCATCCGAGGAGGATGGTCCACCGGCTCAGGCATTCGGCGTGGTGACGACGACCTTGAAAAGCGACGACCTCGATGCGCTCCGTGAGCGTGGAAATGTCCCGCATCTTGTCGCGGCCTCCGGTTATGTCACCGGTTCGGCGCCGATCGAATCGCGGAGCGAGTCGATGGAGACGAGTTTCCAAGGGGTGTCATCGTCCGTACTCGAGATCGAAAACATGGGTATCGCGAAGGGGAGATTCTTCTTTCCAGAAGAGGACAAGGATCTCTCCCGATCGGTCGTGCTCGGATCGACGCGCGCTGAGGAACTGTTCCCGCAGGGCGACTCCATCGGGGAGATGGTGAAGATCCGTGACATCCCGTTCCGTGTGATCGGCGTACTCGAGGAACGGGGATCCGCGGCATTCTCGAACCCGGATACGCTCGTCTATGTCCCGCTTCTGACCGCACAGAAGCTCCTGCTCGGTATCGACTATCTGAATTTCGTCCGTGGAAAAGTCGATGGGTCCGGAAATATCGACCGTACCAAGGCCGATATCGAGGCATTGCTCCGCGATCGACACGATATCGAGGAAGGGGAAGAGTCCGATTTCTCGGTTCGGAGCACCGATGCGGCGCTCAATACGCTTACGACCGTCACGGATGTCCTCAAATATTTCCTGGCGGCGATTGCCGGTATCTCACTCGTCGTCGGGGGAATCGGCATCATGAATTCGATGCTCATCTCCGTGTCGCAGCGTATCCGTGAGATCGGGCTTCGCAAGGCGGTCGGCGCGCGTCCTTCGCATATCATCATCCAGTTTCTCATCGAGTCCGCATTCATCACGCTCGCGGGTGGGTTGATCGGCCTCCTCTTCGGTGTACTTATCGCGTTTCTCGCTTCGATCGTCATCGGTGCGCTCGGGTATGAGTGGGAATTCATCGTTCCTCCGGCATCGATAGGGCTTTCGTTGTCCGTATCACTCTTTATCGGGTTTCTGTTCGGTCTCTATCCGGCATGGAAAGCATCCCGCGTGCCTCCGATGGAGGCGCTCCGATACGAATGATGCGACGTGGTTGGAAATATGCTACACTGTTCAGGCGACAAAAGATTTTTATGGACAAAACGAAAATGCGCATCATCGCGATACTTGTTTCCGCACTCGTCTTCAACGGAGTGCTCTTCGGAGTGCTCTATGCCGAGGAGCTTAAGCGGATCGCGAAGCGCGACGAGCAGATGAACGACGCTGTCGCGCGGGCTATGCAGGTCGACGAAGCCCGAAAACGGTACTACGAACAGATCGCCGAGGATCGTCGGAAGCTCCGTGAGCAGATGGAGATGTCCAAAGCCGATTATGACGATCTCCTGGCAAGACAACCGGATCTCGTCGCCGAGCAGAAACAGACGGTGACCAAGGTGGTTCAGGAGGTCGTCCCGGTGACGACCAAGGAGACGGTTACCGTTTCCAAACCGAAGAGTACCAAATCCACGAAGTCATCATGATGGAATCCCGAACGGTGAATCCCGAACGGTGGGCATGGAAGATCCGAACCGGGATATTCCTCGGTATGTTTTTGACTGCATCCTTCCTTTCCGGAGGCAAGGGTATCTATGCCGGCAACTGGATGTATCCGATCGTCGGGATGGCGTACGCCGATGATGACGATGATGAGGACGAGGAAGATGAAGATGATGAGAAGGACGATGAGGACGAGGAAGATGAAGATGATGAGAAAAAGGAAGAAAAAACCACCGAGGTACGGTATGTGACGCACTACGAAGTTCGGCAGGTGCCGAAGACGACCGTCGTCATCCCGGCCGAATACCGGACGGATACGGATGGCGATCAGCTGGTGGACGCGCTTGATCCGGATCCGCGCGTGCATCAGCGGGAATACTGGAGCGACGTCGACGGTGACGCCGTCCCGAATGTGTTCGACCGACATCCTGACGAGGACGACTTCGTTTATTTCGAAAGCGAATATGACACCAACGGTGACGGACTCGTCGATTCCTTCGAGGAGTTGGCGAGGCGCTGAGCGGGAGGTACCAGGGGAGATCATGAAGACGGACGTTTTCGTGAAGGTGCTCTCGGATACGGCGGGTGCGGCGGAAATGGAGGAGGCTCTCGATGAGGCCTTCCGGATGTTCCGTGCCTTCGAATCCCGGTTCAGCCGATTCCTTCCGGAGAGCGAACTTTCGCGGTTCAACGCTTCCGAGAAAATGGTTGTCTCCCCGGATTTTTTCTCGTTGCTTGAGTCCGCGAAGCGGCGATACGAGGAGACGGACGGACTCTTCGATCCGTCGATCCTCTCCGCTCTCAAGGCGGAGGGTTATGACGGAAGCTTCCTTACGGAATCGTTCGGTATCCCTGGAGATTCGTTTGCCGAGAAGCACTTCTTCCGTGAACTTCGGATCGATCCGGTGTCACGGATGACTCGTAAGCCGATCGGCCTCAAGATCGATCTCGGCGGTATCGGGAAGGGATATGTCGTCGACCGGGTGGCGGAGTTTCTCAAAAGGGAGTACGAACACTTCTTCATCTGCGCCGGCGGAGACATCTGCGCCGGCGGTAAGAACATGTCGGCCGGCTACGATTATTGGGCGGTGGACGTGGAGGATCCGGTTTCCGACACGGCATCGATCGCGACACTCCTTCTCTCCGATCGTGCCGTCGCGACGTCCGGGGTCGATCGGCGAAGATGGGCGGTCGATGGGCGTGAAAGGCATCATCTCATCGATCCGCGGACGGGACGGAGTGCGGAGACGGATCTTGTTTCCGTCACCGTCGTGGGGGAGACGGTCGAGGCGGCGGAAGTCTGGTCGAAGTCGCTCGTCATTCTCGGTCTCGAGGAGGGGAGGGCGCGCGCGGAAGAGAAGCATATTCCGGCGTTGTTCGTGACGCGGGAAGGGAAAATGGAATATAATGGTCATATCGGGCCGTTTCTTTGGAAGGAGCGGGTGTGATGGTGCCTGGCAGGTGACGTTTGACGATGTTTCAATACTAGAGTATGACAGTTTCGCAAAAGATGATTTTCATATCGGCCGCCCTTCTTCTTGCTGCTGCCGGTTCCGCCGTGGCGCAGGTCAAGGACACCGATGTGGATGGGCTCACCGATCAGGCTGAGACGGATGCGTACCATACCGACCCGGCGGTCGCCGATACGGACGGTGACGGAATCGGGGACGGTGAAGAGGTGGTCGACGGAACCGACCCGCTCGATGCGGCGAGTTCCCGGCTTGTCTCCTACCGGGTCGCGCCCGATCCGGGCATCCTCGGGGAGCGGGAAAAATTCGCCTGGTATTTCGGCCGGGCGACCGGCATTGCGGCGTTCGTTCTTCTTACGCTTGTCATGGTGTCCGGGATGACGGTGAGCTCGCGCGCGTTCATCCGTCGGCTCAACCTCGGTAACGCGCTTGAGTACCATCGGGTGTTCTCATGGCTCGCGTTCTCGACGGTCGTCCTTCACGCGGGAAGCTTCCTTTTCGATGATTTCATCCGTATGACGGTCTCCGAGATGCTCGTTCCGTTCCTCCTTGAGCGCGATTTCCCGACCGCACTCGGGTTCGACCTCGGCAAGGCGACCGCGCTCGGCATCATCGCGTTCTACCTCATCCTCATGCTCATCCTCACCGCCGAACTCCGCACAAAGGCGACCGCGCGGTTCTGGCGTCAGCTCCACTACTTCAGCTTTCTCGCATACCCGCTCTTCCTTGCGCACGGGTTCATGGCAGGGACGGACAGCCGGGAGTGGTGGATGCAGGCGATCTATGTCATTTCCGGGATTTTAGTTTGCATATTTATCGTCATCCGTGTCGTTTTTCGGAATATTCTTCCGAAAATCCGTCAGAGAAGAGCTACAGTACAGGCTGCATCCGACACCTCTTCTCATATCGGGACGATTTCATAAAAAACGGAATGATGTCATTCTGGAAACATTTCATGCCGCTCGTCTTCGCGATCCGGACGATCCGGACGCACAAGGCGAGGACGTTTCTCGCTCTTCTCGGTGTCGTGATCGGGGTGTTTTCGGTCGTGGTCGTGCAGTCCCTCGGTGACGGGGTGAAGCGGTTCATCCTGGGGCAGGTTGAGAGTTTCGGGACGGACGTCATCCAGGTCGAGGTCAAGGTTCCGAACACGGGAAAGATGTCGTCCGAGAACGCGACCGGTCGCGTGCAAGGGGTACAGATCACCACGCTCAAGACGTCAGATCGCGACGCCATCATGCGACTTCCGAACATTGAGGCCGCCTATGCCGGAACGATCGGACAGGAGCGCGTCACGGTCGGGAACATCGGGAAGCGGGTGCTTCTCTTCGGTGCGGGGGCGGAAGCACCGCTCGTGGACGGCGGGACGAAGGTGGTTGATGGGAGGTTCTATACCGAGGAGGAGGACGCGAGTCTCGCACGCGTCATCGTACTCGGCGCCGGCGTCAAGGAGACGTTCTTCGGCGAGGGGGACGCGGTCGGTGAGTCCGTCACGCTCCGCGGTGAAAAATATCGCGTGGTCGGGGTGCTCGAGCCGCGTGGAACGGTGGCCTTCTTCGACTTCGATTCGCTCGCCTATGTGCCGGTCAAGACGCTTGAGAAAAAGATCCTCGGCGTGGATTACATCCAGATGATTTCCGTCAAGATGGCGGATCCGACGCGGGAGGACGAAACGGTCGCTCTCGTGACCGATCTGCTCCGCGATCGGCACGACATCACGGATTCGGACCGGGACGACTTCGGCGTGACCTCGACACGCGAGGCGCAGGAGACGCTGTCCGAGGTGTTCGGGACGATCACGATCCTTCTGCTCGCGCTCACGTCCATATCGCTCGTAGTCGGCGGCGTCGGAATCATGAACGTCATGTACGTCTCGGTCGCGGAACGGACGAGCGAAATCGGTCTCCGGAAGGCGGTCGGGGCGACGTCCGGAAGCATCCTCCGCCAGTTCCTGTCCGAGGCACTCATCATCACGGGGCTGGGCGGAGCGATCGGTATCGTGCTCGGCGTGGCGTTCTCGTATGCGCTTTCGTCGTTTCTTTCCGGTTTCGGATATGCTATCGACCTCTCGTTCACGGCGCGTTCGCTCCTGCTCGGCGCCGTCTTCTCGATGATCGTCGGGGTCGCATTCGGTCTTTCACCGGCTTTCCGTGCGGCGAAACTGACCCCGATGGAGGCCCTTCGAAAGGATTGATGATTGCAGATCGGAGAATGCAGAATGAGAGGTATAAAAAATGAAATAAAATGATGCGTATTGCTTTTCTGCCAGTTTCCCATATCCTACAATCTGCAATCTGAGATCATAAATCTGCAATAATATGAAACTTCCTGTTTGGAAACCGCTCTGTCATCTTCTCAGGATCTTCGGTATGCCTGTCGAGTGGGAGGTTTCCGTCGGTTCGGCGGTATTCCGACTCGATGGCGGGAGACGGACGTATCTCATTCTCCGGTACCCGAGCGGCCATTTCGAGTTTCCGAAAGGGCACATGGAATCCGGGGAAAGCGAGGAAGATACGCTTCGTCGTGAGACGGAGGAAGAAACAGGGATACGGACACTTCGGATCCTTCCGGATCGGACGAGCATTCGCTATTTCTACATTGCCAAAGGAGGTGAGCGCGAGCGAAGGATCCGTGAGGGTCGGGGGCTCTGGATTTTCAAGGTGGTACACTTTTATCCTGCGGAAACGGACGAAACCGAGGTTCGCATCTCGCACGAACATACCGGATTCGAGTGGCTCTCGTATGAAGAGGCGCTTGAAAAACTTACGTTCGAGAACGCGAAAGAGGTGTTGCGCCGGGCGGAGGCCTGCGCGCGAAAGGAAACCCTTCCTTGATTGTAGTAAGAGTGAAGGATAGTCTTATGTTTTCGGAACGACCCAAAAACAGCGAGGATTCGGTAAGGACGCTTTTCAATGAGGCGAGTCGTCGAGCGCACGACGAGGGGATAGAGACGTATGATGAATGGCGAGATCTGGTGCAGGGACTGCTTCAGGAAAAGGTGAACGAGGGCATGTTCGATATCGATGAGGATATCCCGTCGATGGAGAAAGATCTCGAGATGATGTGGTCGGAGGCGGAGCGGACGCTCCAGTAGGGGTTTCCCGGTATGACTTCGTGACGGAATCGGTTCCGTTCCGAGGTCAGGATCGGGTGAGTCGGGTGAAGCGGAAAAGCCCTTCCTCAGGGGGAAAGGGCTTTTCCCTTTTCCACTGGTTGGAACCCTGTACATTTTCTTCGTTTTGTGGTATTTGTTTACTGTTCGCCGATATTCCGTTTCCTGTATTTCTTCCTGATCCGTGATTCATCGAATATGCTGACCGTCCAAAACATCCATAAGCGGTATGGCCCCGTGAAAGTTCTTCTTGGGGCCGGTTTTTCTATCGCCAAGGGACAGAAATTTGCGCTTGTCGGTCCGAATGGTGTCGGAAAGTCGACACTGCTTCGCATTCTTGCCGGCGTCGAAGAACAGGATCGCGGTGTCATCGAACGGGGGAAGAATCTGCGCGTGTCGTATCTTCCGCAGGAATTCGTGACGGAATCGGCGGAAGAGACGGTCATCGATTATCTCCGTCGTGTGTCGGGCGTCTCCGCCCTTGAAGCGGAGCTCGAATCGCTCGAGAATCGGCTTGGCGACGAAAAGGCGCTCGTCCGATACGGGGAACTCCGCGATCTGTATGATCGTCTCGGCGGGTTCTCGTTCGACCGGAAAGCCCGCCATGCGGCGGACGGTCTCGGTCTCCGGCACATCGCATCCGATCGGAAACTTTCCGAGATGAGCGGGGGGCAGAGGCGTCGCCTGTCTCTTGCGGGTGCGCTTCTCGAGGAATCGGATCTGCTACTGCTCGACGAACCGACGAACGATCTCGATCTTCCGGCGATACTGTGGCTCGAGCGGTTTCTCCGCAAAACGGGGTCTGCGGTCATCGTCGCGTCCCACGACCGCGCATTTCTCGACGCCGTATCGGAGAAAGTGCTCGAGCTCGATTGGTATTTCCGTACGGCGCGTGTGTGGACGGGGAATTACAGCACCTATTTCAAGGAAAAATCCGAGGAGCTTCGACGCGAGCATGACGAGCGTGCGCGAACCGACGAGGAGCGCATCCGTCTTCGTGAAACCGCGGAGGAAAAAATAGAATGGGCGAAGCTGGGGGCGGAATACAAGATGCCGGACAAGGACAAGATGTCCCAAGGATTCCATCGTGACCGGTCGCAGCAGAAGCAGGGTGCCATGGCTCGTGCGCTCAATACGCGCGCCGATCATGTAAAAAAGGTGGTGCTCGCTCCGGAACGCGACCGACTTTCGATATTTTTCGATCCGGCGGATGGGGAGGAGCGGGGGATCGTGCTTTCGTCGGCGACCGCCGGATATGACGGCGGATTCCGTGTCGGTCCGATAGATATGGATATTCCCTACCCGTCGCGCATCGGTATCTTCGGGAAAAACGGCGCGGGGAAATCGACCCTTCTCCGGTTGATTACAGGGGAATTGCCACCACTTTCCGGAACGGTTTCACGTGGTGAGTCGGTGCGGCTCGGGGTGCTTTCCCAGGGAAATGATTTCTTGCCGAAAGAAAAAACGGCCTATGAATGGTTCGCGGAAGCGACGCCGATCACCGAAGCTATCGACATCATACGCTTTCTTGACCGATTCCTTCTGAATGCTTCCGCACTTTCGTTTCCGATGGGTGAATTGTCCCCTGGTGAGCGTATGCGGCTCGCGCTCGGGTTTCTCATGGCGACGAAGGCGGATGTGCTTATTCTCGACGAACCCACGAACCATCTCGACCTCGAGGCGGTTGCGGCGCTGTCCGACGCACTCCGGCTGTTTCCGGGGACGCTCATCCTGGTCTCGCATGACCGGGCGTTCCTTTCCGGCATCGAATTTTCGCAGGTATTTTCGGTCGACGACGGCGCGTGTGTCCGTGAAGAGGGTTATGCGCCATATCTCGAACGTGCGATGGAGGAGGCGCGTCGCGGGGAATAGAAAAACGGGCGATCATTCGATCGTCCGTCCGTGTAGCTAACCGACCGGAGTCGGTTTTTTTTGGTGAGGGTCCTTGTCACCCCCACTCGTGAGTTTGAAGACGACCCCATTCGGGAGTGCGTCCGCTCCGAGTACGAGATCTTCCTTCTCCGGTGTCTTGCTGAGTTTTCCTGCGATTTTTTTTGCCGCTCCTGCTACAGCGCTTCTGACATTCACGATTTTCCCCTTGAAATTGAAAAAAAGAACGAAAAATAAAAATCCCAATCGGCGATCGGAACTTCGATATTATGGCATGAAAAAATGTTCGTGTCAAATATCGGCTCAGGCGGCTTGATTCTTTCCCGTTTCCCGATATATACTGGGTCGTATGAAACTCCGTGACCGGATCCGCCTGCGTTTCGCGGGAGTACTCCTGCTCGCCCTTGTTTCGGGTATCCTCGCATATCCGAAGATCTTTTCACTTATCCCGAATTTTCCGGGTGCGGAGGATATAGAGGAGACGCTCGCCATAAACCTCGGGCTCGACCTGCAGGGCGGCGTGCAACTCGAATACAACGCCGATGTCTCACAGATCCCGGATGACAAGAGATCCGAGGCGCTCGAGGCGGCGCTTGCGGTCATCGAGCGGCGTGTGAACGCGTTCGGTGTCGGTGAATCCGTCATCCAGCTGTCCAAGTCCGGATCCGAGGATCACATCATCGTCGAACTTCCGGGCGTGGAGGACATCGATGAGGCGAAGAAGATGCTCAAGGATACGCCGTTCCTCGAGTTCCGTGAGGATGCCGCCGCCGACTTCGAGGAGCAGTTCGCGAAGGACAACGAGGAATCCAAGAAGAAGGCGGGGGAAACACTTGTGCTCGCGACGAAAAAAGAGAGCGATTTCGCCGCGCTCGCGAAACAATACAGCCAGGACCCGGGCTCCAAGGATACCGGTGGCGATCTCGATTTCGCGAAGAGAGGGATGTTCGTTTCCGAATTCGACGAAGTCATCTTCAAGGACGATTTCAAGACGGGCGAGGTATATCCGGAGATCGTCGAAAGCCAGTTCGGATGGCATATCATCAAGAAGCTCGAAGAGAGGGGCGAGGGTGACGAGAAAGAGGTCCGCGCCGCACACATCCTCTTCCCGAAACAATCGATCGAGATGCTTCCCGATTCGACGCGATTCAAGGCGACCGGCCTCTCCGGGAAAAACCTCAAGGATGCGTTCGTGGACTATCAGGGGCAGGGATTCGGTGCGCCGCAGGTCGGTCTTCAGTTCGATTCGGAAGGCGCGCAGCTGTTCGCGGATATTACGAAGCGGAATCTGCAGAAGCAGGTGGCGATTTTCCTCGATGACGAAATCATCAGTGCGCCGACGGTGCAGAACGAGATCGTCGACGGACGCGCGGTCATCACGGGGAGTTTCACGCTCGAAGAGGTGAAGTCGTTGGTCGGACGGCTGAACGAGGGTGCTCTTCCGGTTCCGATAGAGCCGGTCGGACAGAAATCCATCGGCGAGTCGCTCGGGGAAGGCGCGCTCCGTGAAAGCGTTTATGCCGGTGCGGTCGGACTGCTTGCGGTCTCCGTGTATATGATTTTCTACTACCGCTTCCTCGGGTTCGGAGCCGTCTTCGCGCTCCTCATCTACAGCGCGATGCTCCTCGCCCTGTTCAGGCTTTCCGGATTCACGCCGTTTCCGATCACGCTTACGCTCTCCGGTATCGCCGGATTCATCCTGTCCATCGGTATCGCCGTCGATGCGAACGTGCTCATCTTCGAGCGGACGCGTGAGGAGCTCGCCTATGGGAAGAGTCCGGCGAAAGCGCTCGAGGAAGGGTTCCGGCGCGCGTGGCCGAGCATCCGTGACGGTCATGTCTCGACGCTCATCACGACCGTCATCCTCATGATGCTCGGGACCGGATTCGTGAAGGGATTCGCGATCATCCTCGCGCTCGGCGTGCTTCTTTCGCTCTTCACCGCGGTCGTGCTCGTCCGGACGTGGCTCCGTTTCGTGGTCGGCGACTGGGCGGAGAAATATCCGTGGCTCCTCGTCGCACCGAAAAAGCTCCTCGACGACGAAAAGTAGCGTTTCCACTACCCCTGCTACCTATTACCC
>JAGOTT010000001.1 GCA_018061645.1 Candidatus Moraniibacteriota bacterium
GATACACGTTCGCGTCGGGTCTGCGGTCGATTCTTCGCCAGGATCCGAATGTCATCATGGTCGGCGAGATCCGCGACGGCGAGACCGCCGAGCTCGCCATCCATGCGGCCCTGACCGGACACCTCGTACTCTCGACTCTCCATACGAACAGCGCGATCGGATCCATCCCGCGACTTGTCGACATGGGGATCGAACCGTTCCTGCTCGCGTCGTCCATCCAGGTCGTCGCCGCCCAGCGTCTTGTCCGGCGCATCTGTCCCGATTGCCGCGAAGAGGACGATATCACGCCGAAACTCCGGAAGAAGCTCCAGGAAACCGTGGGCGGTCTGTCTCCGGTCGAATTGAAGAAATACGAGTATGACCCCGCGAAGGGGGTGACGCTTTATCGCGGCGCCGGATGTGATACGTGTGGCAATACCGGGTACAAGGGTCGTGTCGCCATATACGAGGCGCTCGAGGTGACGGACGAGGTGAAGCGGATCATCACCGATGAGCGCGGAAACGAGGGAAAAATCGTGCTTGAGGCGAAGAAGCAGAACATGCTTTCCATCCGGGAAGACGGCATCCTGAAGGCGTTTCAGGGGCTGACGACGCTTTCGGAGGTCGAGCGGGTGACGGAGGGAAGCGTGCTTGTCGATGAGGAGTGATTCATGATCGGAAAAGCTATGGTGTCCGTGAAAAACAGGAGAGTTGAAAAATATGCAGGAAAGCGGATTCTCATCGTCGAGGATGATTTTTTCGTGCGCGATATCTATCAGAAAAAACTCGGGGATTCCGGATTCGTGGTCGATACGGCCGCCGACGGACTCGAGGGGATGGAGCGGCTGCGCGCCGCGCGTCCCGATCTCATTCTCCTCGACATCTTCATGCCGTATGTCGATGGCCGGGATATGCTCCGTGAAATCAGGCATCATGAGGAATGGAGAGACATACCGGTCATCCTGCTCACGAATTTTTCCGCGAGCGAGGGTGTTCGGGACGGTTTCGAACTCGGTGCGGACGAGTATCTCATCAAATCGCATTTCACTCCGTCCGAAGTATTGGAAAAGATATGCTCCGTCTTTGAGAAGTCCGGGAAAAATGATAGACTGGATGACGGAAGCGATGTGCCCGGTGAGTCCGGGACTAAAAAATAAACACGGATCGTTATGGCGGACGGATCGGAAATACTGCATGCCGAACAACGCGTGAAGAATCTGCTCCTGCTCGTCGGGCAGCAGGGCGCGTCGGATCTTCATCTCGCGGTCGGTCGGTATCCGACACTCCGCATAAACGGGAAACTGCACCCCATCACGCAGGAGAAGGTGCTGACGCCGGCGGATACGAAAGCTCTGTCGGATATCCTGCTTTCGGACGACCGGAAGGAGGAACTGCTCGCGTCCGGGCAGACGGACTTCTCGTACAACTTCGAGAACCGGATGCGGTTCCGCACGAACGTCTTCTTCCAGAAAGGCTTCGTCTCGGTGACCATGCGGTTCGTCATGGATCACGTGCGGAACCTCGAGGAACTCAATCTTCCGACCGCACTCTATAATTTCGCGAACTATTCCCAGGGGCTCGTGCTCGTGACCGGTCCCGTCGGGCATGGGAAATCGACGACACTTGCCGCGATCATCGAGCATATCAACCATAACCAGGAGAAGCACATCGTGACGATCGAGGATCCGATCGAATTCGTCTACAATCAGGACCGGTGCATCATCAACCAGCGCGAGGTCGGCCGCGACGCGAAGAGCTTTCCGCTCGCCTTGCGGGCGGTGTTCCGCGAGGACGCGAACGTGGTGCTCTGCGGCGAGCTCCGCGACCTGGAGACGATCGCGACGGCAATGACCGCCGCCGAGACCGGGCACCTCATCTTCGCGACGGTGCACACGAACGACGCCGCGCAAACCATCGACCGCGTCATCGACGTGTTCCCCGCACACCAGCAGAATCAGATCCGTTCCCAGCTCGCGAGCGTCCTTCTCGGGGTCGTTTCCCAGCGCCTCATCCCGAAGATGGACGGTTCCGGCCGCGTGCCGGCGATAGAGATCATGCTCAAGAATCACGCCATCGAGAATCTCATCCGCGAGAACAAGACGCATCAGCTCGACTCGGTCATCGAGACGAGCCTCAAGGAAGGCATGACATCGCTCGATCGGTCGCTGTCTGATCTTGTCCGACGCGGGATGATTTCCGTGAACGATGCCATGATGTACGCGAAGAACCGGCAGTACCTCGAGATGCTTATCGCCAAGGAACAATAACGTTATGAAATTCATATTCAAGGCGAAGAATACGGAGGGGATGCTCAAGGAGGGGATCGTCGAAGCCGACACCCGTGATGCCGCGAGCCTCATTCTCCAGAAAAACGGCCTCGTTCCGCTGTCCGTCCGGGAGGAAACGCAGGTATCCGCCGCGATGAAGGAGATTTCGCGCATGTGGGAAGGCGTTTCCACGAAGGAGCTCGTGGCGTTTTTTCGCCAACTTTCCGTGCTCATCGAGGCAAAGGTTCCGGTGACTTCCTCGCTCATCGCCATCGCCGAAGAGACCGAGAACTCCTACTTCCGCATCATCCTCAAGGAGATCAAGGACGACGTGGACGACGGTATGGCGCTTTCGGAGGCGTTCGCGAAGCACCCGACCGTCTTTACGACGATGATGGTGAACCTCATCCGCGCCGGCGAGATTTCCGGCGGGCTCCAGCGGGCGATCAACTTCGTTGCGGACAGTATCGAGAAGGATTATCACCTTACCGGGCAAATACGGGGCGCGCTCTATTATCCGGCGTTCATTCTCAGCGCCGCCTTGATCGTCGGTTTTCTCGTCATCGTCTTCATCATTCCGAAGATAACGACCATTCTTAAGGACTTTGCAGGTCAACTTCCGTGGTACACCAAGGCGATCATCGGGACATCGGATTTTCTGGCCGTCTACTGGTGGGTCGTCATCCTTCTTTTCGTGGTGGTCGGCGCCGCGTTCTACTACTATATCCGCACGCCGGACGGGAAGCGCGAATGGGAAGCGCAGATTCTCGATATTCCCGTCGTCGGCAAGATCGCTCAGTACGTCTTTCTTACGCGTCTCACCGAAAATCTCGGCGTACTCCTGAACGGCGGCATTCCGGTCGTCCGATCGCTTACCATCGTTTCGACCATCATCGGGAACGAATCCTTCAAACGGATCACGCTCCAGGCCGCGGAGGAGGTGAAGACCGGCGGGAACATGAGCACCGTCTTCTTCCAGTCCAAGGAGATACCCCATCTCGTCTCCCAGATGGTGAAGATCGGCGAGGAGTCCGGAACGCTTTCGAACATACTGAAAAGCACCGCGGATTTCTATTCGGCGGAGGTCGACGGTATGACACGGAACCTGACGGCGCTCCTCGAGCCGGCACTTATCGTCATTCTCGGTATCGGTGTCGGTATCCTCGTTGTCGGTATCCTGCTTCCGATATACAACGTCGTCGGGAATTTCGCGTAACCCTGGTCATTGCGAGAGAGCGAAGTGACCGTGGCAATCCAGAAAGCGAGCACCATTCCGAGTCCCGACCGTAACACTTCGTGTAGCGATCCGGGCAAGGAGTCTGCGAGTCGAGGAATCCCGTCGAAAAAGGACTCTTGACTCGATATGGATTGTCCGAAATTCGGAAAAGGAGTATACTGGAGACGTCGGAACAAGAAATAAAAACATAAAAGGAAAGGAGGTGCGATATGGCAAAAAACATGAAAAAAGGATTTACCCTCATCGAACTTCTCATCGTCATCGCGATTATCGGTATTCTCGCGTCGATCGTGCTTGTGAGTCTCTCGAGTGCGCGTGAGAAGGCGAATATCGCCGCGTACAAGGCACAGGTGAGCTCTCTGAAAGCGGCAGTTCAAGTTGAATGCGACACGCAGGTTCTGGACTTCGCGAACGTAAATGCATTGAAAGCTGGTGCGGATCGGATAGCCGATCTCACGGACAACGCAGATATATCAACAGGAACCGCGGCGTCTGATTGCGGAACAACCGGAAATGGATCATACGATATTGCTGTCGAATCCGTTGATCTTGGTGGTTCTGCTGCGGCTACGGCTTGTGAAACTGCAAATGGGACTCATATCCTTCAAACAGGTGCGACGTTCCCTGGCGGATGTTAGTCGATATTTACCCAATAAAAAAATTATGAAAAAAGGATTTACCCTCATCGAACTTCTTATTGTCATCGCGATCATCGGTATTCTCGCGTCGATCGTGCTTGTGAGTCTCTCGAGTGCGCGTGAGAAGGCGAATGTCGCCTCTTTTAAAGCACAAGCGAGTTCTCTTAATGCTGCTATCATGATAGCATGTGACGGTGCAGTGCTTTCAGGCGCCATTGTTGAAGCGCTGCTTCCGGCTGGTGGAGGAAAAATTGATGGAGGCGCCGCTTCGGCTGCCCACTCCGCGATAGTGGACGCTGATGTAACATTGGGAACACTTGCGGCAAACTGTGGTACCACTGGAAATGGCGCCTACACGGTAACCGTTCAGTCGGTAGATCTTGGATCATCTCCCGCGGCCGTTGCTTGTGAAGCAGTTGATAGCGTGACCCTCCAGCAAACTGGTGTAACGTTTGCAGCCGGATGCTAGCTCAGTATTTTCGGCCTCAGGAAAGACAGAAGCCAGAAATGGCTTCTGTCTTTTTATCGGATAGTGTATACTTTCCTCAGTGGATGAAAATAAAAACAGCATGATGATATGAAAAGCATAAAAAAAGGATTTACCCTCATCGAACTTCTTATTGTCATCGCGATTATCGGTATTCTCGCCTCAATCGTGCTTGTGAGTCTCTCGAGTGCGCGTGAACGTGCCTACGTCGCAAAATTCAAATCCGTAATCCGATCGATACAGGTGCAGGCCGTTTCCGCGTGCGATGATGGAATTATCGATTATACTGATATCACCGGATCGTTCGGGGATATCCCGGACGATACTATCGATGTGGCGGGCATCCAGGATAATGGGCAGTCCTGTGGATTGTCGAACATCCAGTCCTTTAGTGCCGATATTCCTTCCTCTAATCTTGATGTTTCGTGTACCGCTGTCATTGAAGAGACTGGTGTGACAAGCTTTTCCGGTTGTTAAACTCTATATGAATTTGTTTTTGAAGCACGGAATACTTCTTTTTTCCGCAGTTCTTCTTGCTGTTTCCACCGTCCTTGTTCCGATCGTATTGGTTCACGATAAAGAGAGCGCTCGAGTGGTCTGGTATGGTTTCCCGTTCCAATTTATCGCTCAGGATTTTAGCGGTATCGCTGAGAAATCATTTTTTCCGAGATATATCGATTTTTTTGAGAATTGGGAAAATATTCGTATTGCGGATTATTCAGTGTGGAATTTTATTTTCTCATTATTCATATTTGCTGTTTTACTTGAGTCCACTATTTTATTCTTGGAGTGGTTGAAGCGAGTCGTAAAAGGGTGACCACATGATATTCCTTCTCTTCATCTTCGGGCTCGTACTCGGGAGCTTCCTCAATGTCATACTGTTCCGATTCGGAACGGGAAAGTTAGTGACTCGAATTGAACATGGATTTCTTGACATAATATCCAAATTAGTATATATTTAGGTCATATTAATAACCTTTATAGTACTTATGTTCGTCAGAAGAGATATCCAAGATGAAGTGCAGAAGTCCCTTTTCAAAGGGAAAATAATCGTTTTGTACGGAGCGCGGCAGGTCGGAAAGACGACTCTGGTTCAAGAAATCTTGCGGGAATCCGGTTCTGATTCCGTGTATCTGAATTGCGATGAGCCCGACATCAGGATGGCGCTGACGGATAAGACTTCGACGGAATTGAAATCATTTATCGGCTCAAAACGTCTCGTGGTCATCGACGAGGCGCAGCGCGTGGAGAATATCGGGCTGACATTGAAATTGATCGCGGACACTTTCCCTGAGACGCAGATCATTGCGACGGGGTCTTCGTCGTTCGAATTGTCCGGAAAAATCGCGGAGCCGTTGACCGGACGGAAACGGGAATTTTTTCTCTATCCGTTTTCTGTCGGCGAGCTTCTCCGGACAGAAACACCGATCGAGGCGGATCGTCTTTTGGAAGATCGGCTGATATTCGGTATGTACCCCGGCGTGATGATGAGTGGAACCGAACGGGGGAACAGGGTGCGCGAACTCGCGACGAGTTATTCGTACAAGGATGTGCTTGCGTATCAGAATATCCGCAACCCGGAACTTCTGGAAAAACTTCTGCAGGCATTGGCGCTTCAGATCGGAAACGAGGTTTCCTATACCGAACTCGCGCAGACCGTGGGCGCGAACAAGGTTACCGTGGAGAACTATGTCCGTATTCTGGAGCAGGCGTATATCGTGTTCCGTGTCGGACCGTTCTCGCGGAATGTGAGAAACGAGCTCAAAAAGAAACGGAAAATCTATTTTTACGACCTTGGTATGCGAAATGCGCTTATCAACAATCTCAATCCGATCGCGCTCCGGCAGGATATAGGAGCTTTGTGGGAGAATTTTCTCGTGAGCGAGCGATTGAAGCGGAATAGCAATGCCGGTATCGCAGTGAATCGATATTTTTGGCGCACGACAAGCGGGAAGGAAATAGATTATCTCGAGGATGCCGGTGGTGCGCTTCGGGGCTATGAATTCAAATGGAGGAAAGAGAGATTTTCAATCCCGAAAGAATTTCTGATCGGATATCCGGGGAGCGATGTGTCGCTGGTAAATCGTGAGAATTATCGTGAATTCCTTACGCTGTGAATGTCGTATGCGCTGATGCGATCACTCCCTGTATTCCATGATACAATGTCCGCATGGTATTCATTCTCTTCATCTTCGGGCTCGTTCTCGGGAGTTTTCTCAATGTCGTGCTGTTCCGATTCGGAACGGGAGAAACGATGGTTTCGGGGCGGTCGCGGTGCAACGCGTGTCGGGAGCCGATTGCGTGGTATGACAATATTCCGCTTCTCTCCTTTGTTTTTCTCCGTGGGAAGTGTCGGAAGTGCGGCGCGAAGATTTCTCTTCAATATCCGGCGGTCGAGCTTTCGACCGCGCTCCTGTTCGCGTTCGCAGGGGTGAGATTTTATGTGCCGGAAAGCGTGAATGCGGCGCTCGAGACGACTCTTGCATTGGGTCTTATCGCGACGCTCGTCGTCATCTTCGTCTACGACCTCCGGCACATGGAGATTCCCGTGTCCGCGCTCGGTTTCGGGATACTCTGGACAATGTTCTCGCTTTTTTTCCTGTGGTGGCTCGCGTTGCCGCGGGAAGCGTTTCTCGATTCCCGGTTCTTCGACGGTCTGGTCGGCGGAGCGATCGCCTTTTCGCTCTTCTATGCGATCGTCTTTTTTTCGAAAGAGACATGGATGGGGGAGGGGGATGCATGGCTCGCGCTCCTTCTCGGCCTCGCCGTCGGATGGAAACTGCTCCTGCCTGCGCTCACGCTCGCGTTCGGGTCGGGGGCGATCGTCGGTATCGCGCTCATCGCGATGAAACGGAAGGAGATGCAAAGCCGGATTCCTTTCGGACCGTTCCTCGCAGCCTCCGTGCTTTTCATGTTGTTTTTTGGTACAATGGTGAAGCGATACTTTTTCTTCGGAATGTGAACGATCGAATCAGGAATCAGGAATCAGGAATCAGGAATCATGCTCGAAGGAGTAATGGATTCACGCTTGTCGAACTCGTGGTTTCCATGGCGATCCTTTCGACTATGGCGGCGGTGACCATCATCTCGATGGGAGGATCGAAGACGAGGCAGGAGGTCGAAGGCGCGGCGCGCCAGCTTGCCGCAGCGATCCGCGAGACTCAGAATTATGCGCTTACCGGGAAGAATATCGGTGCGGCAGGGGACGTGCCGTGCCAGTTCCGCGTGAATGTGAATATCGGTACGTCGGTCTCCGATTTCACGGTGCAACAGATCAGGTTCGTATCCGGAACATGCGATACGAATTCTGGCGCACCGATGACGTATTCTCTTCCAAGCGGAGTCCAATTTTCCGCGGATGCCCATGTCAGGTTCGATGTCCCGCGCGGCGAACCGAAAAATTCCGCCGGAACGGAAATCGGTACTTCCGGAGTGACGCATGTGGATTTCTCGTTCGCGAAGAACGGTTCGACCGCGCATGTGTGCGTGTATCCGCTCGGACGGGTGGAAGAGAAAATCGGAGTGAATTGCATTTGATTTTTCCGTAAAGCAACATGCCGCATCAAAAACAAAAAACATTGAAAGGTTTCTCGCTCGGGGAAGTGATACTTTCCGTCGCGGTGCTCACCATCGGCTTGCTCCCGATACTCGGCGCGATGACCGGCGCTCTCAATACGTCGCAGGATAGCCAGGAAACCGTCATCGCCGCGGGTCTTGCTCAGGAGGGCGTGGAGCTTGTCGTGAATGTGAAGGATAACGGTGTGCTCGCTTCAAACGATGCCTTCGTCTCTTTTTCGTCTGGAAACCGGACGTGTCGGATCGATTATAATGATGCCGCACTTACGACTCCCGCTATAGACGATATCGACTGTACCGCAGCAGGAGGCGACGGGACTTTTTATGATCTCATTTTATCTGGTGGTTTCTATGTTCATGACAGCAACGCAGGCACAGTCGGGAAATTCAAGCGAAAAGTGTTCATAGACTACAATGTCGGTCAACAGACTGCTTCGATTGCGAGCGCCGTGTATTGGAGCGCGCATGTTCCGAATGATAAATCGACCTGTACTACCGCGAACAGCTGCGTATATTCGGAGGCGACGCTTCGGCCGTGGAAATAGTTTCGGATGTGAACATGATGTAACGAACCGATATGAAAACAAAAAAAGGGTTTACATTGATGGAGATGATCATCTCGATGGCGGTGCTCGTCATCATGTCGACCGCGCTCGCGGGAGCGTTTTCGTCGGGATTTTCGACATTCGGTTCCTCGCGCGAGCTCCAACGGAATCTCGAGAACGCCCAATATGCGCTGAACACGATCGAGAAGTTTCTCCGGACGAGCACGGTGCTGTCGGGGGACGGGACTGCCGGAAACCCGCTCGTCTTTTACGAGTATTCCTCGGGGCGGTGTTTCAGGTATCGGATCAATGCGGGTTCGCTGGAGGCAGGCTGGTATCCGTCTCCGAACCCATCGAATCCGCCGGTTTGTGCCTCGGGGTCTTTCCCGGCATATTCGAGTGTTACCACCGGTCATGTAGCAGGCGGTTTTTCCGTGGTGCAATCCTCGCCATCGACGACTCCGAAAAGGATGGGTCGGGTGACGGTGAATCTTTCCGTGAAAGAGAGCGCGACTGCGACCATGGAGTCCCGTATCCAGGCGACGGCGTCGCTGCGGGACTACAGCTACGTCGGATTCTGATTTTTTACGCATTTTCGCGATCACTATGGATTCCATGAAATCCGCTTGTACTGCGGATTTTTTGATGTTACCATGGAGGCATTCGCAACACGTATGGATGAGCGGGATGTGACGAAAAATCGTATGGAAAAGCTCCGGGCGGAAATCGATCGCCATCGGGGGCTCTATCACACGAAAGATGCTCCGGAGATCTCCGACGAGGCGTATGATTCGCTGTTCCATGAGCTGGTCGAGCTCGAGGCGAAGTACCCGGAATTCGCTTCCAAAACGAGTCCGACCCTGCGCGTCGGAGGCGAACCGCTCGAAAAGTTCGAAAAGGTCCGGCACGAGATGCGGCAATGGTCTTTCGACGACGTGTTCGATTTCGAAGAATTGAAATCATGGGAGGAACGAACCTTGAGATTTCTTGAGAAATCACAAGGATGCAAGATACAAGATACAAGATACAAGAGTGGGATTGAATATGTCTGCGAGCTGAAGATCGACGGGCTCAAGGTCGTACTGACGTATGAACAAGGCGAGCTTATCCGTGCGGCGACGCGCGGCGATGGTGCTATCGGCGAGGATGTGACGGGGAATATCCGCACTATCCGCAGTATTCCGCTCAGGCTTTCGCAGGCGATCGACCTTATCGCGGTCGGGGAAGTGTGGCTTCCGTCCTCGGAGCTCGAGCGGATCAATCGAGAGCGCGAGTCGACGGGTGAATCGCTCTTTGCGAATGTCCGCAACGCGGCAGCCGGCTCCATCCGGCAGCTCGATCCGAAGGTGACGGCGTCACGGAAGCTCGAGTCGTTCGTGTACGATGTCGACTTTCTCAGGGAACAGGGAACAGGGAACAGGGAACAGGGGGAAGCAGGTGCGAAAATGCCGGAGACGCAGATCGAGGAGCTGGAGCTTCTGAAAGAGCTCGGGTTTCAGGTGAATCCGGAATATCGTTTCTGCAGGACGATCGCGGAAGTGGAATCGTACTATGAGGAATGGGAGGCGAAACGACATGATCTGCCCTATGCGCTCGACGGTATCGTCATCAAGGTGAACGATCGTACTGCTCAGGAGGTGCTCGGATATACCGCCAAATCTCCGCGGTTCGGCGTCGCGTACAAGTTTCCGGCGGAAGAAGCGACGACGGTCGTCGAGGACATCTCCATCCAGGTCGGACGGACCGGGGTGCTCACGCCGGTCGCGCATCTGCGGCCCGTCCGGATCGCCGGGTCGGTCGTTTCGCGTGCGACGCTTCACAATCAGGACGAAATCGACCGTCTCGGGGTTCGTCTCGGCGATACGGTCGTCATCCGAAAGGCGGGCGATGTCATTCCGGAGGTGGTAAGCGTCGTTTCGAACCTGCGGACAGGGGAGGAGCGCGAATTCCGTATGCCGAAGTCATGTCCGGTCTGCGAGGGACCGGTGAAGCGACAAGCGACAAGGGATACGGGAAAAGGAGAGGAGGGCAAGAGATGCGGAAGGGAAAGCGTCGCTTTGTACTGCGTGAATCCGAACTGTTTCGCGGTGGAGCGGGAGAAGATCATCCATGCGGTCGGGCGGAAAGGGTTCGATATCGAGGGTCTCGGCGAAAAAATCGTCGAACAGCTCATGGAAGAGGGGCTTGTCTCCGATATCGCCGATATCTTCGAACTGACGGAAGGAGATCTTGTGCCGCTTGAACGGTTCGCGGAGAAGAAGGCGGGAAATATCATCGAGTCCATTGCGGCGTCAAAACGCGTTCCGTTTCCGAAATTTCTCTTCGCGCTCGGTATCCGGCATATCGGAGAGGAGACGTCCCGCATCATCACGCAGGGCGTGATGAGCGGAATTCCAAATTCCAAATTCCAAATTCCAAGATCCGGAAACGGAAACCTGGGCATGGTTATCGAGTATTTTCCGAAGGTGACGGAAGAGGTGTGGATGACGATCGACGGGCTCGGGGAGAAATCGGCAAAGAGTCTTTCGGAGTGGTTCGGCGATGGGAAGCATCTTGCGATGCTCGGGAAAATGCGCGATGCGGGCGTGGACATCGTCATCGAAGAGGGAGCGGCTCCGGAGGGCGGCGCGTTTGCGGGCAGGACGTTCGTACTGACCGGGACGCTTTCGCGCTTTACACGGGACGAGGCAAAAGATATGATACGGAAGGAAGGCGGACACGTGTCCTCGTCGGTTTCCGCCTCGACGGATTTCGTGGTGGCAGGTGACGAGGCCGGGAGCAAGCTCGCGAAAGCGCGGGAGCTCGGCGTGCGTGTCCTGAACGAGGAGGAGTTTCTGGGGATGATAGTTTGAATTTCAAAGTTCAAATGTCAAATGACAAATCAAGCTCAAATGATAAAAATCCAAAAACGCCTCCGCTACCATTCCGAGTGAGTCTGCGAGTCGAGGAATCTTTTTTGGAATTTCGATTTAGGATTTGATTTGATATTTGAAATTTGAGTTTTGACATTACTTCGTATGCTTTCGACCGAAGAAGTGAAACATATAGCGCTGCTCGCCCGCATCGGACTTTCCGATGCGGAGGTGGGTCGCCACCGCACCGACCTTTCCCAGGTTTTGGATTTTTTCAAGGAGCTTGAATCCTTGGATACGGGCGATGCGACGGATGCCGGGATCCCCGAGAAAGAGAACGATTATCGTGAGGATCGCGCCGAGGATTTCGGGGCACACGGCAGAAAGGCGATCATGGAAAACATACCGGAAACGAAGGATGGATACGTGAAGGTGAAATCCGTTTTTTAGAAAATGGAAAATAAAAATCTCAAAATGAAAAATTCAGGAATCCGCCTCCGGCGGATATGACAATTTTTTTTATCTTTGATTTTCCCGTTTTGATTTTTCTATGATAAGAGAGCTTCACGAACAACTCAAGAATAAGGAAATTTCCGCGGTTTCGCTTGCGGAGAAGCATCTTGCGATCATCAAGGAAAAGGATGACGAGTTCGGCGCGTTCCTTACGGTGCTTCCGGATGAGGCGCTTCGGGCGGCGCGGTTCGTCGACGAGAAGATTGCGCGCGGCGAGCCAATCGGACCGCTTGAGGGGATTCCGGGGGCGGTGAAGGACAATATGTGTATGGAGGGGACGCGGACGACCGCCGCTTCGAAAATTCTCGATAGCTACATCGCGCCCTACGACGCGACTGCAGTCCGGAAGCTTAAGGAGTGCGGTGCGGTCATACTCGGAAAGACGAACATGGACGAATTCGCCATGGGGTCGTCGACCGAATCGAGCGCGTATCGGAAGACGAAAAATCCGGTCGATCCGGAGCGTGTTCCCGGTGGCTCGTCCGGTGGTTCGGCAGTCGCGGTCGCGGCGGATATGGCGGTCTTCGCGCTCGGGAGCGATACGGGTGGATCGATCCGCCAGCCGGCGTCGTTCTGCGGTGTGGTCGGGCTCAAACCGACGTATGGACGCGTGTCACGGTACGGGTTGCTCGCGATGGCATCGTCGCTCGATCAGATCGGCCCCTTCGCCTCATCCGTCGAGGACGTGGCGATCGTCTTTTCGGAAATCTACGGATACGACGGAATGGACGTGACGACGGCGGAAAGCGAAGGAAAACGGTTCGAGGACGGCCTTACGGGCGATATACGGGGACTTCGCATCGGCGTACCGAAGGAATATTTTTCCGAGAATCTCGATGCGAAGGTGCGGACGGTCGCGGAGGCGGCACTCGAGCGGTTCAGGGAGCTCGGCGCGGAAATCGTCGACATATCCCTTCCGCACGCCAAATACGCGCTTCCGGCGTACTATATCATCATGCCTTCGGAAGTGAGCTCGAACCTCGCCCGGTTCGATGGGATAAAATACGGGCTCTCGATCAACGACCAGGCGGAGCGCGTCCCCGGGTCCGGAACGCTGCTTGAAACGTATCTCGACAGCCGAGGATACGGATTCGGCGATGAAGTGAAGCGGCGCATCATGCTCGGGACATACACGCTCTCCGCCGGGTACTATGATGCGTATTACAAGAAAGCGCAGGCAGTCCGGAAGCTCATCAAGAAGGATTTCTCCGACGCGTTCAAGGATGTCGATGTCATCTTTTCGCCGACGGCGCCGGAGCCGGCGTTCAAATTCGGAGCGAAGACGGACGATCCGCTCAAGATGTATCTCTCGGATATCTATACCGTGACGGCGAACCTTGCCGGTGTTCCGGCGATTTCGTTCCCGATCGGAACGATCGAGGAAGAAGGGAAGAAACTTCCGCTCGGTGGCCACCTGATGGGAGAATGGTTCGACGAGGAGACGCTTCTCCGTGCGGCGGACGCCTATGAAAAATCAAAATGAAAGGGTCAAAATGAAAAATAGCGGGATTTTCCGATAGCGGACTCGAAAAATTTTCCATTCTGATATTTTCCTTTTACACTATCATCATGTCCCCCGATCATTCATCCACGATCGCCACCGTCGTCGCGATGTTTCAGGCCATCCAATCATCCGCGCTTTTCACCGCGCTTGTCTGGTTTCTCGGGCTGTATACGCTCGTCCTGTTCGCGGATATCATCATGCTGCTCATTCTTCGTGATATTCCGAGCGATCTCAAGAAAACGCTTTACGGGGCGAAGCGGCCTATCGTGTCGCAGTCGAGATTTCAGAAGCGATGGAGCGGCATAGAGGCGCGTCTTTTGACGGAGAATCCGTCACAGTACAAGGCGGCGGTACTCGAGGCGGATGCGCTCGCCGAGGAAATGCTGGCCGGGATCGGGGTCGGGGGATCCAATATGGGAGAGCGGCTTGCGGCCGTCCGCGAAGGGCAGATCGTCAGGCTCGGGGAGCTTCGGGAGGGGCATATGATGCGGAACCGGATCATCCAGGATCCGGCATTCGCGCTTTCCCGGGAAGAAGCCGATACAACGCTCGAAAAATATCGGAAATTCTTTGATGAACTGGAGCTTTTTTGAGACGGTCACTCAGGCAGAAACGATGTCGGACAGCCGTCCTGAAGGACGGCATTGACAGCAGCTGGAAATCCTGGTACTCTCGTGATATGCAAAAGCCCTGGAAAGGCTTTTTTTAACAGAGAAAGATTATGTCGAAAGCGGTCGAATTTCTGAAGGAAGCGAAAGCGGAGCTTGAAAAGGTGAGTTGGCCGACGAAGGAACAGATCGTCAGGAACACGCTCATCGTCATCGGTATCTCGATCGCGACCGCACTGTTTCTCGGGACGCTTGACTACGTGTTCAGCCGTCTCGCGGAACGGTTCCTGTTCCAGTAAATACTCATCATTTTTCGTATGGCAAAGCAGACACAGCATCATGGGCGCGCGTGGTACGTCCTTCACACATATTCCGGATATGAGGACAATGTCTCACGGAATCTCAAACAGCGTATCGAATCGATGGATATGCAGGATTATATCTTCGATGTGCTTGTTCCGAAGGAGAAAAAAATAAAGATCAAGGCGGGGAAGCGCGTCGTCATCGAGGAGCGCATCTATCCAGGGTATGTCCTGGTCGATATGATGGTCACGGATGCCTCGTGGTACGTGGTTCGCAACACCCCGAACGTGACGGGCTTCATCGGACTCGGAACGACTCCGACACCGGTCGACCCGAAGGAGATCGAGGCACTCAAGAAACGGATGGGAGTCGCGGAGCCGAAGTTCAAGGTGGACGTGAAACAGGGCGATGCCGTCCAGGTCATCGACGGACCCTTCAAGAATTTCGAAGGAAAAGTGGCTGAGGTCGACGAGGAGAAAGGGAAGCTCAAGGTGCTCGTTTCGCTCTTCGGTCGCGAGACTTCGGTGGAGCTGGATTTTCTTCAGATAAAGAAGGCATAATCTTTCAGAATAACCAATAACCAAGTGCCAATAACCAAGAAGACATTTTCCTGATTTGGATGTTGGATTTTGGTGATTGGTGATTCATACGAGTATGGCAAAAGCGATAAAGACGGTCATCAAGCTGCAGATCCCCGGAGGGAAGGCGAACCCGGCCCCGCCGGTCGGCCCCGCGCTCGGTCAGCACGGACTCAATATCCAGGGATTCTGCATGCAGTTCAACGAGGCGACGAAGGATCGCATGGGCGACATCATCCCGGCGGAGATCACCGTCTATGAGGATCGGACGTTCACGTTCGTGCTCAAGACGTCTCCTGCGGCGGAACTCCTGAAAAAGGCGGCGAAAACCGAGAAGGGTGCGGCGAATCCGCTCAAGGAAAAGGTGGGGACGGTGACGATGGCGCAGGTACGCGAGATCGCCGAGGCGAAGATGGAGGATCTCAACGCGAACGACATCGATGCTGCTGCGAAAATCATCGCCGGAACCGCCCGGTCGATGGGAATCAGAGTCGAGTAATTGCAGAATGCGGATTTTTGATTGAAGATTTTTGAATCATAAGTCATTATTTGTGGGAGCCCGAGCGAAGTCGAAGGCGTTATCACCACGACAATCCTATGAAGCACGGAAAGAAATATCGCGCGATAGCGGAAAAGATCGACCTTACGAAGGAGTATGAGCTTGCGGAAGCGATCGATGTTCTCAAGGCGAACGCCGGAGCGAAGTTCGATGAGTCGGTCGAAGTCCATATCAAGCTCGGTATCAACGCGAAGAAGACGAACGAGCAGGTACGCGCGACGGTGGTTTTGCCGCACGGTACAGGGAAAGGCAAGCGTGTCGCGGTCGTGACCGAATCCGCGGTGAAGGAAGCGGAGAAGGCGGGTGCGGTATTGGTCGGCGGCGAAGACATCATCACGGGAATCAAGGAAGGAAAAATCGTCCCCGGATCCGCGTTCGATATCCTGCTTGCGACGCCGGACATGATGCCCAAGCTCGCATCGGTCGCGAAGATCCTCGGTCCGAAGGGGCTTATGCCGAGTCCGAAGAATGAGACGGTTACGATCAAGATCGCCGATGGCGTGGAGATGCTCTCCAAGGGAAAGAAGGCGAGTTTCAAGAACGATGACGGCGGGAATATCCACCAGGTCATCGGGAAACTCTCGTTCGAGGCCGCGGCGCTGCTTGAGAATCATGCCGCTCTTTTCGAGACGGTTTCCCGACTGAAGCCTGAAGGCTTCAAGGGCCGATTCGTAAGATCAGTCACGCTCGCGTCGACGATGGGCACCGGAATCCGGGTCAAGGCATAGCCGGAACTTCGAAAAACAGGCTCTTATCGGCCTGTTTTTCATTTGAACGGAAGCCGGGGGCGTGATACAATGTCCGGAGAAGCGATCAATCAATATCCAATGCATATGTCGGAAAAACAAGGGAAAATAATCATCGGCATCGCGGGAGAAATCGCTTCGGGGAAAGATACGGTATCCCGGTACTATCAGAAGAAACATGGGGCGAGCATGTACCGGTTTTCCGACGTGCTTCGGGATATCCTGAGGCGCCTTCATCTCGAGGAAAACAGGAAAAATCTCGCGGCGTCGTCGCTTATGCTCCGTGAAACGTTCGGAGAAGACATATTCGCCCGATCGATCGCGGAGGAGATTGAGAACGATGGAAACGACCTTATCGTGATAGACGGCGTGCGTCGGAGCTCGGATGTGAAAAGCATCCAGGGGCTGCTCGGTTTCACACTCCTCTATATCAATGTGGACCCGAAGCGTCGGCATGAACGGATGACGAGCCGGGATCAGAACGCGGATGACACGACCAAGACATTCGAGGAATTCCTTCAGGACAGCGAACTCGAATCCGAAACGGAAATCCGGAAGCTTGCGGAAGAGGCGGATTTCACGATTGACAACAACGGATCACTTGATGAGCTCTATGTTCATGCGGACGCGCTTCTCGCGAAGCTGCGTGAGAGCGGACGGAAATCCTCAAGGCATGAGTGGTCATGGAAATCTCTGTGGAAGAAATGATATGCATCTTCGGGTGAAAAAAATCGTTCCGGAGGCGAAGCTGCCGACCCGTGCCAAGGAAGGCGATGCCGGGGTCGATCTCTATTCGGTCGAGTCGTGTTCGATCGCTCCTTCGGAGCGTCGCGCAGTGCGGACCGGCGTCGCGATGGAAATCCCTCTCGGATTTGTCGGTCTCGTGTGGGACAAATCCGGTCTTGCGGCGAAAGGCGGAATAAAAACCATGGGTGGCGTGATCGATGCCGGGTATCGTGGGGAAATTCAGGTGATCCTTTCGAACCTTGGTGACGAAACGCATGTGATCGCTGCCGGTGATAAGATTGCGCAGCTCCTTATCCAGCACGTCGAACTGTTTCCGGTCGAGGAGGTCTCGGATCTGTCGGATTCGGAGCGCGGCACGGACGGGTTTGGCAGCACCGGCAGGTAAATTGCTTCATTGTTATATGGTTGCATTGTTGGAAGAAACAAGTTCTTGTTTTCAACAATGAAGCAGTGCGGCAATGTAACAATGTTATCATGGAGCCATGAAATATCTACCAGTGATAGGAATGGAGGTGCATGTGGAGCTCCGGACGGAGTCCAAGATGTTCTGCTCATGCAAGAACGGTCGTGGTCTCGAAAAGGAGCCGAATATCAATATCTGTCCGGTGTGCACCGGACAGCCGGGGACGCTTCCGACGCCGAACCGCAAGGCGATCGAATCCGTCCAGCGAGCGGGACTGAGCTTAGGCTGCTCGCTTCGTCTCAAGTCCAAGTTCGACCGGAAGAACTACTTCTATCCGGACCTTCCGAAGGGATATCAGATTTCCCAATACGATGAGCCGTTCTGCGAGAAGGGGAAACTCGAAATCCGTCCCGGAAAGACCGTGGACATAACCCGTATCCACATGGAGGAGGACACGGGGAAATCGACGCATCCGCTCGGCGCGGACTATACGCTCGTCGATCTCAATCGTGCCGGAGTACCGCTCATGGAGCTCGTGACCGAACCGGATATCGAATCCGCCGATGACGCGAGGCTCTTCTGTCAGAAACTTCAGCAGATTCTCCGTTACATCGATATTTCCGATGCGGATATGGAGAAGGGACAGATGCGGTGCGAAGTGAACATCTCGGTCCATCCGGAAGGAACAGAAAAACTTTCCGGCACCAAGGTGGAGGTGAAGAACCTCAATTCGTTCAAGTCGGTCGCGGGAGCGATCGACTATGAGATCAAACGGCAGACAGCCGCTCTCGAAACCGGAGAAGCGCTCGTGCAGGAGACCCGCGGGTGGGACGAAGGGCGACAGGCGACCGTTTCCCAGCGCAAGAAGGAATCCGCGCATGACTATCGCTACTTCCCGGAGCCTGATATTCCACCGTTCTCGTTCACGCCGGAGTATGTCGAGGAACTCCGCGGGGCGCTTCCGGAACTGCCGGATGCCAAGATGAGGCGATTCCGGGAGTCATTCGGTCTTTCGGAATCCGATGCGGCGCTACTGACCGCGGAACGCGAGTTCGCGGCGTACTATGAGGCGGTCGTGTCCGAGCTCGGCGAGAAGGGCGACGCGCACGAGGCGGACATGCCGGAAGGGAAGGCGGAGAAACTCGCCGCGAACTATATGATCACCGAGCTGCGTAAGCACTTCTCCAAGACCGGGGAGAATATTTCCCATATCCGGATCACGCCGGAAAATTTCGCGGAATTCATCGCGATCGTCGCGTCAGGAAAGATCAATTCGAGCGCTGCGCAGACGGTGCTTGAGGAGATGTATAAAGGCGGCGACAACGATCCGTCGCATGTCGTGGAACGGCTCAATCTCGCACAGGTGAGCGACGAGGGTGAGCTCGAGACAATCGTCGACACTATCCTTTCCGCGAACACTCAGTCCGTCACCGATTTCAAATCCGGGAAGCAGAACGCACTCCAGTTTCTCATGGGTCAGGTCATGTCGGCTACGAAGGGAAAAGCGAATCCGAAAATCGTTTCGGAAATCCTTACAAGGAAGCTTTCGTAATCCATTCGATGCCAAGGCCGTTCCGCTCGAGGCGGCGGAGGAAGGTGAGTTGGCGTTTTGCGTAGTGTTTGGATTCCTTGAGGAGCTTCATTTCCATGTCCTCGCGTGATATTTTCTCCTGGAGCAGGCGGGTGCACCACCGGTATTCGAGACCAAATCCTTCGAGTCTTTTCCAGGAAACGCCTTCGTTGTGGAGGCGTTTTACTTCTTCTACCATACCTTGTTTAAGCCTTTCTTTGAGTCTTTTTTCGATGCGGGCGTGAAGGATTTCCTTCGGGGGATTGAGAGCGATGATATGAATTTTGTCATCGCGAGTTTTTTGATTCTTATCAAAAGACGTGGCGATCCAGGAATTTCTGGATTGTTTCGTCGAAGACTCCTCGCAATGACGGCCGAGAGAGGGAACCTTTCCCAGAGTTTCTATGATTTCCAAGGCGCGGATGAGGCGGACCTTGTTTTTCGCGTCGATATTGGCGGTGCGCTCGTGGTCCTTTTCTTGGAGCATTTTGAACAATGTTTCGACGGAGAGCTTGCTGAGTTTCGCACGGAGCGCTTTGTCCGGTTTCACTTCGGGGAATGACGTGCCGAGGAGGAGTGCCTCGACCCAGAAAGTCGTGCCGCCACAGAGAATCGGAACCTTGCCGCGCTTCTCGATATCGGTGATCGCCTTTTTCGCGTCGCGGAGAAAGTGTGTGACATTGTACTCGCGCTTCGGGCTCGCCACATCGAGCAGGTGATGCCGGATGCCTTCGGAAAAAAATAAGTCTTTATCCCGCCGTTTGGTATTTGTAATTTGTAATTTGTAATTTCCGGAAAAATCCCTCGGGATTTTTCCGGTACCTATATCCATTCCTCTGTACACCTGTCGTGAGTCGACGGAGATGATTTCGCTGTCAACCTCCCGCGCGAGCCGTATCGCGTAGTCGGATTTTCCGGAAGAAGTAGGACCAAGTACCGCGATCAATTTTTTTGAAGAGGTTTGCATGCTTGGAAAGCACAAAATTACAAAACACAAAAATCCAAACAAATCACAACTTTCAAAACACAAACTCGATTTTTCTGCGTTTGTATTTTGTGATTTGTGCGCTGTGTTTTGTTTGGATTTTTGTGCTCTGAGCTTTGTGTTTTCATGACGCTATTCGTTCCACTCCCTCGATATCCTTCAGGCGTTCCAATAGCGCATCATCGGGGCTGACGGAAAACGATGTCCGTATTTTCGTGTCGTCGACGGAGACGAAGATTCTTGTGTCACCCGTCGGGGCATTCTTCAATATTTCGGAGATTTTGTCTATGGCTCCCGGTCCCTTTTCCGTATCAAGGAAAATCGTCATGATTTTTTCCGTTTGGCTTTCGATGTACTGTTTTTTGTTGACTGCTGGCTGCTGACTGTTTTTTCGCATCGCTTGCGCGTTCCGGAACCGGTTCACGTCCTCTTCGGAAAGTGGCGTGACGGAATCGGTGATGACTTTCGCTTCGCCGTCGCGACGGGAGATCTTTCCGTCCACGATGACGATACCGCCCTCCTTCCAGAATGCCTCGGTCTTTTCCGCGATGCGGGGAAAGATGACGAGCTCCGTCCGCCCCGTCAGATCCTCGAGCCCGATGAAGAACATCGGCGCTCCGTTTTTCGAGATGATTTTTTTTACGGTCGCGATGACGCCGCCGAGTCGCACCGATATCTCGTCGTCCTGGTTCGCGATTTCGCGGATCGGCAGGGTCGTTTCGGCGAGATAGGAGGCGTATCCGGAGAGCGGATGATCGGAGACATAGAGTCCGAGAAGCTCCTTCTCCCAGTCGAGCCGCGCCTTTTTCGTCGCCGGAATCGCCGGTTCGAGACGCACCTTCGGTTTTTCGAGCGAGAGTTCGCCGAAGAGGCTCACCGCGTGCGTTTCGCGGACTTTCTCGACGTTCTTGGAGAAGTAGAGGATATTGTCGAGGTTCGCGAGAAAGAGGCCGCGCTCACCGAACAGGTCGAGCGCGCCGACTTTCGCGAGCGCCTCGAGTGATTTCTTGTTGAGATCCTTCGTGCGGACGCGTTCGAGGAAATCCTCGAGATCGCGGTATCGCCCACCGGCTTTCCGCTCGCGGACGATCTCTTCCGCGGCGGGACGACCGACGTTCTTGATCGCGTTCAATCCGAAGCGGATGCGTTCCTTCCCGGCATCATCCGGGATGACGGCGAAATCCTCGAAACTTTCGTCGACGGAGGGCGGGAGGGTTTCGATGCCCATCTCCTTCGCCTCGGTCAATTCGATGGCGATGCGGTCGGTATCGTGTTGGTCGCTCGTGAGGAGTGCCGCCATAAATTCCGCCGGGTAGTGCGCCTTGAGATAGGCGGTCTGGTAACCGATGAGAGCATAGCAGGCGGCGTGGGATCGGTTGAACCCGTATCCGGCGAACGGTTCGATGAAGTCGAAGACCTTTTCCGCGACCTTCTGCGCGACACCCTCGCCCACGGCGCGGTCGATGAACTTGATGCGCTGTTCGGCGATGAGTTCCTTGATCTTCTTGCCCATCGCCTTGCGGAGCACGTCCGCTTCGCCGAGGGAGAACCCGGCGAGGTCGCGTGCGATCTGCATGACCTGCTCCTGGTAGACGGCGACGCCGTAGGTGTTGCGGAGGATCGGCTCGAGTTTCGGATGGAGATATTTTACCGTCTTGCGGCCGTGCTTGCCGTCGATGAAGTCCGGGATCCAGTCCATCGGACCCGGGCGGTAGAGGGCGACCATCGCGATGATGTCCTCGAAGACGGTCGGCTGGAGCTGTTTCAGGTACCGTTTCATGCCGTTCGATTCAAGCTGGAAGACGCCGGTCGTCTTGGCTTCCTGGAGGAGACGATAGGTGTTCGGATCGTCAAGCGGGATGCGGTCGAGAACGTCGGACGGGGAGGCGTCTCCCGGGAGACCGAGCCGTTCCGCCAGTCCCGGGAACTTGCCGAGTGCGCGGATGATCCGGATCGCGTTCTGCATGATGGTGAGGTTCTTGAGTCCCAGGAAGTCCATCTTGAGGAGACCGATCTTCTCGACGACGCTCATTTTGGTCGACGAGGCATACTGCGTCACCATGCCGTCCCCGTGGCCGGAGACGTGCTGGAGGGGCGAGTAGGCAACGACGGGGTCCTTGGTCACGACGACGCCGCAGGCGTGGACGGAGGCGTGGCGCGCGTTGCCTTCGAGCTTTTTCGCGGTGTCGATGATACGCTTCGCGTCCTTGTTCTCCTCGTAGAGTTTCTTGAGCTCCTGAACCTCCTCGACGGCTTTTTCGAGCGAGGTGAACATCGGGATCATCTTCGAGATCTGGTCGCAGAAGGAATAGGGGAACCCGAGCGCGCGACCGGTGTCGCGGATCGCCGCTTTCGCCGCCATAGTCCCGAAGGTGATGATCTGCGCGACATGGTCCGCGCCGTATTTCTGCCGCACATAATCGAGCACGTCGTCGCGGCGGTCGTCGGCGAAGTCCATGTCGACGTCCGGCATGGAGATGCGTTCGGGATTCAGGAACCGCTCGAAGAGGAGGTCGTAGGCGATCGGGTCGAGGTTCGTGATTCCGGTGAGGTAGGCGACGAGCGATCCGGCCGCCGAGCCGCGGCCGGGACCGACGACGACGCCGTTGTTCTTCGCCCAGTTCACGAAGTCCGCGACGATGAGGAAGTACGACGCGAAGCCGGTCGTCCTGATGACGTCGAGCTCATAGTCGAGGCGCTTCCGATACCCTTCATTGACAGAGGTGTTCCCGAAGCGTCGCGTGAGTCCCTTCTCGCAGAGCGTCCGCAGGTATTCCTCGGCGGAGAGTCCGTCCGGCACGTCGAAATGCGGAAGCTGTGTTTCGCCGAGATGGATCTCGACATTGCATCTATCGGCGATTTTCTTCGTGTTCTCTATGGCTCCGGGGAAATCCTTGAAGAGCCGCTCCATCTCTTCGGGAGAGCGGAAGGAAAGGTCGAGATGCGTGAGTCGCGGGCGTCCCTCCTGCTCGACTGTCCAGTTGTTCTGAATGCATATGAGGATATCATGCGTGTCGCGATCCTCCGGATGGAGGTAAAAGACATCGGCTGCGGCGACGAGGGGGATGCCGGTCTCCAGGCTCATCTCCCGGAGATTGCCGTTGATGTTGGCCTGGTTCTCGTATTCGATGTTCGGTCCGACCTCGAGATAGAAGCGGTCTTTTCCGAATATCTCCTGGTATTCGAGAGCGGTAGCTTTCGCGGCTTCGTAATTATCGTAGATGAGGTTCGCGGGGATCTCGCCGGTCATGTTTCCGGAAAGCGCAATCAGTCCCTCGTGGTGGAGTCTGAGAAGATTGCGGTCGATGCGCGCTTTGTAGTAGAATCCGTCGAGCTGGGCCTTGGACACGAGCTGCAGCAGGTTTTTGTACCCCGTCTCGTTTTCTGCGAGGAGAACGATGGTGTGCCGCGGACGGTCGTCCATCGACGACGTCTTGCTCGTGTGATCCTTCACGATATGGAGCTCGACACCGATGATCGGTTTCAGCCCCGCATACTTCGCCTTGATATAGAGCTCGACCGAACCGTACATGTTCGATGTGTCCGTGAGCGCGAGTGATGTCATCCCGTGCTTCTTCGCTTCGGCGACGAGGTCGTCAATCTTCGGAAGCGCGTTCAGGAGAGAATAGTGGCTGTGGACGTGGAGATGGACGAAAGGCATAAATCCAAATGTCAAATATCAAATGTCAAATCAAACTCAAATGTCGAAAACTCAAAATAAAAACCGCGCCGGAATGACGATGCGGAATTTGAAATTTGGCATTTGAAATTTGGCATTGTCTTGAGACTTCCTCCATATCCCGGCTCGCGCCTCGGGTTCTGCGGGGAAGGAATCTGATATGCCCCCAGTATATCGCCAACACGAGAAAAATGAAAGCCCGCCTCCGGTGTTCCGGATGGCGGGATGTGTTTCGGTCTAGGCGAGTCTCGCCTGCTCGCGGGTAATGGTTCTAGCTGGTGTGTCCGGAATCCTATTGCTGCGGACGAGAAATCCGCCGCAATCCGGGCATTTTGCCTTCCCGATTTCCATCGTGAGAGGACGATTCCTTGCCCGCGGGACATTGAATGTGTGTCTGCAATTCCGGCACTGGCAGAGCCAATAGAGAATGGTTGTGCCTGATCCTTTTTTGCCTCGCATAGGGAGACTCCTTGTTTCAAAAGAACGCTCTAGTCTATACTGGAATCAAAACCTATGCAAGAGCTGACATTCGATCGGGAGCGTGCGTACGAGGAAGCAGGCTTCGACGTGGTTGTCGGGGTCGACGAGGCGGGTCGCGGTCCTTTGGCTGGTTCTGTCGTTGCGGCTGCGGCAGCGTTGCGACAAGGAGCAATGAACGGGGAACAGGGAACAACAGATGGGGAGGAGAAAGAATGGAAATTGATTCGGGACTCGAAGACCTTGTCCGAGAAGCAGCGGGACCGAGCATTCGAGTTCGTCCATGAAAAATTCTTTGTCGGAGTCGGCATCGTGCACGCCGAGACGATCGATCGGATCAATATACTCGAAGCGACGTTTCTGGCGATGAAATCAGCTCTTTCGGAGCTGAAGATACAGGATACAGGATATAAGATGCAAAAGACCATCGTATTGGTGGATGGGAATATGACGATACCGAATCTCTCGCTTCCGCAGGAGGCTGTCGTCGGAGGCGATGGAATCGTCCGTTCGATCGCGGCGGCGTCGATCATTGCCAAAGTGACGCGGGATAGGATGATGCTCGAGTATGACAAAGAGTATCCTCTGTACGGATTCGCGCAGCACAAGGGATACGGGACGAAGGGGCATATGGACGCGTTGCGGAAGCATGGGGCATGTCCGATCCATCGGATGAGCTTCAAGCCGGTCTTCTACTCGATCCCCGAGAATGTGAATCGGAACCTGCTTTCAAGAAAGAGGAAGTAATCCACTCCGATATGAAGTATGAAAAATATCTGCTACCTCAACGGAAGGGTTGTTCCTATCGAAAAAGCGACCCTGTCTGTCCGCGATCTCGGGTTTCTTCGCGGGTATGGGGTGTTCGATGTGCTTCCGGTGGTTAACGGAAAGCCATTTCTCTTCGAGGATCATTGGAGGCGTCTCGAGAATTCCGCCGCGTCGCTCGGATTGAGTGTTCCGATCGATATGGAAAAGGCGTTGGCGATAATGACCGATCTTATCGCGCGGCATACGTATCCGTACATGATCGTCCGAACCGTGTTATCCGGTGGCCCGAGCGAAGGAGGTTTTCTTCCGGAAGGAAAAGAGACATTCTGTATCATGATCGAAGAAACGAAACCGCCGCAGGAATCGGATCACGAGTGTGGCGTAAGCGTGATCATCCGCAGGCACGAACGTGAGATTCCGGAGTCGAAGACGACGAACTACATCTTTCCCATCAGTCTCCGGAAGGAGAAGGAAGACGCCGATGCCGCGGAAATCCTGTACGTGAAAGGCGGGCACGTTCTTGAGGCATCGACGAGCAACCTCTTCATCGTGAAGGACGGTGTGGTCATCACTCCGAAAGAAGGCGTTCTTGGCGGCATCACGAGAAAACTCGTCATCCGGCTCGCTCGCGAATCCGGTATTCCCGTCGAGGAACGGGATATCGTCGAGGCAGAGCTCGCGGAGTGTGACGAATCGTTTCTGACCGCATCGAACAAACAAGTGCGTCCGGTCGTCCGTATCGACGATATCACTGTCGGAGATGGTTCGGTCGGCCCGATAACAAGAAAGCTTTTCCATGCCGTTCGAAAATTCATGGCGGAATATGCATAGTATGGAGTCTTGTCAAAAGACAGGAACGATGGTATGCTGGTGCCTGAAAGGGTTGAATTCCCGGATTAACTGTTTTATCGCACCGCTATGGCACTTCCGAAGCAGAGGCATACCCATGAACGACGGGATCGCGCGCGTCGCGAGCTCGAGATGAAGCCGACCCAGACCCAAAGCTGTCCGAAATGCGCGGCGCCGGTCCTTTCGCACCGTGCATGCCCGAAGTGCGGTAACTATCGCGGTCGGCAGGTCATCACGAAAGCTGAACCGAAACTGACAAAAAAACACTAGTGTTTTTTTGTCATCCTGAACTTGTTTCAGGATCCCGTTCAACAAGCAGCATGTAACATAAAAGCGTAAGTTCCTTCGTTATGGCTAATCGTCACCTCCAGCGCTCCGTCGCGATGCAGTCCCTGTACGAACTGGATTTTTCCGGTTTCAAACCGGAAACCGAGATCGGTGTCGTGAAACGCAACCTCGACGAGTTCGCACCGGGACTCGAGGGGGAGCATTTCGCGGAGAAGATCATCGAAGGCGCGGTCAAGGAACGCGAGACGATCGATCAGCTTATCGTCAAATGCGCGCCGGAATGGCCGCTTGATCAGATAGCGTCCGTCGACCGGGCGATTCTGCGGCTCGGTATCTACGAGCTTCTCTTCGGCGATTATGACGAGGTGCCGCCGAAAGTGGCGATAAACGAGGCTATCGAGCTCGCGAAATCCTTCGGTTCCGATAGTTCGCCGAAGTTCGTGAACGGCGTTCTCGGTACGATCTATCGTGAGATGGGCGAACCGATGAAGGATGACTCCTCGGAAAAGCACAAGGCGCGTCTGGGAGATGTCGAGGAAAAATCAGACGGACCGAAAACGGCAGTCGATGAGGAGGCTTCGGAAGAAGTCGTGGAAGAAAAGCCGAAAAAGGTGAAGGCGAAAAAGAAGGCGGTGAAAGAATAGATTCTACGGTATGGATGTCTTCAATGCGGAGGATTTTTCGAAGAAGCTCGGTATCCCGGTTCGGAATAGCGAACTCTTCCAAGAATCCATCACCCATCGGTCGTATCTCAACGAGCACCGTGGGTACAAGCTGAATCATAACGAGCGTCTCGAATTTCTCGGAGACGCGGTTTTGGAGCTTATCGTGACGGAATATCTCTATCACACCTTTCCGAATCCGGAAGGGGAGTTGACGAGTTTCCGTGCAGCGCTGGTGAACGGCGAAATGCTCGCGAATATCGCCGGGCGGATGGGTATCGGAGAGTTTCTCCTCATGAGCCGAGGCGAGGCCAAGGATACCGGACGTGCGCGGATGTGGCTCCTCGCGAACGCGATGGAGTCCGTTATCGGCGCGCTGTATCTCGATTCTGGGTACGAGGAAACGAAGGCGTTCATCGAGAAGAACATCCTTTCGGAGCTTCCGAAAGTGCTTGCGGACGGTTCATATGCGGATCCGAAGAGCCGGTTCCAGGAACTGGCGCAGGAAAAGGCGGGGGTCACCCCGAATTATCGTATTCTTAAGGAGTGGGGGCCGGATCATGACCGGCATTTCACCGCCGGTATCTTCATTGGCGAGGAGCTCGTCGCCGAAGGCGAAGGCGCGTCCAAACAGGAGGCTCAGCGTAAGGCTGCCGAAGCCGCGCTCGCCGCGAAGGGATGGGAGTAGGAGAAAATGGAAAACGTCTGCCCGCAATGCTATGTATGGCTTTGTAGGCTGACAAATCTCAAAATGTAAAATCGGAAGCTCTCGCGGGCTTTTTCTTTTTGTCCGGAATCCGATATACTGGAAAGAACTTGTAGAGGATAGTCGTTTATTGTTTTCTGTTATCTGTTGACTGATCATGTTTCTCCGTCGCGTCGAAATTTCCGGATTCAAGTCGTTCGCCAGCCGGACGGTTCTTGATTTTGCCCCCGCCCGCAGCCGAAGCGGTAGCGAGGCGGGCAGGCCCGAAACTTCAAGCGGAGTCCGGGGTATCACCGCGATCGTCGGACCGAACGGGTCGGGAAAATCCAATGTCGCTGACGCTATCCGCTGGACGATCGGCGAGCAGTCGAGCAAGAATCTTCGCGGAAAAAAATCCGAGGACGTAATCTTCGCAGGGACGGCGAAACGATCCAAGATCGGCACTGCGTCTGTGACGCTTTTTTTCGAGAACCATGACCACCGCATCCCGCTCGAATATGACGAGGTGTCCATCACACGCAAGCTTCACCGGAGCGGAGAGAGCGAGTTTCTCATAAACGGTGCGAAGGTGCGTCTCCTCGATATCGCCGATCTCCTCGCGAAGGCGGGCATCGGCAAGGACAGCTACTCCGTCGTCACCCAGGGCATGTCCGACGCCGCACTCAACGCGACACCGGCGGATCGACGATCGATGTTCGAGGATGCCGCCGGTGTGAAGCAGTATCAGATACAGAAGGAGCGCGCGCTCCGGAAGCTCGTTTCCACGAAGGAAAATCTCGTCCGTGTCGATTCGCTTCTCGCCGAAATCGAGCCGCATTTGAAGATGCTCAGGCGGCAGGCGGAACGTGCGGCGCAGGGCAGGGATGTCGCCGAGAGGCTCCTCTCCAAGCAGGTCGATCTCTACGGATTCCTCTGGCACTCGTTCCAGTCCGAAAAGGGGACGCTCTCGGATGAGCGCGAGCGCATCGCACGCGAAGCGGCGCAGCTCGAGCAGGAAACTGACAGATTACGGGAGGATCTCGGGAAGCTTTCCGAGACGCTCGAGGAGGGCGGGAAGTCAGACGAACTCCTCCGGGAGGCGTCAGTGTTCCGCGAACGCCTGAACGTGATCGAGCGCGAACTCGCCATCATCCACGGTCGCGCCCTGGTCGAGGAAGAGAAACGGAAGGATCGCGAGGAGATACGGACCATTCCGGTCGATCTCGGATATATCCGAAAGGCGCTTGATTTGGTGCGCGCGAACCAGGTGACGCTCGTGGAGCGGCTCGGGAATGTGGAGAAACTCGAGGATATCCAGGATCTCCGCGAATTCGCCCGTGCCATCAACCAGGAGCTCGTCGATCTCGATGTGAAGGTCGAGGCGGGGACGGTGACGGAAAAGATCGTCATCTCGCTTCCGGAGGACGAGAAGCGCGAAAGCGATGCGAAACTCGCCGCGTACAAGGCGGAAAAGGATCGTCTCGAGGCCGAGATGGCAATTATCCGGAAAAACATCGACGAGAAGGAATCGGCCATCCGCGCGGAGCGGGAGAGGGGGCGCGAGGCGCGTGAACGGTATTTTCATCTCGAGAAGGAATCCCGTGAGAAGGAACGGACACTTTCGACGCAGAAGGATACGCTGAACGAAGTGAAAGTGCGGCTCGCCCGTGTCGAGGTCCGCGAGGAGGATCTCATCAACGAGGTGCGTGATGAGTTGTCGATGGATGTCCGCGACCTGTCTTGGGACGGGACTCCGCGCGACAAGGATTCGCTCGTCCGCGACATCATCCGGCTCAAGGGCGAGGCGGAGCGTGTCGGCGCGATCGACCCGATGATCGCCGAGGAATACGAGGAGACGAACAAGCGTTTCGAGTTCCTTTCGACCGAATCGGCGGATCTTCGGAAGGCGATGGCGTCCCTGGAGACGGTCATTGTCGAGATGGACGGACGGATCGAGGCGGAATTCGGCAAAGCGTTCGATGAGATCGCCAAGAAATTCTCACATTATTTCTCGCTCATTTTCAACGGGGGACATGCCGAACTGATCAAGACGAAACCGAAGCCGCGGAAGGTCGAGGGCGAGGATGCCGACGCGGAAAACGAGATGCCGGAAGAGCCGACCGAGGAGGTCGCGGGTATCGATATTTCCGCCTGTCCGCCCGGCAAGAAGATCACGAACCTTTCCATGCTTTCCGGCGGGGAGCGGTCGCTCACCTCGCTTGCGCTCCTCTTCGCGATCATCTCGCATAATCCGCCGCCGTTTTCCGTGCTCGACGAAGTGGAGGCCGCGCTCGACGAGGCGAATTCCAAGCGGTTCGGCAAGGTCTTGAAGGAACTCGCTTCACGGACGCAATTCATCGTCATCACGCACAACCGCCAGACCATGCGCGAAGCCTCGCTCCTCTACGGCGTCACCATGGGTGAGGACGGCGTCTCACAGATCCTCTCCCTTCACCTCGAGGAGGCGGAGAATATCCGGGGGAAGGGGAAGAAAGAGAAATGAAGAACGGTGGATGGAGAATAGTGAATAACCTGCTTCGGTGGGTTTTCTGTTTTTAGATGGATTTTCTGGCTTTACGGGCTTGAGAAACTTGATGCACTTTATGGACTCAACACGGTGTTGACAGAGTTCCGTTTTCACGGTACTATGATCTTCGATAGCCCGGAGTCTGTTGAAAAGCCTCTGTTCTGCTGCAAAACTGAAATTTCGGCTGCAAAATCCGGTAATTTCGTCGGGTTATATTCCTTATATAGCCTCTCCTCGATTTCCGAATTTTTCGCTCGAAATTTCAGCCTTTCGCGACGAACAAGACCTTCCAACAGACCCCTAGACTTTTTTTGATACTCTTTGCAGAAGAAATTATGCTTACTATCCGTTTCAGCCGTGTCGGGAAGAAGAACCGTGCCGCGTTCCGTATCGCGCTCCAGGAGAAGGCCAAGGCGCCGGGTCGGAAGCATGTGGAGATGCTCGGAAGCTATGATCCGCATTCCAAGGTAGCGGTGCTCAAGAAGGAGCGTATCCTCCACTGGATTTCCATGGGCGCCGAGACATCCGAATCGGTCCACAACCTGCTCGTGAAGGAGGGTGTGGTCGAGGGGAAGAAGCGCGCGATCAAGATGGAAAAGCCGGCCGTGAAGGAAGCTCCGGTTGCCGAGACTCCTGCCGAAGTTCCTGTCGCGGAAGCTGCTGTCGTTCCGGAAGCGCCGGTCGTCGCCGAAGAGGTCGTGAAAGCTGAGACGGCTCCGGTGGTGGAAGAAGCGAAGAAAGAGGAGGAAGTGAAGGCGTAGAAGGGCTACAATAGAATATTCCGCAGACATGAGGCGATCCGAAAGGAGAGAAGTCCTCACGAGGAAATGTCGCTCCGAAAGGAGTTTTCTTGTCTGCGGGTTTCCGCAGACTTTTTGTTTTTTGTCATTGCGAGCGTAGCGAAACAATCAGGAAATCGTTTCTGGCATGTATGGATTGTCGCGCTTCGCTCGCAATGACGGACTTCAGGAAAACAGGTCGATCCTGAAGCTGAGATTTATAGGTATCGATTCAAAAGTATGATGAAACGGGCAGAAAAAGACGTCCTGATCAAGGAAGTCGCGGAGAGCGCGAAGGAAGCGAAAGCGCTCGTATTCTCGGATTTCAAGGGGGTGTCGGTGAAGGATATCTCCGCGATCCGTGGCGAGCTTCGGAAGAGCGGATCCCGGTTCCAGGTGCTGAAGAAGACGCTTCTTAACATCGCGCTTCGCGACGCGGGAATCGCGGTCGACGCGCGAAAACTCGAGGGGCAGGTCGGTGTCGCGTTTTCCACCGACGAAGTGTCGGCGGCGAAGGTGATCGCAGACTACATCAAGGCGAACAAGGATCTGAAACTGTCGATCGTCGGTGGCGCACTCGAGGGGAAGGCACTCTCGGCGGACGAGGTAAAGGCGCTCGCGAAGCTCCCGTCGAAAGACGAACTCCGCGGCATCCTCGCCGGGACGCTCCAGGCGCCGATTGCCGGGTTCGTCCGGGCACTGTCCGGAAACCTTTCCGGATTGGTGCGGGTTCTCTCCGCGGTGGCGGAGAAAAAATAGGACTTTCACATTTGCGCATTTCTTCGTTGCAAGCTCCGGTGCTCGACACCGTATGTCACATACGGTTTACTCCGCTCCTCACTTGCACCTCGAACTTGCACTCAAATGCGTAAGTCCTAAAAAGCAGCTCTATTGGTTTATCAATAAGCAGTTAATGTCAACGTTATGACCGAAGAAGTGAAGAAGGAAGAAGTCGTGGTGCCGGCGAAGTTCGATAAGCTTGTCGCGGAAATCGAGAAGATGAGTGTGCTCGACCTCTCGGAACTCGTGAAGGTGCTCGAGGAGAAATTCGGCGTGTCGGCGGCGGCTCCGATGATGATGGGCGCGATGCCGGCGGCGGCCGGTGCGGCCGAAGCGGAAGAGAAGACCGACTTCGATGTCGAACTCACCGCGGCGGGCGATCAGAAAATCAACGTCATCAAGGCGGTGCGCGAGGTGACGGGACTCGGCCTCAAGGAGGCGAAGGATCTCGTCGACGCGGCTCCGAAGGTCATCAAGGAGAAGGCTCCGAAGGCGGATGCCGAGGAGATGAAGAAGAAACTCGAGGCCGTCGGTGCGACCGTGACCCTCAAGTAAGGTCCGATCTGCATGTCCCGACCCCGCCCTTCGCGAAGGGCGGGGTTTTCGGTATTCGTTGTGTATTGACAATTTACATTTTTTAGTGTATAATGAAACGAGCGTACATTTGCGCTTGTCTGTCCAAGGAGGACAATATGAAATCGCTTCTGTTGGTTCTTTTCAGTGTTGTTTTCTCGATTCCGGCGTTCGCCGCTTCCGCGTCGTTCACCATGGAGGGTCAGGTGACCCGGATCGAGCCGCGCGTCCGCCACAGCACCACGTACGAGCGTGAGTGCTGGACTGAAGAGGTGCCGGTCCAGCAATCGTCGTCAAGGGATCGTTCCTATGGTGGCGCCGCAATCGGCGGTGTGACCGGCGGTATTCTTGGACACCAGATCGGGAAAGGAAGTGGTAAGACCGTGGCGACTGCGACCGGTGCGGTTATCGGGGCGCTCGTCGGCGACAACATCGACAACGACGGTTATCGGAGTGCTCCCCAAGTCCAGTATCGCTCCCAAGAGCGTTGCCGTTCCGTTCCGCAGTCCCGGGAAATTCCGGACGGATACGACGTGACTGTCCGTTTCCAGGGGCGGGATATGACGTTCCAGATGCGGGATGACCCCGGATATGGGACTATCCGTCTCAATTTCAGCGGCACCGTAACGCCGGCACGGTGGTAACCCGGCCTTTTGCGGACCTGTTTCGGCAGGTCTGCTTTTCTTTGACAGGAATAAATTTCTTTGATATGAATTGATGTATCGTTTTGTTCATTGTAATGCGAATCGTCAGTTCCGATCCGGAGAGTTCTTTCCGGGTTTTCGTTTTTCCCGACCATTTTCGGTCGGTATCATTCATTAAAAGGAGATATGAATATGTCCATCAAGGAATTCATTCTTGATCTGAATAAGCAGCGGAGTGATGCGTTCTGCTCGCCGGAGGCGCAGGATGCGCTCCGTCTCTACCGGAAGCAGCACCCGACGACTTTTCTTGTCTTCAAATGCATGGATGGGCGGATCAATATTCCGCTCATCGCGAATCTTCCGGAGGGAGCGCTCCAGCCATTCCGCAATATCGGCGGGAAATTCGACCTCGGCTCACCGCTTCTCAACGACCTCGTGCTCAAGGCGAGACGGCAAGCCGGTCGCGAAGGGAACCGGATGCTGTCTTTGTGTACGTATCACTTCTCGGAAGGGGATATCCATCGCGGCTGCGCGGGTCACAATCATGACACGGACGCCGCCATCGCCGGCGCAAAGGCGCTCAAAGATCAGTTCGAGAGGATGTTCGGCCGGGAAAACCGGGTCGTTTCTGCGATCGTCGTCGGTATCGAGACGGACGAGGACGCGCTTATCTTCCATAATGGGGGTGACGAGCGTTTGCTGATCGCGGAACACGTCGACGCGACCGACGATGAGATTGAGCGACTCCTGTCATCCTTATATGGGCAGATGCACCCGGACATGCTTCGGGATCTCTTGCCGATCGCACTCGGGAACCGTGACCATGTACGGAACATTCGTCTCCAGAAACGGCCGGTTGCGGAACTTGTGCATGGCGAGAATGTCATCGCGGTCGGTCGCGGGTTCGGTTGGCTCCATGTCCCGAACAAGGCGCTCATCATCGGTCCGTACGACTATGATTGGGGCGAGGCGGTGAAGGTTGCCGGAAAGATCGTTTCCGCGAACATCGCGGAAGGGCGTGTTCCGAAGGAGGATGGAGCATTGCTTCTCGTCCTTACCCCGTTCTGGGAGCTGGACGAGCGCGATGCGGTCGCGGAAAAATCCCGCTATATCGCCCGGGTGTCGAAACGAGTTCTCAACGAGTCGTTTCCGGGTCTCAAACTCGATGTGCTCGTCGGTGTGACGGACATGCGGACGAGGTTGATGCACGAGATTTCTCCGGAATAGGTCGACGCCATATCGCGGGGTCACGCATACGTGATCCCGCTTTTCTTTTTCGTCGGTTTTGCCGTATACTTGAATGAAATGAGTCATCATTTCATTTTTTGGCGTGAAATACTATGGAATATTTCGGAATCGATCTGGTCGAGACGATCAAGGTGATCGGATACGCGGGACTCGCGGTCATCGTGTTCGCGGAGACGGGACTTTTTCTCGGATTCTTCCTGCCAGGTGACAGCCTCCTGTTCGTCGCGGGATTCCTCGCGTCACAGGGATTTTTTTCCCCGTTTCTTCTCGCGTCACTGCTCTTCGTCTGTGCGACGCTCGGGAACATGGCAGGGTACGAATTCGGCCGTCGCGTCGGTCCGAAACTGTTCTCCCGTGAGGATTCCCTCCTATTCCGGAAACAGCACGTCGAGCGTACGAAGCGGTTCTATGACCGTTATGGAGGGAAGACGATATTCCTTGCGCGGTTCGTCCCGGTCGTCCGCACATTCGCGCCGATCCTGGCGGGGGTCGCGGGTATGCGATATGCGTCCTTTATGACATACAATGTCGTCGGAGGATTCGTCTGGTCGTTCGGGCTCGTATATCTCGGATATTCCTTGGGGAGTTTCGTCCCGGACGTCGACAGGTATCTTCTGCCGATCGTGCTCGCTATCATCGTGATTTCGTTTTTGCCGGGAGCGGTACACCTGTATCAGGAACGTAAGGAAATGCGGGCCGCCGAAGACCCGGATAAATCTATCGGGTAGATAAAAAAAGCCGGCAGGAATGGTTCATTCCGCCGGAAAGTTCCTTCGTCCGTCTTGCTGGAGATTCACCTTGTCGCCTCGGTGCGCCCAAGGGAGGGTGGTCGCTTGCTTCGTCCCGGCCGTTCGTTCTGATTCTGGCCGTTCGGGGGCGTCTTTTCGCGTAAGACTCCATGGAGGGGATGATCCATGCGGTGCCCACGCGAGAGCGGTGCCATCACTTTCTCCATCCGCAAGTACTGGACATCCGATCCGCTCTGATCGGATTTTTTCGTCCACGGTCCGCAGGAACATTTCGTATGGTGACGGGAAACGTGTTTTTTGTCAACCTCATTGCTGTCGTGTCGGGTCGCGATTTTTGGATTCTGCTATAATGTGAAATATGATGTCAAAACGGGCGGTTATCGTTTCACTTCTTTTGTTGTTCGGTCTGGCGACCGCTTATTTCGTTTACGCGAAACTGACGGATGGATCCGAAAAGGAACGTGCCGATCCGGAAACGATGCTGGAGACGGTTTCTTACTCCGCCCCACAGGAGGACCCTGTACCTGTTTCCCAGGAAATTCCGAAAAAGGTACTGCCGCCCCCACCGCCCCCACCGGATATGGATCGTATGAAGCGTGAAGGATGCGTGACTGACGGTCTCCTGAACGGTGATTTCCCCGGTGACGGAAAGACGTTCAAACTCATGAACGATTCGGGGTGTTATTATCTCCATCGTTCGATCGGGACATGGCTCGATCCTCCTGATTGGGAGGATATCGATCGGAACATGGCCGCGCTTCGCCCGGGATTTCTCCATGGCATGTTCATCGCGGAAGCGATCGATACGAAGGCGAAATATTTTTCCGACGATGAGGGGCGTCGACTCGATTTCGGAGAGATGTGCCGTAGCGGATCGAAAAATTTCTGGGGCGAGCATACGTGCAAGCCGTCGTTCCAACGGGAGGAATATCGGACATACATCCGCTCCATAACCCGTGAGGCGATGGATCGGAACGTGCAGGTGTTCATGTTCGGCCAGGTTTATCTTCAGGATGCGAGCGATCTTTCGGAGAGCGCCATCCCGGATATCATCCGGGAGATGCGGCAATATGCCGCGATACGCGATATGAGGATACTTGTCGGCGCACAGACGAACGATATTGCGGATCCCTCATATCTCGGGCTGTTCGACTTCATCGAAGGAGGAGTCGGGATCGACGCGGAGGGGGATATCGAAAACGGCCCGTGTCATTCGCGGTGGTGGAAAAGGCCGGGGGACTGGTGTTGGGGGCTTCTTTGGAATGAGCGGTTTTCGAAGCATGCACGGAACGTCTTCCTGCATTACGATTGGAGCGGGAAGATCGGCGACGATATGAGTGTGTTCACGCGTATGAGCAAGGAAAAGCGCGAGGAGACGACGAGACGGCTGCATACGTATTTCATCGGGAAAGACATGGGATTCCTCCTCCCGTATCTTGCGCGGCTCCATGTGGACAACGGCGGATGTACCGGCCCCGGAAAGCGGTACTATACGCCGGACGATCGGTATCACTGTGATGATGAGGCGGCGTGGAACAGGATCCTTCAGGGGAAGTAAATAGCGACAAGCTCATCAAGTGCAGATGAAAATTTCCGTGAAAGTGAGACCGAACGCGAAAAAGGAATCCGTCGAGCAGATGCATGACGGGTCGTTTTTCGTTTCAGTGAAGGCTCCCGCTACGGAGGGGAAGGCGAACGCTCGTCTCGTGAAAGTATTGGCGAAGCACTTCGATACCGCGCCGTCATGCGTCTCGATCGTTTCCGGAATATCATCCCGCGTGAAGCGGGTGGAGATACTAGAGTAGTCCGGAATACGCTCCCGAGAGGGTCGAGAGGAGCCACGGGATGGCGATCATGATGCCGAGAAGAGGGAGGACGAACATCACGATCGATCCGATCATCGTCCAAAGGAAATATTTCCGTGTCTTTTCGACCGATGCATATATCGCGTCGAGTTTTTTGTCCTGCGCGTCAAGTCGCGCCGAAAATTCCTGGTCCATAATATCTCAATTATTTTTTTCAGTATGACAGAATTGGAGAAAACAAAAAAGACCCCTTACGGGGTCTTTTTTGTTCCTGGCCTTGATTAGGCGCGGGAGACGTTCGTGGCGGACGGTCCCTTCTCCCCTTCGACGATTTCGAAAGAAACGGTATCGCCAACCTTGAGCTCGTCATACGTCACACCGACGAGTTCCTTCGCATGGAAGAAAAGATCCTTCTCCTGTCCCTCGACGGCGATGAATCCGAACCCGCGATCCGTGAGCGTTTTGATGCTACCGGTCATAGTGTTCTGCTTAGTGCTGCTTAGTTGCTACTTCGAAGAAATCCGACTACATTTCCCAAGTACGCTCCATATTGTAGCGCAATTTTCCGGTTCTGTCAATACGCAGCCAGTGAAAGAGAAAAGAGGCTCGAAAGAGCCTCTTTTCTATTCCTGTTATTTGGTGTCAGTCCATTCGCCTGAGTCCTTGTCGTAATGCGATAGGGTTTTTCCTCCTACGCATATGCCATCATCGATCGAGCCGAGAAAATACGCGACATCGATCAGGGTTGTGGTTGTTTTTGTTTCCTGATAGATTCCTGCTCGTCGATATGAGACGATGGCCGCGTCACCTTTTTCGTCTACCGTGACGACTTCATGCAGATAAACGCCATTTTCATCTTCAAGCGTCCTAAGCGCCTCCGGATTCTCCTGGCCGCTCAATCTTTCGATTTGCAATCTGATTTCTTCCAGGGACGGGAAATGTGTTTCCTGTTCGGCTGTCGGTATCGAATCCGCTTCCTGCTTCTGGGTCTGGCTCGGAAACTCGTGCATAGGGATTGGCTTATGGTTTTTACTGGGGAGGATGGGATCGAACCATCGCATGATTTGATATATGTTGCCCGGGCAGGATTCGGACCTGCGCATAGCGGAGTCAAAGTCCGCTGCCTTACCGCTTGGCTACCGGGCAATAATCAGTTTACGTTTCTATTTTCAGACTTTCGAGAATTCCCAGAACCCACCCTGAGATTTTCCTGTTCAGGTCCGTGCTGTTTCTTACATCTATGCGGAGTAGCCCGTGATAATCTTCGCTGTAGTTTTTCATTTTCGTTTTCGGGTTGTGCGTTTTGAGATATACCTGCTTTATATCAGTCCTGACCAGATTACTCCAAAATTTCCGTGCGGATTCGATGTCAGCGGATCGATGAATGTAGATACTGTAATGCAGATCTTCCTTTTCTTTTCCGCAGATTTCTTGGAGCCAACGGTCGAAGAGGAGAATCATTCTTGGGTCGGAATTATTAAAGGTCGTTCGCTGGGAAACGTTGTGTTTCTTCTGCTTGCTGCCTTCCGCCCAGTAGAGCGCGATTCCGATGAGCCACAGCTCTTTCTTCGAGATGCTCTTTATTTCCTTCTTCGCTGACTCGATGGTGAGCCGCTCTCGCGCGATCCTTGCATTGCGACAAGACTCTTGTGCTTTGACTTGAGCGGCTTTTCTTTTGAGTGTGAGCCGTTGCCGTTGCTTTTTAGCGAGACCTATATCTTTTAGCCAGACGGAAAGTGTCGATTTTGCGATCGGTACTTCACGGAGGATCTCGTTATAAGACAGCCCTCGCTTTCGAAGGCTGATGGCGGCTTTTTTCTCACTTTCTTTTTTTGTCATGGAACTACAGTTAGTATATATGTAAATTATAACTGTAGTTCGGTCAAATTGTCAAAATGCAGCTTCAATCGAAAATCTGCGATTACACCACACTTCCGCCGAAGGCGGCGAGGGCTTGGGAGATGAGGGGATTCCCGGGCTTTTCGTCCGGCTCGGCGACGACGACTGCAACCTTGGTTCTCGCGGAGAGAATGGTATCAAAAGCCTGAACAAGGGTCAATTGTGCCTTCGGTTCGGCGAGGCGATCCTTGTGGAAGGGAAACCTCACGGCGATCGTTATCTTGTTCCCCTCGGATTTTGCGGGGCGGGCGTTCGTGAGCGCGAGAGTGAGCGACGCGTTGATTTTTGTCGCTTCGCGGATGATATCGCGCCAGCGGTCTTTCACATCCTCGAAGGAGAAAGTGGCGGGCGTGGTATCTTTGGAATCTTCCTGCGCCGTTTCGATTGTGGTTTCTTCTGCTTTGTTTGTCACTTCGTCTGACCTCGGGATTCCTCGACTTGCAGACTCACTCGGAATGACAGTCGTGGTATCTTCAGTTTTTTCCGAATCTTGTTTCTTGTTTCTTGTTTCTTGAACCCCTTGTTTCTTGTCGCTTGTGTCTTGTATCTTTTCTTCCGTTTTTGATTCAGATTTTTTTGGCTCTGTGGATTTCGGTCCGGCAGTTTTTTCGGGTTCTTGTATCTTGTATCTTGTATCTTGTATCTTATCCATCATCGCTTTCACCGTCGCGATTTCGATCGGGAGTTCGGGGATGGAGGAATTCTTCAACTGCTCCGCCGCGACCGAGAAGAGCTCGATGATGCGGACGGCTTCGGTCGGGGAGAAGGAAGCGGCGAGCGCGAGGGTCGATGTGCGCTGCTCGTCGGTGAAGGATTCGAGGTCAGATGTAGCCGCTTTCTTGTCGATTGCGGCGAGGAGGATGACGCGGAGGTAACGGAGAAGCGAAGGAACGAACGCAGAAAAATTCTCACCGCGGTCGGAGAGTTCGCGGAGGTAGGCGAGCGCCTCGGGGAGGTCGTTCCCGCCGAGGAGTCGGGTGAACTGTTCGAGTTTCTCATGGCTCGTCACGCCGAGGATCGCCGCCGCATCCTCTTCGGTGATCGGGCTTTCCTGGAGGGTGGCGACCGCCGTGAAGAGCGACTCGGCGTCGCGCATGCCGCCTTCGGCCGAGAGCGCGATGAGTCGGAGCGCCTCGGGCTGGATCTTGAGTTTCTCGCTCTTCGCGATCAGCTCCAGTTTCTCGATGATCTTCGCGACCGGGAAACGCGAAAGGTCGAATCGCTGGCATCGTGAAACGATGGTTTCCGGAACCTTGTGGAGCGCGGTGGTCGCAAGGATGAAGATCGCATGCGCCGGTGGCTCCTCAAGCGTTTTCAGAAAGGCGTTCCAAGCGCCGGGAGAGAGCATGTGCGCCTCGTCGATGATATAGATGCGGTAGGGACCGGATGCGGGCGGAGTCGGGACGCCTTCGAGGATTTCTCGCATCTTATCGACCTGGGTGTGGGTCGCGGCGTCGAATTCGATGAGATCCATCGAACGACCATTCTGGATGGTCTTACAATTCTCGCATTTTCCGCAAGGCTCGGCGCCCTTGCGATCCTGACAGTTCGCCGCTTTCGCGAGGAGTCGCGCGAGTGTGGTTTTGCCGGTGCCGCGTGGTCCGGTGAAGAGATAGGCGTGGCTCAGTTTTCCGGTCTTGAGAGCGTTCTCCAGTGTCCGGACGATGTGTTCCTGGCCGATGACCTCGGCGAAGGTCGATGGACGGTATGTACGGTAGAAAGCGGGCATACTCTCAAATGTAAAATGGAAAAATCAAAACGGAAAATGAATATGATGACGAACATCTGATAATAAGGGGAACGGTAAAACAAGAAACCCCTCCGTTTCCTTCGCACGATCGCTTTTCAAATGTTTCGATGCGGTTCCATCATACCAAAGAAAACGCTTCCCGGGAATGGGAAGCGCGGACGAAAAAAAACGCAGATCCGGAACCGTCTCATCTTCGGAAGACGAAGAGCTTGTAGCCGATGAAATTCCAGACGAGCGACGCCCCGGTCGCGAGAAGTTTTCCGGCATTCGCCCAGAGATGCGATGAGAGGCCGAATGCCGGCGGGAAAACGGAGGTGAATGCCGCGACGATACCGGAATTGATGCCGGCACCGACCAATGAGACCGCGATGAATTGGGTGAATTTGGTTTCTTCCCGGTTCTTCGTGATGTCCTGGAAGGTCCAGTACTTGTTCATGAAGTAGCTGTTGATGACCGCTATCGAGAAGGAAACCAGGTTAATGACCGCAAGACCGTATCCTTGGGTGATGCCCGTGATGAAAATGAGTGCGTTGAACACCGCGAAATCGATTCCGGTATTGACACCGCCGACGAGGATGAATTTCGAGAATTGTCGTATCAGACGCTCAAGGCGTGTCTCGGTCGCCGGAACGGTGCTTTCTGGATTCATGTGGTGTTCTTTCGGTTTAAGCCTTCGCTTCCTCCTTCTTTTCTTCCTGAGCGGTTTCTTTTTCGAGCGCTTCCATGTCGCGGATCCATTCGTCGAGAACGTTTCCGGTAACTGCCGCTTCGGCATCGCTTTCGGGAAGTGCGGAATCGGCGATCGGGGACTGCTTATCCTCGGCGTTCATCAGTTCGGTCTTCCACTGCTCCATGCGGGCCGTGTTCGCCGTGATGGCGCTTTTCGCGGCTTCGTGAGCCGCTTCGGCTACGAGCGCACCTTTTTGGAGTACGTTCTCTATCGCTGCGAATGTCGCTTCCATGTCACGTGGGAGAAGTATGGCTACCTCGTCTCCCGGGGCGAGTTTGAAGTAGGTGACGGACGCGAGAAGGACACGATACAGCTTTCCGTCCGCGACGATCTGGTAATTCCCGCGATCATCCTGCGAGACAATCCCGATGGCATGGCGACGCTCGACCGGGCCGATCTGCTTGTAGAGGAAAGTTCCGTCCGGAGTAATGGTGAGCTTGAGCATGTCGCCTTCGACGAGTTTCGATTTCGATGCATAGTTCGCGGGAACCGGATACTGTTTTCCGTCCGCGCCCGACATGAACTGCCCGTCGAAGGTTCCCTGAACCACGGATCCGTCTCCTTGCTCCGCGTCTTTTCTGGGTCGGCCCGACTTCTTCTTTCCTTCGATCTGAAGAAGCATCGCTCGGGCGCTCTGAATCGTCCGTTCCGCGTTCATGATCATGTCGCGGAGCGCCTGTATTTTTCCGGCCTGGTCGCCGGAGGAGGCGGGTGCCTCGTCGTGTTCCCCTGATGACATACTTTTGTTTTGGTCCGCCACGCGTCTTCATGTCGCGAGGCGCCCCCCTGTTTTTGTTTACGATCTCTACGAAAAGTATACCGTATTTTTTCGGATTTGCAAGCGCCGGAGCATGGAACCTGGTAACTCTTGACAAAATTTGATAATGTGCGATAGTATATTCTGATATCTCAATGCATACCATCATGGAACAGAATAAAGGGAAAAAGGGGCAGGAGGCCGTTTCGCGGGGAGAGGAGGTCTTTTCTTTCGCTCGGTCACTCCGGGATTTCTCGGAGGTTCTTTTGCCGCGGACGAGGGAGATCGTCTCGTCAAGATTCGGTTTGTCAGGAGGGAAGACGAAGACTCTTGAGGAGATCGGAAAGGAGTATGGCATCACGCGGGAGCGCGTGCGGCAGATTCTCGCGAGCGCGTTCTCGCTCGTGAAACAGCGTCGGGACAATCCGTCCTATATCGGGGCCGCATCCCGCATAGAGGAATCACTCGCCGATCATAGCGGGATATTGGCGGCTGACGATCTTTTCGCCGTTCTCTCGGGCGGTGATAAGAGCGAGTATGGGGCTATCCGATTTTTTCTCGAATGTCTGAAGTCCGTGAAGGAAGAGAAGGAGACGCGGAACCGTCCGCGGACATTCGTGGTCGCCGGATTTCCGTTTTCGGAATGGGAGAAGGTGTTTTCGACCGCGGAGTCGGTGCTTCGGGATGCCGGAACCACGCTTGATGCCGATGAATTCTACGACCAGGCGGTGAAACGCCGTCTTTCGGTCGACCGAAAGACTTTTTTCGATTATCTCATGGCATCTTCCGCTATCCGGAAGAACGCGTTCGGTCGCTTCGGCTTTTCGGATTCGAGCGAAGTCCGACCGAGGGGAACCAGGGAAAAAGCCTATCTTGTGTTGAAGATGAATTCCGCACCGCTCCATTTCAAGGACATCGCGGCTAGGATCGACGAGATCGGTCTCCAGCGAAAAGGGCGGAAGACGCATCCGCAGACGGTGCATAACGAGCTCATAAAGGACAAGAAATTCGTACTGGTCGGACGGGGTCTGTACGCGCTTTCCGAATGGGGGTACAGACGGGGAACGGTCCGTGAAGTGCTTGACGGGATCCTGTCCACATCCGGTGCGCCGATGAAGCGCGATCGGATTCTCGAGGAAGTCCTCCGTGTCCGGCAAGTCAAACGATCGACCATTATCATCAATCTGAACGCATTTTTTGAAAAAGTCGGCAAAGAAGAGTATACTGTGAAAACGAGGCGGTAAAAGGTTTCGTGGTGTTTCCCTCTATACGAAGCAAGAAAGGTCGGGCGGTTTATGGCGCAACGACGCATCCGTTCCCTCCGTACATCACATGGACATCATTCTTCTTTCTCTCGGAGATTTTTTCCGCGAAATAAACCGGGCGTTCTCGCTTCTCGGCGACGTCTGGTATTTCCTGTTTCCGCCCATCCTCTATCCGCTCTTCAAGATATTCTGGATGGATCATATCCAGAACCGGTACGTCGGTACCCTCTCCTACGTGCTGCTTGAGATCATCCCGCCGAAGGAGATGGAAAAGAGCCCGAAGCCCATGGAATCGGTTTTTTCGGGTCTTGTCGGTGTCGCAAAAGGCTACAGCGTCGTCGAACAATTCGTCCAGGGGCAGTTTCCGGCATCGTTCTCGCTCGAAATCGCGAGCGAGGGCGGGGAGGTGCACTTCTATGTCAGGACCCAGAAAGGATTCCGCAACCTTGTGGAAGCCCATTTTTATGCCCAGTATCCGGATATGGAAATCATGGAGGTTCCGGATTATATCGGCAATGTCCCGGTGACGGTTCCGAACAACGAATGGGATCTGTGGGGAACCGACTTCAAGTTGACGAAACCGGATCTGTATCCGATCCGGACATATCCGTCATTCGAGGAGGATGTGACGGGAAAGATGATCGACCCTTTGGCGGGTCTCATCGAATCAATGGGGCGGCTTTCGCCCGGTCAGAACATCTGGTTCCAGATGATCATCTCTCCGGAGGAGGATTCATGGTACAAGAAAGGCCAGGCGACCGTGGACGAATTCATCGGAAAACCGAAAAAGGAATCGACGAGCATGTTCGGGATGATATGGCACGATCTTCTTGATGTCCTTTCGAACATCATTCCCGGACTGATTTCCGGAACGGCGTTCTCGACGCTCGAGAAAAAGGCGGATGCCAAACAGGATCAGCCGCTCGAGTTCCGGCTTTCGCCGGGACAAAAGGATGTGCTGAAAGCGCTCGAACGCAATCTCGGGAAACAGATGTACAGGACGAAGATGCGCATGCTCTATGTCGGGAAGCGGGACGGGTTCGATAAGTCGTTCGTCTCCATGTTCATGGGATCGCTCAAGCAGTTCAACGACATGAGTCTGAACGGATTCGCTCCGGAAGCCGACTCGAAGACCTATGCGCAGTATCTGTTCGTGAACGAGCGGCTGCGGTACCGCCAGAGGCGGATCTTCCGGCGGTACATATCACGCGATCCCGATCCGACAGGGAAGATGTTCGAGCTTTCCATCGAGGAGCTCGCGACACTGTTCCATATGCCGGACTTCTCCGTGATGGCGCCGGCTCTGGTCCGTGTCGCGGCGAAGCGGTCGAGTGCGCCTGCCAATCTTCCTATTCTTGAGGATTAACGAACGTTTATGTCCGATCAGAACGATATCAGTTTCTTCGCACGAACGAACTTCCGGAACCAGGAACGGATTTTCGGCATCAAGGAGGACGATCGGCGCCGACACATGTACGTGATCGGAAAGACCGGCATGGGGAAGACGAACCTGCTCGAGAACCTCGCCATCCAGGACATCAAGCATGGCAAGGGGATCGCGTTCATCGATCCTCACGGAGATACCGCCGAGAAGCTCATCCGGGCGATTCCTTCGGACCGGATCAACGACGTCATCTATTTCAATCCGGCTGACCAGGATTTCCCGATCGCGTTCAACGTCATGGAGAACGTGAACTCGGAGTACAAGCATCTCATCGCGTCCGGTCTCGTCGGCGTGTTCAAGAAACTCTGGGCGGATTCGTGGGGACCTCGGCTCGAATACATCCTCCGGAACGCGATCCTCGCGCTCCTCGAGTATCCGGGATCGACCCTGCTCGGAGTCACGCGCATCCTCGTCGACAAGGATTATCGCGAGAAGGTCGTCGCGAAAATCACGGATCCGGTCGTGCGTGCGTTCTGGGTGGACGAGTTCTCGAAGTGGAACGACCGCGTGCTTCAGGAAGTCATCTCTCCGATCCAGAACAAGGTCGGACAGTTCCTCTCGACTTCGCTTATCCGAAACATCGTCGGTCAGACGACGTCGTCGTTCGATGTGCGCGAAGCCATGGACAGCGGCAAGATCCTTATCATGAACCTGTCCAAGGGTCGCGTCGGCGAGGATGCGAGCGCGCTCATCGGAGCGATGATGATTACCAAGATCCAGCTTGCCGCCATGGAACGCGTCGACATGCCGGAGGAGGAGCGGAAGGATTTTTATCTCTATGTCGACGAGTTTCAGAACTTCGCGACGGAGTCGTTCGCGAACATCCTCTCCGAGGCGCGGAAATACCGGCTCAGCCTCATCCTCGCGAACCAGTACATCACCCAGCTCGACGAGAAAGTGGCGGATGCGGTCTTCGGTAACGCGGGAACGATCATTGCCTTCCGTGTCGGCGCGGCAGACGCGGAGATCCTCGAGAAGGAATTCGATCCGGTCTTTCTCATGAACGACATCGTCAACCTGCCGAAATACAACATCTACCTCAAGCTCATGATAGACGGCATCGCCGGTGACGCGTTCTCCGCGACCGTGCTTCCCCCGATTTCCCTTCAGGAGACGGCTGAGAATGAGGAGAAGGTGATCCGCATCTCGCGGGAGCGGTATGCGTCTTCGAAAAAGGAAGTCGAAGACAAGATAAGGCGGTGGAGCGGTATGCTTACCGAAGACGAGCGTGCGGAACTTCTCCGAAAGAAGGCATTGCCGATATCACATCCCATCGTGTCGCAGAGGAGTCCGACAGTTGTGCCGAAGCAGCCGGTATCCTTGTCTGCGAAACCGATAGTCGCATCATCAAAACCGAAAAGTGCGTTCGCCATAAGATATCCCCGTGAGACGGAGGAGGAGCCGAAGTCGGCTGTCGCGGAGGATCCTGCGGATGTTCCGGAACCGATCGTTGCGGCTCCGGTTCCGGCCGAAGTGACAGTTTCCGTTCCGGAATCCGTACCTATGGAAACACCGGAACCTCTTCGGGACGAATCCGCACTCCAGACGGAATTCGAGCGGGCACTTTCCGTCGCGGAGCAGGTCGGGGACGAGGTATCCGAAAAAACGATGTCCCTACCGGAAGTGGAGCCGGAAGAACGTCCGACATACCCGTCGCTCTGTGATACCTGCGGCATGGAGATCCGCGTTCCGTTCCAACCGGACGGATCCCGTCCGACCTTCTGCAAGGAGTGTTTCAAGAGCCATCAACGGACGATGGCTCGCGCGCGTGAGGACCGTTCGAAACCGAAGACGGTTGCTTCCGGCGTTCAGAGGAAGTCGGGTTTCGAGCGGAAGCAGGATGTCCCGTATTCGCGCACGACTGAGGCACGTGTCTACGCTTCGGCCGACGAGCCGATCTCGCTTTCGCGGGCATCGCTCGTCGCTCCGAAAAAATTCAAACCGCTGCATAAGCGTCCGGATCCGGACCTCGGTGCGGTCCGGGACATACTGAAAAACAGGAAACCGAAAAAATGACAGACTATGAACCGACGATGGGGAGTATTTTTGTTCGTGATCCTGTTTTCAGGTGCCCTATTTTCATATCGCGATGCGCTGTCCGTCATGGCGGACGATTTTTCATTGTACGTGAAATACCGTGCGGGTGCGGATTTTTATCGTGATCATTCGGGAAACGACTTCAGAACGGACGAACGATGGCTTTCCGCGCTCCTTTTCGAATATCGTCGGACGATTCTCTCGGGGGAGGTCGAACGCGTTTCGCATGACCCCTTCCTTCGCGTTCTCGGGGAGCGGAAACGCTCCTTCTCCGTGTTCGACTCCATGGATCCGGTACGATCGGAATCCGGGTACGGGTATCGCGTTAGTTCGGAGTATCGCCGTTTCCTTGTCGATCCGTGGGATGAAATCCTGCTCAAGCCGCTGTATTGCGATGTGTACGGATATTCCGATCGCGATTTTTCCGCGCTTGCCTCGATCCCGCTTGATGGCGGGTATGCCGACACCCACAAACTCCTCGGTCTGCTGTTTCTCCGCGAGCAGGGATGCTACGATCGGGCGATGCTCGATCGGATGATCCGTCAGGGATCGGAACGTATCGCCGGTTCCGCCGAATCGGATGCCGGATGGAGCGATCTTTCCTCGGAAAGGATCGTGTTTCTTTACTGGGCCGGTGAAGGATCTCTCGTGAAGCGCGAGTGGGTGGAGCGGATAGCCGATGCGCAGGGAAGCGACGGAGGATGGTCGGATCCGGACTTCGGCTCCGGGTCGAACGCTCATTCCACGGGGCTTTCCCTTCTCGCTATCCGGTATTTTCTTGAAGGGAAGACCCCCGTGTCATTCTTTGCCCCGCTTGATAGGGTGGAATGACGATTGTTCGGAAGAGGATTTTCTGATATCATGGACGCGTACTATGGAATTCCGAAAGCGCCACAAAAAACTGTATCTGTTCTGGGTGATATCTTCGTTCCTGGTCGTTTTTTCCATGGTCGCGTTCCTGTTCGCGCCGCTCTTCTATTAGTGAGGATATCGAGTGTGTCATCCGATATTTCCGAGAGGGTATGAAGGGTATTCCGATATTCGCGCGTTTTCTGGTAGTGGTGTTCGTCGTCGGTGTCGCGCTTGTCCTTTCGTCCGCCTGGGAAGAGATGGAGCGGTCGAAACGGATCGAGAGCGAAGTGGCGAAACTTCGTGCCGAAGCGGATCGGATACGCAACGAGAACAGCTCCATTTCCGAGAAACTGACATATTTCGCGACATCGGATTTCGAGGAGCGCGAGGCCAAGGAGAAGCTTGGGATGAAGAAGGATGACGAGTCGGTTGTTTCCGTCGAAGTCGGTTCCCCGAAGGCCATGCCGACGGATGGGGCGGAGGAACTTCCGACCGATCGGGATCCGATCCCGAATCATCGGAAGTGGATCCGGTATTTTTTCCCCGAGAAATAAATAATAGGTGAAAACGGTATGAATATGGAAACAGTCAGACGCTATTGGGACGAGTTTCGCATCGGATCGTGGTTGCTCGGCATGGGGAGCGCGCTCGCGATCGCTGTCATCGTCGGGCTTCTGTTCGCGTATGTGCTGCCGGCTTCCTGGGGTATCACGGTGAAGGTGCGCGGAGCCCTTCCTTTTCCTGTGGCATCCATCGGGATGAATGCCGTCGCTTCTTTCGATGATGTCGCGGAAAATCTCGCATCCGTCCGTCGTTTCTACGAAGCCCAGGATTTTTCCTCGGTCGGAATGCGTGTCGATTTCTCGACGCCGGACGGGGAAAAGCGGCTCAAGATCCGCGAGAAGGAGATTTTGAACAAGATGATCGAGGACGAGGCTCTCCGGTTGATTGCCGCCCGATCCGGGATACGCGTTTCGGAAGAAGATGCGACTCGGGCCGTTTCGGAACATCTCCGATCGATCGGTGGAGAAGAGAAAGGTGCTGCGGAAAAACTTTCGCGGCTCTACGGATGGAACCTTTCCGAATTCGAGGAAAAAGTGGTACTTCCGAGCCTGTATGAGGAAGCATTGCGGAAGCGGTTCGAGGCTGACGCGAATCAGTTCGCGGCCGCGAAAAACAAGGCGGAACAGGGAAAGAAACTTCTCATCGACGGACGGAGCTTTGCGGATGCGGCAAGCGAGGTTTCCGAAGGACGAACCGCGAAGCAGGGCGGATCCATGGGATGGTTTTCCTATGAAAATCTCATCCTGCCGCTCCAGGAGCCGGCGAAGTCGCAGAAGATCGGCGAGCCCGGAGAAATCATGGAGAGTTCGCTCGGATTTCACATTCTTCAGGTCGACGAGCGGAAGACCGAGAAAGGGAAGGAACTCGTCCGGTTGAGTCAAATTTTCGTCGCGAAAAAGACGTTCGGGGATTGGCTTGCCGATGAGATGAAGAATCTCGGAATAAGGGTGTTCGCCCCGGAATACGAATGGAACAACGATACGGCGCGTGTCGATTTCAGGAACGCGGATTTCCGGAAATTCGAAAAGGAGATACTCGAGAAGTCCGAGGGTGACGCCTCGGTGATATTCTGAAACATGTCGGTCGTCCGCTACGTCATATGATGTGTAATAAGTAAGCCGGACGATTTCCGAGCCATAGGCGCGGAGGTCGTTTCCAGTCCTTATGGAAAACCAGGAAAATGAAGTCGTGAAACCCGATGTTTCATCCGAAGAGAAGCCCGTCGGCGGATGCTGTGGGAACGGCAGACATCCCGTCTGTGGAAGGGCGCGATGCATGTTCCGGCTGCTCGGTATAGTGGTGATCGCTGCCGCCGCCGGCGTATTCGGGGCGGCGTATTCGCCGATGATCCTTTCGGGCGTGAATCTTCCTTTTTTGTCCGTTTCCGCTCCGGAGAGTATTGCGACGCGCGTCGTCGAGGAACGTGTCGTGCAGGAGGATTCGCTTATCATCGATCTCGTGGAGAAATCGTCCCCGGCGGTCGTTTCCATCGTCGCGACCAAGGACGTCCCGAAGGCTCGAAACTTCGGGCCGTTCGGTGGATTCTTTTTCTTCCAGGATCCGTATCAGTCGCAGGACGAGGACGGATCGCAGGATATGACCGAGAAGCGGCGGGTGGGGAGCGGTACCGGATTTCTCGTCTCGGAGGACGGCATGATCGTGACGAACAAGCATGTCGTGTCGGACGAGACCGCGGAGTATACTGTGCTGCTCGACGGAGGGAAGGAATACCAGGCTACGGTGCTTGCGCGCGATCCGGGACACGACCTCGCGGTCATCAAGATCGATGGGACGGGATTTCAGACGATCGGACTCGGGGATTCGGATTCCATAAAGGTCGGGCAGACGGTGATCGCGATCGGCAATTCGCTCGGTGAGTTCTCGAACTCTGTCTCGCGCGGCATCATCTCGGGGCTCGGACGGAGCGTGACCGCTGGAAGCGGATTCGGCGATGCCGAGACGCTGACCGATATCATCCAGACCGACGCAGCAATCAACCCGGGGAATTCCGGCGGACCATTGCTCGATGTTTCCGGGAAGGTGATCGGTATCAATGTCGCGGTGGCGCAGGGCGCGCAGAGTGTCGGGTTCGCGATTCCGGTGAACCAGATAAGGCGGACGGTCGAGGATGTGAAAGCGACCGGGAGAATCTCGACGCCCTATATCGGTGTTCGTTACGCGATCCTCGACGAGGCGGCGCAGAAGGAGAACAGCCTTCCCTTCGCGTACGGCGCGATCGTGCTTCGCGGGACGAAACCGACCGAGTTCGCCGTCATTCCGGGGTCTCCGGCGGACAAGGCGGGCATCGTGGAAAACGATATCATTCTCGAGATCGGCGGACAGAAAGTCGATACCGAACATCCGCTCGGAAACATTATCGCGGGTTACCGCCCCGGTGACGAGGTGACGCTCAAGCTCTGGCACAAGGGCGAAAACAAGGAGGTGAAGGTTACGCTCGAGGAACGGAAGTGAAAAATGAAGAGCAAATCATCGAAGGGGATCCGCTTGGATCCCCTTTTTGTTTTTTGTACGGAAAACCATTTTCAAATCGTTTTTTTTTTTGCTAAAATGAAGGGAAAGAACCGATGCAAAACGAAAATGGCACCATATGGGAACTGGGAGATTGTTCGGTATAGCATCGTTATCTGCGGGAATCATTTTCGCGGTGTTTTTTCTTGTGCGGGATATCGTTCATGACGAAACCTTTTCGCCTGGGTCGGTGAATATCTCGGCGGCTCCGAGGACGAATGAAGCATCCGCCGGATCCGTGCTTTCGGAGACGGATTCGCAGGAAGGTCGATCGGAGACTGCCGGTGATGAGGACTTCCTGCGCCGGTTACTGGGTGTGAGCGGGAACGGTATCGATATCCATATTGACGAGTTTCCCCGTCACGGCATCGAGGCCGAACACATTGATTCGAACTCCGTCACGAGCCGGACGATTCGCGACCGTACTATCGAGGGTATCGATATCGACAAGGGAGCTGATCTTGATATCGGTTCTTTGAATGTCTCCGGCGATGTGGATATCGCTGGTATCCTCGAGTCAGGCGGGCTTATCGTGTCCGGCGACGTGGATATCCTCGGCGATCTCTCTGCGGTGGGACTCGATATCTCCGGCGATACGACTCTCCAAGGCGATCTCACGGTCGCGGGTTCCATTTCCGGTTCTTTCTCCGGTTCTTTCGCGCCGACCGGGGATGTGGATATGCTCGGGAATATCATGACGAATATCGGCGATAGCGGAACGGACTTCACTTCGTCCGGAGGTCTCACGCTTGCCGGTGCTCTCACGCTCACCCCGCTTACTCCGGGGTCGATTCCGTTTATCGGTATCGCAGGCGTCATGAGCCAGGACAACGCGAATCTTTTTTGGGACGACACGAGCAATCGGCTGGGTATCGGCACGACAAGCCCCGAGGCAACCCTTGATGTCCGTGGTCCTCTAGGTGTTTTCAGGGATATAACTGGCACAGGCATAGTCTCTGATTATTATTACGGAGTTGATTATCTAACATCTGTTTTTCAAATAGATGCGAACATTCAATATGGGATAGCCTATGTCGGAGCAGGTAATAATCATTATTCAGTATGGCAAGAATATATAAAAACTCGGTCAACTGATGGAACCACCTATGCCATCGTTCACGATGGCGACGAACTCGGAAGATTCAATTTTCATGGTGACGACGGGAGTAATTTAGCACAGGGTGCCATGATACAGGTTAGTGTAGATGGAACGCCTGGGGAAGATGATATGCCAGGGAGGATAAAATTTTGGACAACACCAGCCGGAGCAAACTTTCCCTTAGAAAGGATGACCATTAAAAGCACTGGCAACGTCGGCATCGGGACAGCGAGTCCGACGACAAAACTTGATGTTGTAGGAAACATAAGGACAAATGGATATTTCAACGCAGGGGATGTGACAATGTTAAATGGAACTGCGCTCTACAGTGCAAATGCACCAAGTTTTGATATTTACGAAAGTAATGCCAGTAGCAAACTATATATATCAGCAAGTGGTGGACTAATCTTGGGGCTAAAAAGTGATGGGACGAATACCGGCAACGTCGGCATCGGGACGGCGAGCCCATCTACGAAACTTGAAATATCGGGGGATGTTATTGGTAGCGGTGTCGCTTTGACAGTAAAAAATCTGGCAACCAGCGCATCATATGCACGACTTAATCTGGTTGCAAATGGCAAAACATCAGACATATTCTTTGATGGTTCTGGAGGTTTTATTTCCGGAGGAGGTTTGATTTTCCGCTCGAATGGAGATCCGCTACATTTTTTCACGGGTTCAAATAATCGAGTTACCATCAACAGTCATGGCAAAGTCGGTATCGGTGACACCACTCCCGACGGACTGCTCGACATCGAACCGACCGGAGCGGCGACTGCCTCCTCCTATGGGATCAATCTCTCGAATCTTACCACTAACGCGACGACCGACGGTGTCAACAAATATGGTGCCTACCTCACCTCGACTGGTGCCTGGACCGGAGGTGGCGGTACCGCGACCAACAACTACGGACTCTATGTCGATACTGTTTCCGGCGCAGACAACAACTACGGAGCCTATATAGCCGGCAACGTCGGTATCGGGACGACAAGTCCGGGGGCGAAGCTGGACGTCAGTGGAAATTTTCAACTTAGTGGAGACCTAGTTATGACCGGTGTCGCCTCAAAGATCTGGGGGGATACGGATTTCAGTTATTTGCAGTTATATAATGCTTTTGGACAAGGCGAGACACAAATTGGCAATGGACATACGAATGGTGGAATAAGATTCTTCACAGCTCCGACAATTGCCAAAACTTATGTTGAAGCAATGAGAATAACGCCAACCGGCAACGTTGGTATCGGAACGACAAATCCGGGGACTGCTTTAGATGTTGGTTCGGGTAATATACAAACTACAGGAACAATTAAAGGCGTATCGTTAATCGCTAACGGGACAAGCAATTTCAAACTTGTTACTGCAAACGCCCCTGCTTCTTGGAGTGGAAATGGTCCAGCCGGAGTGCTACAGCTTCAAGATATTAACGGAAATTACAGCACTACGATCAATTCCAACTCAAGAGGATTGCAAACACTCGGATTGTATGTGGATGGCCTTGGCGTTAATAATTATATTGCAGGCAACGTCGGTATCGGCACGACGAGCCCAGGTTCAAAACTTTCGTTTGTGGCGGATACGATCGCGGCTGGCGGAATAACTTTTGGAAGTGATACCAATCTGTACCGCTCCTCCGCTGATATCCTTAAGACGGATGACACTCTTTCGGTCGGAACGCAGTTGCTTACGAATGTGGTGAAGAAACTCGACAGCTCAAAATTCATGCTTGTCGGGAGCGGGAGTGATTTGTATGTAGGCGGAAGCAGCGGCGTGGGTCAATATGCGAACGCTATTTTTGATATATCCGGCAATGTTGGTATCGGCACGACAAGTCCATCGTATAAGCTTGATGTTGCAGGGTCGATTCGCACCGCATCGGGACAAGGAATATTTACCGGACTGTCAGCGTTAGCTCAAAATGCCAATGGTCTTATTGTGTTTGGTGGTGATAATGGTGGCACCGTGTACGCGAGGGGCGATGTCGCTGGCGCAGACAATAACTTAAATTTGCAAGCCTTTGATGATATTAATTTTGATACGTTTCCGAGCGGTTCTCCTGTGACTGGTATGGTCATAAAAAAGACCGGCAACGTCGGTATCGGGACGACGAGTCCGACGGCGTTATTGGATTTAAACTCAACAAATGGCGGTGATACTGATATATTAAGAATTTCAAATCCTTCGGCAAGCGCCGGATCTATTTATGGATTAGCTTGGCGAGATACCGCAAATAACAAGACGTATGCTCGTATCGCCTCATCATACGGTGCTTCATATGTCAATTCCTATTTGTCCTTAAGCGTGGCGGATAGTACGGAGACGCTACAGGAAAGAATGAGAATTGATAAATCTGGCAATGTCGGTATCGGCACGACAAGTCCGAGTGAAAAACTGGATGTAAATGGTCACATTAAGGTTAATAACTATATCAAGCTGGGTAATAATACGGGTGGTTTCGTTGATCCAAACGGAAATCCTTTCTTATATACGACTTCAAGCGGTCTCGAAACACGAGTAAATGCCTATTATACAGGCGGGTTTGTTTCACTTTATTCCGGTTCCCCGAATGCGGAAAGGATGAGAGTGACAAGCGCAGGCAACGTCGGTATCGGCACGACGAATCAATTCGGCTCCGGTTCCGGCGTGCTCGCGCTCGGCAATGCCACGACCAACCCGACCACGACCCTTACGAACGCCGCGCTCCTCTATGCTACCGGAGGGGAGATGTATGTCTACGACGCGGCGGGAAACGCGACGCAGATCTCCCCGCATGATGATATGGGGTTGTGGCACTACAACTCCACGAACACGAGAATGGGGAAGACGCTCGAGGTGAGCATGGAGCTCCTTACTAAGGATCTCGATCGGATTCTCGGCGGCGGATACGTGTACGAGAACGGTGATCGTCTGTTCTCCGGAGAGAACCGGATCGATTCGCTCTCGCTTCGGACCGACGAATATGCGACGACCCTTGGTGCGTTCCGGGCATCCGTCGATGAGAATCTCCTTTCCGTGAGTGCGAGTCTGTCGGACTCCGGAAAGGATATTGACGAGCTTACCGAAAAGATCGAAGGCCTCGACGCAAAGATGGCGAGCACAGAGGAAAGCCTCGAAGATCGGATCGTCGTACTCGAGAACGGCGTGACGTCCCGAGACACGCAAATTTCCGCACTCATGGATTTCTATTCCGCACTCGACCTGGGGAACGTGCTTTTGCTTGATATCGACGGGAACCTCACGATTCCGTCAGGAGACCTCCTGATCCGGAATATCGAAGCACAGGGGACGATCCGTGCCGAGGACGTGGAGGCGGAAGACGGTATCACTGCCGGAGGCATCGTCGCGGGCGCCGCTATCGCCGCGGGGGAGGAATCTTCCGGATCCGGGACGCTCAAGGCGGGGGACGACAGGACCGTCATCGATACGGAGTATGCCAACGAAGACGCCAAGATATTCATCACGATCAAGGGTTCCCCACACGGGAAATCCCTTTATGTCGATGATATCGAGGAGGGCGAGAGCTTCACGGTGAAAGTGGACGGAGATGTCTCCGACAAGGATATCGATTTCTTCTGGTTCGTGCTTCGGTAGCTCTCTTTCGCTTGATCCGTATCTTGTCGAGTTACGTAACCGGTTACGTAACTCTTTTTTTGTAACAAATGAGAAAAAGAAAAAGCCGACCCAGGGTTCGGATCGGCGAAAGCGATGGTTCCATTACCCGATGGTCTCGATCTTGGTGATCGGGTCGGCGAAAGTCCGGGAAAAATAAGGATTCCGCCCATCGGGATCGCAGATGAAATTCCATTGCGTGCTATCCAGCCGGAACCCTGCCAGAATCCAGGTGACTGGTCGGTGTCCATACCATCCGGAAGGACGCCGCGTGTCATCGCCGGTCGTGTATCCGTCCGGATAACACGCGATATCGGTCCAGCCTTCCTGCCAGGCGCGGTGGACGGGGTGTGGTGCCTCGCGGAGCATCTGCGAGATTTTCTGGATGAGAGCGAATTTTTCATGTCGTACGAAATCTCTTTCCGTTCGCATCGATTTTCTCCTTGTGAAGGGGCGAAGACGACGAAATGGTGCCATTCCAAGGGGAAACTGTCAATTTTTTTCTGGCACTCTCAACATGAGATTGCCAACTTTTTCATTTTATGATAACTTGAAGACAAGCGAGTCAGTCAAGTTCTTAAAGTCCATCAGGTTCGTAAAGTTTGAGACAGACCTCTTGTCTTTGCGGGCTTTATGAACTTTATAAACTTGAAAAACTTTATAAACTCATTTGTATGAATATCAATATCTTCACGCAGAAAAGCCAGGAAGCCCTGCGGCGGGCGCAGGAGAACGCGATGTCGCGGGGGAACCCGGAAATCCGTCCGGAGCATCTTCTCTACGCGCTTCTCATCCAGGAGGATTCCATCGTGCCGTCCGTGCTCGCGGCGATCGATGCGGACATTGAACACCTGAAAGGAGGGGTGCTCGGCGCGATCGACGTCTTGCCCAAAGGTTCCGCCGGAGCACCGGGACAGACGTTCGTCGCGCCGTCGACCGCGAAGATCCTCGAGGCCGCGGAAAAGGAGATGGCGAAGATGGGCGATCGGTTCGTCTCGACCGAACATCTCCTCCTCGCGTTCCTCTCCGAGGCGGGATCGATGAAGGACGCTCTCGGGAAGGTGGGAGCGACGTATGATGCCGTTCTCAAGGCGCTCTCGAAGCTTCGCGGATCCGCGCGGGTCGAGAGCGATACGCCCGAGGCATCGTACCAGGCACTCGAAAAGTATACGCTCAATCTCACGAAGCTCGCCCGCGAAGAGAAGCTCGACCCGGTCATCGGTCGCGACGAGGAGATCCGTCGGGTGATGCAGGTCCTTTCGCGGCGGACGAAAAACAACCCGGTACTCATCGGCGAGGCGGGGACGGGAAAGACCGCCATCGCGGAGGGGCTCGCTCAGAGGATCGTCTCAGGCGACGTGCCGGAGACGCTCAAAGGGAAGGAAATCATCTCGCTCGACCTCGGAGCGCTCCTCGCGGGGGCGAAGTTCCGCGGGGAGTTCGAGGAGCGGCTCAAGGCGATCCTGAAGGAAGTGGAGTCGTCCGCGGATCGTTTCATCCTCTTCATCGACGAGATCCATACGCTCGTCGGCGCCGGGGCGACCGAGGGCGCGCTCGATGCGTCGAACATGCTCAAGCCCGCCTTGGCCCGGGGGAAGCTCCGTACCATCGGCGCGACGACGACCCGGGAATATCAGAAATACATCGAGAAGGACGCAGCGTTCGAGCGGCGGTTCCAGCCGGTGTATGTCTCCGAGCCGTCCGAGGACGACGCGCTCGCGATTCTTCGCGGCATCAAGGAGAAATACGAATTGCATCACGGCGTGCGCATCGAGGACGACGCGCTTTCCGCCGCAGTGAAGCTTTCGAAGCGGTACATCACCGAGCGGTTTTTGCCGGACAAGGCGATCGACCTCGTCGATGAGGCGGCGTCCCTGCGGAAGATGGAGATCGACTCCATGCCGACGGAACTCGATGCGCTCGAGCGGAGCATACGGCGGATGGAGATCGAGAAACGCGCGCTCGAGAAGGACGATGACGTGAAATCGAAGAAAAAAGCCGGGGAGATCGATCGCGAACTCGCCGAACTTCGTGAGAAATCGGGGAAGCTTTCCGTCCAATGGAAAGGGGAGCGGGACCTGATCCAGGGACTCCGGAAGCACAAGGAGGAGATCGACCGGCTCCGCGGTCAGGCGGACGCCGCCGAGCGCGAGGGAAAACTTGACCTGGTCGCCGAAATCCGATATGGACGTATCCCGGAGACCGAGAAACTGCTCTCGACCGAAGGAAAGAAGCTCGCGAAGCTCCAGAAACAGGGATCCATCCTGCACGAGGAGATCACGGAGGAGGATATCGCGGCAGTCGTCTCGAAGTGGACCGGCGTCCCCGTCTCGAAGATGCTCGAGCGTGAGTCCGGAAAGCTCATCGCGATGGAAGATGAGCTCGGCAAGCGGGTCGTCGGCCAGTCCGATGCGATCCGGGCAGTGTCGAACGCGATCCGTCGGAGCCGCGCGGGTCTCGGGGAGGAGGGCCGTCCGATCGGCTCGTTCATCTTCCTCGGATCGACCGGCGTCGGGAAGACCGAACTCGCGAAGGCGCTCGCTGCGTTCCTGTTCGACGACGAGCGTTCGCTCGTCCGGGTGGACATGAGCGAATTCATGGAATCGCATTCGACTGCGAAGCTCATCGGATCGCCGCCGGGGTATGTCGGATACGATGAAGGGGGACAGCTTACGGAAAAGATCCGTCGCCGCCCGTACGCGGTCATCCTGTTCGACGAGATCGAGAAGGCGCACAGGGATGTTTCGAACATACTTCTGCAGATCCTCGACGATGGCCGGCTCACCGACGCGAAGGGGCGGACGGTATCGTTCAAGAACACGGTCATCATCATGACATCGAACGTCGGTTCGGACGTTCTCGCCAGAGCGGACGATCTCGGGTTCCGGGCGACGAAACGGAAAGGAGAGGAACTTCGGGAAGACGAGATGCGGACCAAGGTGATGGCGAGTCTCAAGGAATCGTTCCGGCCCGAATTTTTGAACCGCATCGACGAGATCGTCATCTTCCATCCGCTCGGGCGGGATATGATCCGCAGGATCGTCGATATCCAACTCGCGCTCGTTTCGGAACGGCTCTCAGTGAAGGAGATTTCCGTGGAGTTTTCCGAAGCGCTCCGGGAAGAGCTCGCGAAACGGGGGTTCGACCCGTTCTATGGTGCGCGACCTTTGAAGCGTGTCATCCAAAACGAGATACTCGATCCGCTTGCGCTCGAAATCATCGAAGGGAAGGCGGTTCCCGGGAAACCGATCGTTGTCGACGTGAAGAAAGGAAAAATCGTGTTCGGATGATGGGATATTGACGTATCGCCGAAGAAGTCATAGAGTTCGGGCAGTCCCTTTACCTGAGGAGAGTGTCATGATGAAGGAATCGATTCCGGTGGTATTCCCTACCGGTGACGTGTTGGGCATGTATCTCGGAAATGGACATTTTTCCGTGACGCGTTTCAAGCGGATATTCCGGAACAGAGCCAGAAAAGTCCTTTCCGACCGGTATCGGGAGCTTCACGGGACGAGTATCGAGATCGGACGCGTGGCCGTGCGGGATATCGACAGGATGATACCCAGGGACTTTCTGCTCGACGTCTCCTGCGTGTCCGGTGGGAAGACTCTGTGGCGACAGACATTCCGGTATGTCTTCAGCGATCCCGGAAAGAGCCTGCGCGGTTTCCTGATTCCCGGTCGGAGGCGTTATGCGGAATGATGATCGGTATTTTCGGGCGGCGTGAGAAAATCTCATGACCGCCCTTTCGTATCGCTTGAAAGGAATTCTCCGAACTGGTAAGCTCGAAGCGGTATATATTTCCTCTGCGCCCATGCTGTTCCATTTCTCCATATTCTTCTGGTCGGTCGCGTTCTTCTTCGGAATGTGGTCGGTCGCGTCCGACGACAGTATCCCGTTCTGGAGCGGATATCTGTTCTCGATCGGTGCGTTGTCCGTCATTTCACTTGTCTCCGCGAAGCGCATCACGAAACGTCTCCGAAACAGCTTCGTGCCGCTTCTCCTGTCGTTTTCCGCACCGTCACTCCTTTCACTTATCGACGCCCCCGGAGAAAAATTCGCGTTCTCGCTTCTCGCCGCCCTGATGTTCTATGTCGCGTTCCTCGCGCTCTATCGGCTTCGCTTCGCTCCGACGGACCGGACGGCGAGATCGTTTCTCTCGATAGCCGGACTCGCTTCACTCTTCTTCTTTTATGCCGCGGCGTACGGGTTTTACCTCAATTTTTCCGTACCACTCGCATCATTGGTCGCCGTCTTCGCGATCGGCTCGTTCGGTGCCGCCTATCAGACGCTTTTCCCGATTCTCCCGAAGCATCGGACCAGGGTCGCGCTGTATTCGTCGGTGATCGCCTTCGGTATGGGGGAGATATCATGGATGCTTTCCTTCTGGCCGTTCGGATATCTGACCGCGGGTTCCGCCGCGCTCGGATTCTTCTTCATTCTCTGGGATATGGCGGGGTCGCTTTTTTCGGGGACGCTTTCACGGAAAAGGACGATCGTATATCTCATCAGCGTGCTTGCGCTCGTCGGCCTGCTTGTCGGGACATCCCCGTGGGATATCCGCGCATGACGGCCGGAAAAACTTCGGATCCTTGTCTTAAATGTCGAAATATGGTATCCCTCTCTTGGAGGATTTTTTCTTTTTTTCTATGGAATTCGTCAAAAAAACGCTTCGGATCGGGCTTATCGTGATATTCGTCTTTCTGATCGGCGGTGTCGGCGGATTGTTCGTGCGCGAGCGTATCGTGCCCTCACTTTTGGCATCATTCCCGTCGCTTTCCCGCGTGCCGATGTTTCAAAATATCGCCGGGAACGTGACGGTCATCGAAAAGACCGAACAGTTGGTCGTTCGCGAGGATGCTTCCGTCGATGCGATTGTTTCCCAACCGTCGACCGCGGTCGTGAATATCATCGCTTCGGAAGCCGGAAAAGAAACCGCGGCGCTGTTTCAGCCGGGGAAAAGTCGGACGGGCGTGCTTCTTACGAACGATGGATTGATCGTGACATATGGAAACCCGTTCGCTGATTTCCGTCCCGCGAAAGAAGTCCTTATTTATAGGGCGCTTCTTTTCGACGGGACAAGCCATGAAGCGAAGCTCATCGGCGAGGACCCGCTTACGGATCTTTCATTTTTCCGTATCGACGGAGGAAATTTTCCCGCCATCGCGCTCGCGGATTCCGATGACTCCCGCCCGGGAACCAAGCTTGTCGCGATCGGGAATTCCTTCGAGGAATATCAGAACCGATTCTCCATCGGCGTGCTTTCCCATCGGAACAAAACCTTCAATCTTTCCGGAAAGACCGTAGCCTCGACCGAGAAGTGGGAAGGCGTCCTCGAGATGGATCTCGCGAATGCGGGGGAGTATGTCGGCGGTCCGGCGGTGAATTTCCGGAGCGAGATGGTCGGTCTGTTCGGAAATCAGACGATCGACGGGAAGGAGACCTCTTTTCTCCTGCCGTCGAACACCGTCCGTGATGCGCTCCGGCTTGCGACCGAAGGTGCGCTCGACAAGCGGCCGTCTCTCGGCGCATATTATCTGACACTCACGAAGGCATCCGCGTTCGGTTCCGGCGCCGAGGCCCGTGACCGTGGCGCGCTCATCTATTCGCCGTCCGGCAGGACCGGACTCGCCGTGCTTTCCGGCTCGTCCGCCGAAGAGGCTGGCCTCCGGGTCGGGGACGTGATCACGATGGTCGGCGGCCGGGAAGTGAATCTCGACAACCCGCTTTCGGTCGCGCTCGGACGGTTCCGGAAAGGCGATATGGCTGAACTTACGGTCGTCCGTTCCGGTAAAGAAATCCTGGTATCTGTAACACTGGAGTAGCGGTATTGACGGAAATATCATTACATGATATAATACTTGGTCGAAGTTTTTTTAAAAAAGGAGGCTCCATGAGCCATGTTACTATATTGTACCGGAAGTATGGCGATCACGCTTCCGGGTCCGTCGTATCAAAAAACGGCGGAAACGAGAAGGAGATCATCCGTATTTTGGATGAATTTCTTCGGCGCTGGTGCAAGAAGCGCTGTTTCGGGGAACATGGGATGCCAATATTTTTCGATGTTCCTGTTGCCGTCAAGGGACGACGTCTGATATGTCGGCTGTCTGCGGCATTCAGACGGGCGGGCTTCGAAGTTTCTCTCAAGCACACGTGACGGGAAGGAGTGCTCCTTCCCGTTTTTTCTTTGCCAGGAAGCAGGAAATCGGATACTATGAAAAGGATTTTAGCGATAACCGAAGAAAATATGCGCCAGTCACATCTGTTCACGAAGACGCGCCGTGAGGCACCCAAGGACGAGGAAAGCAGAAACGCCCAGCTTCTCATCCGCGCCGGATATGTCCACAAGGAGATGGCGGGTGTCTATGCGTATCTGCCTCTCGGTCTCCGTGCGTTCGAGAAGATCGTCGGCATCATCCGCGAGGAGATGAACGCGATCGGCGGACAGGAAATATCGATGACCGCGCTTCAGAATCCGGAAATCTGGAAGACGACCGACCGGTGGGATGATGGCAAGGTCGACAATTGGTTCAAGACGAAACTCAAGAACGGATCCGAGCTCAGTCTTGGTTTTACGCATGAGGAGCCGATGACGAACATGATTCGACCGTTCATCCAGTCGTACCGCGACCTTCCGAAATACGCCTACCAGTTCCAGACGAAGTTCAGAAACGAGACGCGCGCGAAATCCGGCATCATGCGCGGACGCGAGTTCGTCATGAAGGATCTCTACTCGTTCTCGCGTTCGCAGGAAGAGCTCGATGCGTTTTACGAGGAAGCCGCCGCGGCGTATTCGCGCATCTTCGAACGGGTCGGTATCGGTGAGCGGACATACAAGACCTTCGCGTCCGGCGGAGTGTTCGCGAAGTACAGTCACGAGTATCAGACGGTCTGCGACGCGGGCGAGGATATCATCTATGTCGATGAGGAAAAGAATATCGCGGTCAACAAGGAAGTGTATACCGACGAGGTGATCGCCGATCTCGGTCTCGAAAAGTCTGTGCTCGTGGAGCGGAAATCCATCGAGGTCGGAAACATCTTCAAGCTAGGGGTCCGGTTTTCCGAACCGCTCAATCTGATGTTCAAGGACGAAGCGGGTGTCATGAAACCGGTCGTGATGGGGTCGTACGGCATCGGTCCGGGGCGGCTCATGGGGACGATCGTCGAACTGCTTTCCGATGACAAGGGGATCGTCTGGCCGGAAGCGGTGGCGCCGTTCCGTGTCCATCTGCTCTCGCTCGGTGCGGACGAAAAGACGGAGGAAATCTATCGGATGCTTTCGGATGCAGGCATCGATGTCCTGTATGATGACCGCGATATGCGCGCCGGCGAGAAGTTCGCGGAGAGCGATCTGCTCGGTATCCCGTACCGCGTCGTCGTCGGAAGGAAATCGCTCGAGACCGGCGAAGCGGAAGTGAAGAAGCGGACGGGCGACGATGTCGAGATGGTGAAGTTCGAAAAGCTCGTCGGGTATTTCAAATAAATATTTCCATCATGAAAAAAGGACGCATCATCATCTCGCTCGGGGGATCGCTCATCGTGCCGGACGGCATCGATTGGAAGTTTCTCAAGGGTTTCAAGGAACTCATCGACGGCGAGGTCGCGAAAGGGCGGACATTCATTCTCGTGACGGGCGGCGGTCGTACCGCACGTTCCTATATCGACGCGGCGAGCCTCGTCGCGCCGGTTTCGGACGAGGATCGTGATTGGCTCGGCATCCATTCGACGCGTCTCAACGCGCATCTCGTGCGGACGATCTTCCGCGACCACGCATATCCACGGATCAACACGAACCCGCACGACCTCGACGATTTCTATCTCGCGAAAGAGCCGATCCTTGTGGCTGCCGGATGGCGTCCCGGACATTCGACCGACTATGACGCGGTGCTTCTGGGGAAATATCTCGACGCGACCAAGATTGCGAATCTTTCGAACATCAGCTACGTCTACGACAAGGATCCGAAGGAGCATCCGGACGCGAAGCGCTTCGATGCGATGACCTGGAAGGAATTCCGCGGACTCGTCGGGGAGGAGTGGAGCCCGGGGCTCAACACGCCCTTCGACCCGATCGCGGCGCGACTCGCCGAGCAGGAAGGCATGGAAGTGGCCATCCTCGCGGGAACCGACCTCCCGAACCTGGGAGCCTATCTCGACGAAAAACCGTTCCAAGGAACGGTAATCAGGGACTGACCTGTTTCCTCTATTATCATCCGATCACCACGTCACCCGGAACACCTCGTCGATGTTCGTCGTGCCGAGGATCGCTTTCGCGAGGCCGTCGATGCCGAGCGTCTTGAACCCGTCGTCTTCGAGGATTTTCTTGAAAGCGGCGTCATCTTTCCCGGTCGTGGTCGCCTGGCGGACCCGGTCGTTCATTTCGAGCACTTCGAAGATGCCGACCCGACCGGAGTATCCCGTGAAATCGCAACGCGAACAGCCCTTCTCTTTGAAGAGCGGTATCTCGCCGAACGATGAGATCTGCTCCGGGATGATGCCGTAGTCTTTGAGAACGCGGATGGCGTAGGTCTCGTCGGTGAAACTCCGCATGTTCTCGAGAGCCTTCCCTTCCGGATAATACTGTTCCCGACAGTGCGGGCAGAGCTTCCGGACGAGGCGTTGTGCGATGACGAGTCGGAGGGTGGATGCGACGAGATACGGTTCGACACCCATGTCGAGAAGCCGCGGTATGGTTCCGATGGCGTTGTTCGTGTGGAGCGAGGAAAAGAGCGGCCGTCCAGTGAGGGATGCACGTACGGCGGTCGATGCGGTTTCCCCGTCGCGGATCTCGCCGACCATGACGATATCCGGATCCTGGCGAAGGATGGCGCGGAGTCCCGCGGGGAAGGTGAATTCGACTCCGGGGTTGATCTGCATCTGGGTGATGCGGGGCATGGTGTATTCGATCGGGTCCTCGATAGTGCTGATGTTGAGGACGCTCGCGCTCTTCGAGCCGATTTCCTGGAGGAACGTGTAGAGGGTCGTGGTCTTTCCTGAACCGGTCGGCCCCGTGATGAGGATCATCCCGAACGGTTTCGCGATATATTCCTGGATGAGGGCGTAGTCCTGTTCGAGCAGTCCGATATGTGCGAGATTGAGGATGACATTATCCTTGAGGAGCACGCGCAAGACGGCTTTTTCTCCCCACATGGTCGGAGCGAGCGAGATACGGAGGTCAATCGGCTGCTCGTCCTTCTTGATGCGGATGCGGCCTTCCTGCGGTGTCCGGCGTTCGTCGAGTTCGAGCGAAGCCAGTACCTTGAGATAGGATATGAAGCGTTGATAGACGGAAATCGGAAGCACCGCGATTTCCCGGAGGAATCCGTCGATGCGGAACCGGACGACGAAGTCGGTCTCATACGGTTCGAGGTGGATGTCCGAGACCTCGAACGTCTGCGCGAGATCGAGGAGCGATTCGAAAAGACCGACCCCGGACTGTTCGTTGTATTTGAGATCCGCCTCGCTGTCATCGGTGTAGATCTGGAAGTTCGAGAGGGCGCGTCCGACGATGTCCTGCGTCGTTCCCTGATACAGGATGAGCCCCCGTCGGATGGCGTTCTCGAGCGCGACGAACGATTTTACGGGCATGTTCGTCATCCGTTCTATCTCGGTCACCGTTCCGGCGTTTCTCGGATCGGCGAATCCGACGCAGAGCTGCCCCTCCTCGATCGCGAAGGGGAGCGAGAGGTGTTCAGCGACGAATTTCTCCGGGAGAAGCGCGAGGGTCGATTTGTCGATCGCGCTCATCTTGAGGTCGATCGCGGGAATCCCGAAATGCTCCGAGAGGAGATCGAGAAAGTATTGCCGTGAAACGAGATGTTCTTCAGCGATGACCTTTTCCAGCGGAACGCCGGCATCTGCGGCTTTTTTCTCGGCTGCGGCGAATTCTTCCGCCGTCATGATTCTTCCTTGTCCGGCGAACATCTGCCGGAGATCCTCGATCGGTAGTGGCATAGTTTTTCTTTTTGTCCTTTCGGTTCGATTATACACCGGGTTCGGTTTTCCGTATAGACCGTTTCCGTATATAATGGATGCATGAATATCGTGATACAGGCGGCGGATCTCGATGCGGCGCGGGTGGACGGAACCCGCGTCTATTTGCGGGAGCTTCTGCGGCGGTTCGGGACGATCGCGACCGATGAACGGTTCACGATCTGTCATAAGGGGACATTCAATCCCGAGCTCGCACCGCCCGAATTTCCGAACTATTCTTTCGAGACGATTCCGGGGGAGCGGCTCTGGATGCAGACGGGATTCGCGAAACGGCTCTTCGAACTTCGTCCGGAGAAGGTGTTTATACCGCTTCAGGCGGTGCCGGTCGCGACGCCGCAGGGGACGGAGATTATCGCGACGGTGCACGACCTCGCCTTCCGGTATTTCCCGAAGACCTTTCCGGTTGCCGCACGCGCGAAACTCAACCTCCTCCTCGGCGTGATGGTCCGCAAGGCGGGGAAGATCATCGCGGTGTCCGAGGCGACGAAGCTCGATCTCATAAAATTCTTCCCCGATATCCCGAGCTCGCGGATACGGGTGATCCATCACGGCGTGAACGCGGACACCTATTCCCGCGTCGTCGGAGACGGCGAGATGGCGGAGGTGCTTTCGAAGTACGGACTCGAGCGCGAAAGCTATGTGCTCTATGTCGGGGCGATCCAACCGCGCAAGAACCTGGTCCGGCTCGTGTCGGCTTTCGAGGCGGCGAAGCGGCGACACCCGGAAATGAAACTCGTCATCGTCGGTGAGAAGGCGTGGCTCTCGGATGCGATCGTCGCCCGGATGGAACGGAGTCCGAACGCCGAAGACATCATCCGGACGGGCAAGGCGCCGTTCTCCGAGCTGCCGGCCTGGTATCAGGGCGCACGCCTGTTCGCGTTCCCGTCGCTCTATGAGGGGTTCGGGTTACCGCTTCTCGAGGCGTTCGCCGCCGGCACGCCGGTCTTATCCGGGAGCATCTCATCGCTTCCGGAAGTGGGTGGGGATGCGGCGCTCTATGCCGATCCGCATATCGACGGCGATATCGCGAAAAAACTTCTCATGTTGTGGGAGGATGCGGATCTCCGTGATCTGCTCCGTGCGCGCGGAAGGGAGCGTGTGAAACTTTTCTCCTGGGATCGATGTGCAGAAGAGACACTTTCGTATATCCGGGAATGATGTTCAGGGAACGGGGAACAAGAAACAAGAGGATGTTTATTTAAGAATCACGTGAAAACGGTATCCTGCGAAAGGATGCCGTTTTTTCCTTGTTTCTCGGTTTCAATCTCTTCGGAAGAAGATCTTCCAGAAGAGATAGGCGATACCGAAGATACCGCCGATGATGATCGGCACGACCCAGGATGGAAAGCCGATCGACGCGAGCGTGAGGAGGAATGCGAACCAGGTTATCCCGATCCAGGCGAGCGGGTTCTTCTTGTCGGGCGAGAGAGGGAACGACGCGCCGAGGTGTCTCCCGAGAAAGCCGGCCAGGGCGATCATGAGGATGATGACGATGAGCGGCTTCGCGAGGTTCATCCGGAAGGTGACGATTCCCGGAAGGATCGCTTCCGCGGTGAGGACGAGCGCGAACGCGAAGAGCGAAAACTCGACCGCTTCGAGCAGGAGCGCATAGATGACAGGCAGATACGGATGCGAGAAAGCCGTGATCTTTTCGCGGATTTTCCGTAGGGAGGATTTTCTCATAGCGGGTTTTTTATCGCTGGTCACGTATCATTTACCTGTCTCCATACACCGTCTTGAAACGTTCCCGGATCTGATTCGCGAACAGGGAGAAATTCGTGCGGTTCGGACTTGTGCTGAATGTCGCCTGAAGCGTCGCCGCGCGGATCGTTTCCGGAACGGAAACGGATATCTCGAAACTTCCGCCGGGAAGATCCCGGAGCGTTTCAATCGGCATATCGCAGAAGTAGGTTCGGCGGAGCGAAAACACGGTGCGTCTGAGTGTGCAGGAGGCATATCGATCCAGGGCATCTTCGGAAGCCGCGATCGGCTTCGAAACCGCGTGGAGCGACGCGAGGGAATCGTCATGGACAATCGGTCGTCTTTTCCCGTTTTCGATGAGGAAGTACCGCTTCGTCTTCGTGTCGGAAAAAAAGGTTCCGTCCGGCTGTGGAGCATCGAAGAGCATTATTTTCCCGCGTTCGTGAAAGCGTATCTCTTCCTCGTCCGCCGGAACCACACTATCCCAATCGAACCCGAGCGATTCGAATATGGCGGTGCTGCCGATTGGTCGGGCCCGACCCGACCCGTCGATCGCGTAGACGCCTTCCATATCGGAAAGAAGCGTGCCCGGACGGAACCCCTCGAGGTCTTCTTTGGGTGGGAATATCCTGAGGAGATCTTCGTTTGCGGGAAGGATATCCTCCTTCGGAAACCACGAGAGAGCCGCTCGATCCGAGAGGAAGGGTCGGAGCGTGCCATCCGAAAAGAAGTATGCCGTCTTGTCCACGACGAATCCGCGATCTTTCGTGGCGGCGACGATCGGCTCTCCCTCGGGATAGAAAAACGAACGGTAGGATTTCCGGACGGAAATTTCGGGATTCCGATCCGGCCGCGGCGAGTCTTTCTCGAGCGTCAGTTCGACGCGGATCGATGAAAACATTCCGACTGTTCCGGCGTATGTGACGAACGTCGAATCCTTCGGGAAGTTTCCTTTCCTTGCCTCGGTTCCGTCGCGCGTTTTCGGTATCTCGAGGCTGTTCGACGAGGCATTCGGATTCTCGAATGAAAAGAGGAAGTGCTGCGAAGGGAATATCATCCGGTAGCCGAAAACCGTTCCCGCCCCGATGAAAACGAGGATGAGCGCTGTGCGGAGAACACGGAACCGGTTACGGAGCGGTTTCGGGACAATCGGAATCGGGTCGAAGAGGATCATAAAGGAGAGTCCATTAAGTTCATAAAGTCTATAAAGTTTATCAAGCCCATCAAGAGGAAACTTTAAGCAAGTCTTTTTATAAACCCGGAGAGCATTCTTGATATTTCAACGGATTGCCCATACAGAGTATCAAACTTTCTTTGATTTATGTATCCGAGGTCGAGTGCTATATACAGCATGGATCGGACTTCGCCGCTGGAGCCTTTTGCTATGAAAAGAAAATTTTTCAATTCCTTATCACTCTTACGTTCGAATCCTTCGGCGATATTGTTCATGACGGAGACAGCTGCTCTCTGAATCTGATCGCGGAATCCGTAGTCTTTCATCTGCGAAAAAATACCGTATATGTCCGAGACGAGAATTCTTGACTTCTTCCATGCCTCGATGTCTTCGAACGTTTGTATACTCATGGGATTTTCTTTCGACTTTACGGACTTTTTAACTCAAAGAGGACGGCATCCTGTTCCATGTGCCTTATTGAAGGGAAGCCGATGTTTCGAAGCGGAAGCGTTTCCAACTGTTCGGTCGAAAACGTGAACGCGGAGACGAATTCGAACGAGACGGGCATTCCTTCCCATTTCTCGAAAGATCCGAGCGGTGTCAGCAGATAGATATGTTCGTATCCGTCCTTTGCCATTTTCGCATAATCTTCCGGATTGAAGAAATAGGCGGCATTTTTTCCATGGAGGAACCGGAGCGGACCGGAGGGAATGGAGAAATGATCCCCGGTCGTATCGCGATCCATGAGGAGCAGGTCGTGAGCGCCCACGAGCGGTGCTATTTCGGCGGTCGTCCCGAGGAATCCGCGGTTGTCCGCGAAGGGGAACACCCGGACCGATGTCGGAATCGCGAGTAGGAGGACGAAGAGACAGATGCCGATCGCGGTTACGTTTCCGATCCGAGCGCGTTTTTCGGTGAGTACAAAGAGCGCGAACGTCCCCGAAAGAAGAAGTGCGGGAAACGCGAACGGAAGGAAGCGGCGGAGCATCCACGGATGGTCGTGCGTGATGTTCGGATCGACGAAATAGAGGAAGGTCGGGAGCGCGAGGAGCGCCGGGATGAGCGGCACGAAGCGTCTTTTCCGGAGCAGGAAAACGATGCCGGCGAATCCGAGAACGAAAATCGGCAGGAGTCCGTAGGTAGCGAAGAGTTTCCAGAGCGCGAACGAGGTTCCGGCGCTATCCCCGAGTGCGGCCATGTCGGTTCCGGAGAGCGAGGAGAGGTTTTTGAGGAGAGCCTTCGCCATTACGGTGTAGAAGGGGAGATTCGCGGAGAAGTTGATGAGGAGCACCGTAAGAGCGAAGAGAAGAGGAGCGGTTCGGAAGAACGTTTTCCGTGGCGCGACGAATTCGCGTCCCTGTCGCGAGAGGAAGAGGATGCCGAGCGCGATGCCGAGCGCCCAGATACCTTCGATGCGGGTGACGGCGAGCAAAAGCGCCGAGAAATACGCGCCGAGAAAAAAACTCGCGCGGTTCTCGCGGAGAAAAAGGATGAGGTTGAGCGAGAGGAAGAGGAAGAGGAAGAGCGCGGCGTTTTCGGTGAGCGTGAATTTTACGAACCAGGAAGGGAGGAATGATGCGGCGAAAATCGCCGTGGCGCCTATCGCGTACCGTTCGCCCGTGAGGGTGCGGACGAGGATGAATATCGAGAGGATGGAGAGCGAAAGGAGGATGCCGTTGCCGACACGAAAGCCGTCTATTCCGAAAAACGCCGTGAACGCGGCGAGCCATGACGTGTAGCCGAGCGGAAACTGGGTCAGAAGCGACCCGTCTTCGGCATAGAAGAATCCCGGGAAGTGTAACGCCTGTCCCTTGCCATAGATGGCGGAAAACGTTCCGCTTGCCGGATGCGAGAACGAAAGTGATCCGGTTCGGACAAGCTCGAAGGCCGCCTCGCTGATGGACCCCTGATCGCGCCCGGAGAAGACCGTCGGTTCGGCGAAATACATGAGAGAAACGGAATACAGGATAGCGAGAACGAGAACGATCTTCGCGGACAGGTTTTCTTTCGTGATCCATTTTCGTGCGGACATGAACGCACCCACACCCATGATGACGGCGAACAGCATGAGCAGGCGCGGAGAAAAGAACCCCGCGACCGCGAGGAAATAGGTGGACCACCAGAAAAGGAGGAAGCCGAACGCGAAAAACGAGAATCGCGCGGCCTGCATGAGTCGTTGGTCGTCGTGTTCCATGTAGGGAGTATAGCGGAGACGGCAGCTTTTTTCAATTTGCAAAAGGGGGTTCCGAAAGGTAGAATGGAAGCATGTTTTTCCCGATCTCCTATTTCTTCTGGCACTACGCGAAAGGATTCGCTTCGGCGCTTTCGGCGTGGCTCAATATCTTCCGTGCATTCCTGCGTATTTTCGGTGTCGGGGAGCTGCTTATGACGCTCGTTTCTCCGTGGAAACGCGACGTGACACCGAAGACCTGGATCGGTTTCCAGCCGCTTGCGACGGTCAATCGCCTGCTCATGAACGCTTTTTCGCGGATGATGGGGGCGATCGTCCGGTCGATCGTCATAGTCGTGGGCGCGGTCGTTCTCGGAATCACGATTGTCGTGGGCGCCGCGTTCGTGATCGTCTGGTTCCTCTCGGTGCCGGTGTTCCTGTTTCTCCTCTTCCAGCTTTCGGTCCGTGGGGATCTTTGGCGTGCGGAGCAGATCGTGCTGCTCGTTTCCGGCATCGGTACGGCACTGTCGCTTCTCTCATACGTCTCACGGCTGCCGGCGTCGTTTCTTCCGGAAAACCGTGGCGATCTTTTCGGTATGGCGTATTTTCCTCGCGTGCTCGGTCGCCTGGGAATCCGGAAGAAGGATTTCCGCCGGGCGGACTGGGAAAGTGACGATGCCTTCACGAAGCGGCTTTCGGAGCTGAATATCCCCAAGGAGACATTCGATGGTATCGTCGCGCATGAAGCGGCGGCGGCGGAACGCCGTGCCCGGCGCGGCAAGCCGTTCCTGTGGGAAAATCTTCGCAAGTCCGTCCCGATCGGTCGCGGTTGGAGGTATGGCTATACCGTGAAGCTCGACCGATACTGCACGGATCTTTCGAAGTCCGATTCCTCCGAATATTCCCGCCTACACCTTTTCGGTCGCGAGGATGAATTCCGTGTGACGACGCTTGTCATGGCGCGTCCCCAGCAGAACAGTGTCCTGCTCGTCGGCGATGCCGGTATCGGAAAGAAGACGTTTGTTCATTCGCTCGCACGGAAGATCCGCGAGGGGGATCTGCCCGCATACGAGCATCTCCGTTTCCTCGTCTTCGATCTCGGAACCGCGGTCGGCGATGCCATGAACCGCGACGATGATGTCGAAAACGCGCTCCGGGTGCTGTTCATGCAGGCGGCCTATGCGGGGAACGTCGTCCTGGTCATCGACCATATCGATACGTTTCTCGGCGGTGATCCGAATCATCCGAACCTCGCGCCGCTCTTTTCGGAATTTCTCGCCTTACCCACCTTCCGGGTCATCGGACTCATCGGAGCGGGGAAGTATCACGATCTCGCGCGGACGGACGAACCGGCACTCAAATTCTTCGAGGCGGTCTATCTCCGCGAACCGGACGAGACCGAGACGCGGGAAATCCTGCTCAACATACTCGAGCCCGAAGAGCGGAGCGGCGTGCTTTTCACCTGGAAGGCGCTTCAGTCGATCGTCGAACTGTCCGGACAATACGAATGGGATGTTCCGTATCCGGAGAAGGCGCTCGACCTCGCGCAGGAGACTTTGCTTCATTACCGGGCGTCTCCGGACGGGTCGTTCATCACTCCCGCGACCGTTCAGGCCTTCGTCTCGATCAAGACCGGTGTCCCGGTCGGCAGTCTCGGCGAGGACGAAAAGGATCGTCTGCTTCGTCTCGAGGAGATCATGCATGCCCGGGTCGTCGGACAGGAAGATGCCGTTCGACAGGTCGCGGAATCGATGCGCCGTGCCCGCGCGGGGTTCGGCAACCCGAAACGTCCGCTCGGTTCGTTCCTTTTCCTCGGCCCGACCGGTGTCGGAAAGACCGAGACCGCGAAAGCGCTCGCCGAAGCGTATTTCGGCGGTGAAGACCGGATGGTGCGGATCGATATGAGCGAGTTCCAGGGCCCGGACGCGGCCGAGCGACTCATCGGATCGAGCGTTTCGGGCGAAGAGGGACAGCTTACCGCGATCATGAAGGAGCACCCGTTTTCCGTCCTGCTTCTCGACGAGATCGAAAAGGCGTATCCGAAAGCGCTCGATATCTTTCTTCAGATCATCGACGAGGGATTCGTGACCGACGGATTCGGCAGGAAGATCAATTTCCGCAAATGCATCATCATCGCCACTTCGAACGCGAGCTCCGCCCTCATAGCCGAGTTGCTCGGACACGGGGCGACCCCGGAACAGGCGAAAAAGGAAGTCGTGGCGGACATCGCGAAACAGGGGACGTTCCGGATGGAATTCATGAACCGTTTCGACGGACTCATCTTCTTCTCGTCGCTTTTGCCTGCGGAACTTTCATCCGTCGTCTCGATCAAACTCGCCGGACTCGCAGCCAGGATCAAAAAGGAGAAGAACATCACGCTCTCGTTCGGTGACGGTGTCGCGGACACGATCGTCTCCCGCGGGTATGAGCCGGAATTCGGCGCCCGGTCGCTCAACCGCTACCTGGAAGACAAGGTCGAGGATCTTATCGTCCGGAAGGTGCTCACGGGAGCCGTGAAGGAGGGCGGGAGCTGCGAGATTTCCGTTGTCGATCTCCTGTAAAATGAAATTTGAAAAATCAAAAATAAGAATTATCGTGTCCGCCAAGGACGGACTCCTTTATTTTTCATTTTGATATTTACGTTTCGCATTTCGTCCCAACGCGAAAAACATGATGATACGAATATGTTTTCGAGCAAGAAAAGCCTGAAAATACTGATGATCGCCCCGACACCGTTTTTCGCGGATCGGGGAACGCATATCCGCATTCTCGAGGAAGCGCTCGCCTTGCGGCGGCGCGGGCACGAGGTCACGATAGCGACCTATCATATCGGGAACGACCTTCCGGAAGAAACAGCGAACGGAATCGACGTGCGTCGGATCCGGAGGCTCCTCTTCTGGTACAAGAAACTCGAAGCGGGACCGGACTGGCAGAAGATCATCCTCGACCTCATGCTCATCCGAAAGACATTTTTTCTCGCGCGAACCTGGAAGCCGGATATCATCCATGGACATCTCCACGAAGGCGTCCTCATCGGATGGATCGTGAAGCGTGCGCTTTTTTGGAGGAATATGAGACTCGTCGCGGATTTTCACGGGAGCCTGACGAAGGAGATGGTCTCGCACGAGTATCTCGGAGGCGGACTCCTCCGGAAGGTTTTCGAGCGGATCGAGCGGGTTATCGACAACCTCGGCGACGCGGCGGTCGCGAGCTCGTGGACCAATGCCGCCGATATATCGCGTATCCGGCGACGCGGCGGCGTCGAAGTCGCGCTCGACGGTGCCAGGATGCATGATCGTCTTGACGCGGAAAAACGTCTGCTTGTCCGCGAGAAGCACGGTATTCCGGCCGACGCGACGGTTATCGTCTATACCGGTGCCTTCATCGCCAACAAAGGGATCAAAGCGCTCGTCGGAGCGATGCCTTCGGCGCTTGCACGTGACGGAAACCTTTTTTTCGTAGTCGCCGGGTTTCCCCGCAACGAGCTTGAACCGCTCCTCGAGGAACAGGAAATCCGTTCCCGCGTCAAGATCATAAGCCCTCTCCCGTATTTCGAACTCGGGGAAATCCTCGGGATGAGCGATATCGCGATCGATCCGAAACGCGACGGGACGGGGCAGGCGAGCGGAAAGATGCTTCAGTACATGGGAGCGGAGCTGCCGGTGGTCTGTTTCGACACGCGGAACAACCGTGAGTACCTCGGCGACGGGGGAGTATTCGCGACGGACGATACCACCGAAGCGCTCGCGGATGCGATCGTCGCACTTTCCGCGCGCCGTGACGACTGGGAGAAACTCGGCGGAGACAACGGTATCCGTGCGCATGCGTTCAGTTGGGATAAGACCGGTGAAAAATTGGAAGGAATCTATGAAATTGTTTCTCGTAAAGATCGGTAAGGCGTGGACAGCGATACGGCGGGAGGGATTATTCTCCGGCGGGAAACGGGTATTTGGCGCGTTCCTTACATTGTTTCGCCGCGTCCATCCCGGGGATATCCTGTTTGTCACGAACGGGGTCGGGGACAGCGCCCGCTACCGCTGCGAGCATGTCGCGGAGGAGCTCCGTTTCCGCGGGTTTCGAACCGCTGTCACCGTGCAGGACAACCCGTTCCTTCCGTCGTATGCGGATCGGTTCGCGGTATTCGTCTTTCATCGCGTACTCTACACTCCGTCGGTCGCGAAACTCGTCGAGCGCATCAAGGAGCAGGGAAAGGAAATCATCTTCGAGACGGATGACCTCGTGTACGATCCCGCGTACCTCGTTCACATGGATTATTTCAAGGTCATGAATCCGCTCGAACGCAAGCTCTATGAACATGGTGTCGGCGGAGAGATTCTCGCCGACCCGTACGTGAAGGTGGCGACGACCACGACGACGTTCCTCGCCGACAAGCTTCGTGAGAGAGGGAAGCAGGTCTTTATCGTTCCGAACAAGCTTTCGGAAGCGGACGTGCGGATCGCCTCTGTCATTGCGAGCGAAGCGCGGCAATCCAGTCAGAAAAAGACTTCATGGATTCCCGGGTCAAGCCCGAGGATGACAAATGATAAAATTACCCTCGCCTACTTCTCCGGGTCCGCGTCCCACAACAAGGACTTCGCGACCATCACCGGACCCTTGCTTTCGATACTCGGGAAATATCCCGAGACGGAGCTTTTCATATATGGTCCGCTCGACCTCGACGCGCGGTTCGATGCATTCGGAGATCGCGTGAAAAAGGTTCCGTATACGCCGCGCGAAAAACATCTGGAGAATGTCGCTGCGACCGACGTCAATCTGGCACCGCTCGAGATTGGCAATCCCTTTTGCGAGTCGAAGTCGGAACTCAAATTCTTCGAAGCGGGGATATTCGGCGTACCGACGGTCGCCTCCGCTACCCGTACTTTCCGGGAAGCGATCGAGGACGGAGAAGACGGCTTCACGGCGGCCACGGATGCGGAATGGACAACCAAACTCGAAAAACTCATACTGGATCCCGCGTTGCGCGAAGAAATGGGAGAGAAAGCCCGTGCGAAGTCGCTTGAGAAATACGCGACGATGAACGCCAAGAACGAATCCTATTATCAGTATCTCATCGGCAAGATAGCGAAATCCATTCCTGCGTCATCCTGATGCGGTGAAGGATGCCGATATCGCAAGGAAAGCGGAACGGCTTCGAAATGTCTGATTCAAAACCCATGATAAAAATATTCCTTGGCTGTTTCCTCTTCGCCGTGTCGCTGTTCACTGCGCCGCCGCTTCCGGCCGCGGAGTATTCGCTGTATGTCGACGGGAGCGCGGAGGATGACGGAGACGGGAGCAAGGACGATCCTTTCCGGAAGTTGTCCGATGCCATAGAGGAAGCGGAAGGCGGGGATCGGATACATATCGAGAACGGGGAATATTCCGGCGGATTCACCGTTCCGGAGTCCGTTTCGCTTCATGGTGAGGATCGCGACAAGACGGTCATCAAGGGGACGGTCACGGCCTCGAATAAGACCTCCTTCTCCGATCTGACGGTATCCGGCGGTTCGACGGCGATCCTCATCGTCAAGGATGCCAAAGTGCGGATCGAGCGATGCGCCATCCGGGATGCCGCGAAAATCGGCATCGAGATCGTCGCGGGTAACGGCGAACTCGTCATCCGAAAATCGAAGCTCTACAAGAACGGAAAGGGTGTCTATATCCAGAAGGGGAACAACTTCGATATCGCCGGATCCGCGGTGTATCGGAACGATGAGGAGGGACTCGATATCCGCAACGATGTGGACGGAGTGATCGCAGGGAACGAGATTTACGACAACGGCGAGTCCGGCATCGAGATCATCCTCGGGGAGAGCGATATGCTCATCGAGAAGAATGTCATTTCCGGAAACGCGGCGAGCGGCATCGCTTCCCAATTCTATACCGACTATAAGAAAACCGGTGACACTCGTATCAGGGGGAACACGATCAAGAAGAACGGAAGCTATGGGATAAACTGCAAGACCCCGAGCGGAGGTAATCCGTCCGCCGCTTATTGGGGAAAATCCATGCTTATCGAGAAAAATATCTTCTCCGGAAACAAGGAAAAAGAGATCGCCGGACGATGCAACATCCCGCTCGGCGAGGATGTCGAGCAGGTGACGAAGGAGCAGATCGTCGTTGCGGATCCGGCGGCGGCAGGGAAGAGTGCCGAGGAGGAAGCCGCGAGGCTCGCCGCCGAGGAGGAGGCGAAGCGGGTGGTGGAAGCGGATGCGAAGATACGGGAAGAGGCAGAGACGATCATCGCTGAATTCGATGCGACGAGGACTCGGGTAGGTGAAGTCTTCCGGGCCGTGGACGAACGCGCTCCTTCGAAATACTGGTATTGGCTGCTCGGTCCGGATGAGGAGAGCGTCTTATCGGCCGGAAACGAAGTCGCTACCGCGAAGTTTCAGTTCGAACGGCTTCGGGATATCTCGGTGCAGTCGCCCGTCACCGAGACACGGCTCGAGCTCGAAGGAAAACTTCCCGACCTTGAAGCATACGTCTCGGAGCAGGAGCGGATCCTCTCCGAAAAAAACCGGGATCTTAGTTTTTGGAACCGCGTCAAGAAACTGTTTTTATAAACAATAAGCGTGAACGAAAGGATATGAAGATTCTCATCACCGGAGGAGCGGGATTCATCGGCAGCGCGACCGCCAAGAAACTCATGGACCGCGGGGACAAGGTCGTCCTTATCGACAACTTCAACGACTACTACGACCCGAAACTGAAGCGCGACCGCATTTCGAAATTCCTCAAGGACTACAAGGGACGATTTACCCTCTACAAGGGTGATATCCGAGATGCGAAATTTCTCGACCGCGTCTTCAGGAAAGAGAAGCCTGCGAAGGTGCTCAATCTCGCCGCGATGGCCGGTGTACGGAGCTCGCTTGAGGATCCATGGCTCTATGCCGACGTGAACGTGATGGGATTCGTCACGCTTCTCGAGACGGCGGTCACATACAAGGTGAAGAACTTCGTCTACGCCTCCTCCTCGTCCGTCTACGGCAACAACACGAAAACACCCTTCGCCGAGACCGATACCGTCGATACTCCGATTTCTCCCTATGCCGCGACCAAGCGGGCGAACGAGCTCATCGCACATACCTACAGCCACATCTACAAGCTCCCGACGACGGGTCTGCGCTACTTCACCGTCTACGGTCCGTGGGGGCGCCCGGATATGGCGCTCTACAAGTTCGTGACGAATACCATCGAGGGGAAGCCGATCGATGTCTACAACAAGGGAAAAATGTCCCGCAATTTCACCTATATCGACGATATCGTCTCGGGAACGATCATCGCGCTTGACACGCCGCAGCCGTACTCGATCATGAACATCGGCGGAGACAAGGAAGAGACGCTCATGCGCTTCATCGAGGTCATCGAGCAGTGCGTCGGGAAAAAGGCGAAGAAACGGATGCTTCCGATCCAGCCCGGCGACGTCCCGTCGACCGTCGCGGACATCTCCAAACTCCGTGCGCTCGGCTGGAAGCCGACCACCCGCATCGAGGAAGGTATCAAGAACTTCGTCGACTGGTATCGGGGATACTACAAGGTGTAGCCTCCTGCGCTATCCCAGCCGATACCTGTTCCCGCCCTTCTTCTGCTATTCTGAGCGTAGCGAAGAATCCAGTCTTTGAGAAACTTCCCAAAAAATGATTCTTTCGTATGGAAAAAGATTTCGACGAGTGGAATTCGAAAAAGAAACAACTTGATGTTGTATCAAGGAAACTTCTTTTCAAGGAGGGTGAGATCTGGTGGTGCTCCATTGGCGTGAATGTCGGAGAGGAGGTTTATGGGAAAGGAGAATACTTCCGTCGTCCGGTCGTGATACTGCGGAAGCTCTCGGGGAATACCTGTATCGTCATGCCGACGACGACGCGGGAACGAAGTGGAAGCTGGTATCATCATCTGAATATCCGAAATAAGGACAGGTGGGTAATGATGAATCAGATTCGCCTTATTTCAGCGAACCGACTCTGGGTTCGTGAATCCACTTTGTCGAGAGAGGAATTTGAGGAATTAAAAAAGTCCGTAGCAGGACTGCTCGGACTTTGATAATTGGTCACCCCGCCGAGGCGGGGATCAGTGGGTAACCCCAAATGTACCATAATTATACGCCTTTTTTCGGTAAAGTCAAGTCCGTTAGTCAAATCGTCGTCTTGCGCTCGCCTCTTCAGCTTTTTCATTCCGAGCGAGTTCTCGAGTCGAGAAATCTGAAAAATCCCCACACCATCCGTGGGGATTTTTGTCTGCCTCGACTGATTTTGGTATTATGGAGAAGTAAATCGATAAGAAAATAATATGTTTTGGTCGAGTCCAAGCGCGGATATGGAAATCATGCTGTTCCTGCTCGTCGTATCGCTTGTGATAGCGGTTGCAGTTTATTCTTTCTCGAAGAGACTCCTCTGGTCGATATTTGCTTTTTCTGTGTTGAGTAATTTGGTATTTTATTTTGGGTTAGATTACAATTTGTCGGTTATTTATAATATTATTTGGCTATTTCATTTCACAAGAGATATTTATCCATATATAAATATCACGCTTTTGGCTCTGATTCTTATAATTCTTTTCAGAAAGAAATATGCGAAATAGTATGGCTCGGCGCTGTGTGGTGCGGCTGCTTATTGCTGTGCTGCTTTTTTTGCCGATTGTTCGAATAGGAGGTGATTTTGGTTCGGCTCATGCGGAAGAGGGGGATTGGTGGGCTGGGTACGAGGAAAACTACGTCGTCATCCATCAAGATACTATCTGGAGCGGGAACATCACACGTGAGGATATCCCGAAGCCGGTCATGATCCTGAACGGGGCGACGCTGACCATCACCCCTGGGACGCACGTCGAAATCGATCGGATCACCGTGACCGACGGAAGGATCATCGCGAAAGGGACGGAGAGCGAAAAAATAGTTTTCACCAAGCAGGCGCCGGACTTTTCCTGGATGACGCCGGAGTACGAACAATACGATCGAGAGTGTTTCCCGTCGGCATATGCGAAGGGAATTATAGAGTTTTCCTCCTGGTCCGATGTGGGTGACGAGGGCTTGTCGGTATTCCGCTATGTCGAGTTCGTTGGTATGGGAACGCATATCGTAAATGACGGGGAAAATTGTCCGGATTTTGCCATGCGGGACAAGGGTCTTCGCTCCTTGCTCGTGAACACCGCGCATGCTTCGGAGCCGATTATGCAGACCTCCCCCGCGATCCTATTCCATTCCGGGCAACTCCACATCGAGAACTCCGTCTTCAGGAACGGAAACCATACCGATATCGAGACCGACATGCAGTTTGACGACAGGTGGGAGTCGTACGATTCCTTGCGCGTTGTCAACTCGAACTTCGAGGGAAATGGGCAGAACCTCGCCCTGATTTCGGCTTTCGAATACGACGGCGAACACGTGAAGGATTATTCCCATCACGTGCTTCTGAAGAACAACTGGTATGGAAGCCCGTACGGACCAAGTATCGGTTCGACGCAGGGATCGACGGACATCATCGCGATAGCAGGGGATTATCAGCTCGACGGATGGAGGGAATCTGACCTCATCGCCGATCCGGTCGTCGTTATTCCTGGGATAACCGGATCCGCGAAGTTTCTTGACGAATGGGAACTGGATCCGATACTCCATAAATACGACGATCTGATGTCCTCGCTCGAGAGGAATGGCTATCAGAAAGAAGTGAACCTGTTCCCGTTCCCGTATGACTGGCGCGTGACGAACAAGACCTCCGCGCTCTATCTGCAGGACAAGATCGAGGACGTGATCCAAAAGACCGGCGTGTCCAAGGTCGATGTCGTCGCACACTCCATGGGTGGGCTGGTCGCGCGGTCGTATGTTGAGGAACTCGGAGAGGCGCGGTATGCGGATACGATCGATCAGCTTATCACGCTTGGGACGCCGCACCGCGGGTCGCCGGAAGCGTATCTGAAGTGGGAGGCGGGCGAAGGATTTTTCAGAATAAGAGGCGCTCTTGCTCGCCATCATTTCGAACAGGAGGCTGAGGAGTCCGGATATGATGGTGATCTCATGGGATATATTCGGGACAAGGTGGTTTCTGTCGGGGAGTTGCTTCCGGATGACGATTATCTTGTCGAAGTTTCGTCTGGGGAGACCAAGGGCTACCCGACTGGGTATCCGAAGAATTCCTTTCTGGAAGACCTGAATGATCCAAACAATGTCTCAAAATTTGACGGAATACGCTTTGTGAACATAGTCGGAATTGACGAAGAAGATGACACGATATCAAGCCTTCGAGTGACCGGAAGTTCCGTTTCCGGAAAGTGGGAGCACGGGATGCCGGAGAATTTTTATGATGTCGAGACTAGTCGTGGCCTTGTTTTTGGCAAGGGGGATCAAACGGTTCCGGAGGCAAGCGCGAAAGGAATTGTAGCTGATGAAACGATCGAGGTTACAGCGACTCACAATGAACTCCCGACGAAGGCGCAGTGTGATGTATTCCGGAAGTTGACGGGTCAGCAGGAGTGTAACTATGACGAGGATATCCACATCTCGAACATTCTCCTCTTCAATGTCTTTTCCCCCGTCGATATCCAGGTGGTGTCGCCGAGCGGATTGAAGGTCGGGAAGGACTTCGACGGTGACGGGTTCCTGAATGAGCTTCCCGGCGCATACTATACCGGGTCGGATACGAAGAACGAATTCGTCACGATCCCGAATCCGGAAAACGGCGAGTATAGGATTCTCGCGCGTGGAACGGATGGCGGCGGAGTGTATCGGATTGAGACGACGAAGATTATGGAAGCAGCGGACGGTGACGCCACGGAATCAACCGCGGTAATAGAAGGTGAAGTGGTTGCTGGTGTGATGGAGGAAGATATGACGGTCGCAGTTTCGGCAAACGCGGTCGAATTGAAGGACGAAGGTGGGGACATCATCGCGCCGACCGTCATGATCGTTACTCCGGAATCGAAAACATACCACAATAGCGTCATGATTCCGGTCTCATATTCCGTTTCGGACGATGCCACTCCGAACGAGAAACTAGCGACAGTCGCTTCGCTCGACGGTGCGGCGTATGCGAAGTCCGATATCGATGCCGCACTTCTTCCGCTTGGCGCCCATGAGTTTTCCGTGAGTGCGACCGACGAGGTGGGAAATGTCGGCACGGCGGAAACAACTTTCACTCTCGATACCTCTTGGGGCGCCCTGCTCAAAAATATCGACCACTACGCGGTACTCGGACTTCTCAAGAACAAAGGTGAGCGGCAGATGCTGAAGACACATATCCGGAACCTCGGTGAAACCGTTGAATTTCTGGAAAAATATGATGCGTTTTTCCGATTCCATCCGAAACTTCGCGATATCTTCGAACGTGAAATCACACACCAGCTTTCCATTCTTCAGAAATACGTGAATCAGAAATCCGGGAAATCAATCGACCCGATCGGAGCGGCTCGTCTCATCGAGAGCATGGAATTCTTGAAGAAAACACTATGAAGAAAATTCTTATCACCGGCGGGGCGGGGTATATCGGGTCGCATGCGGTCAAGCTCTTTCTCGAGAAGGGCTTTCCGGTTGTCGTGCTCGACAACTTCTCGCGCGGATACCACGAACCGATGGAGATACTCTCTACGAAGGGTAATCTGTCCGTTGAGGAATCGGATCTGCTCGACGCGGATGCCGTGAAGAACGTCTTCGCGCGGCACGATATCGGCACGGTGATCCACTTCGCGGCGCTCTGTCTCGTGAACGAATCGGTGGAAGAACCGAACCGGTACATGAGGAACAATGTCGAAGGCACGCGGAACCTGCTCGAGGCGATGCGCGAAGCGGACGTGAAAAACATCATCTTCTCCTCGACCTGCGCGGTCTATGGTGAGACCAGGACGCTTCCGGTAGACGAGACGCACCCGACCGATCCCGTGAATCCCTACGGCGCCTCCAAGCTCGCGGCGGAAAACCTGATCCGCGAATATGGCGAGCGATATGGCCTCCGATCCGTCATCTTCCGGTATTTCAACGTCTGCGGCGCAGCCGAGGATGGTACCATCGGTGACAGCAAGAAACCGTCACAGCTCCTTATGCAGAACGCGGTGCGCGGTGCTATGGGTATCGAATCCTTCGCCTATACCTGTGCGACGGTCGATACGCCCGACGGTACGCCGATCCGTGACTATATCGACGTCGAAGACCTCGTCGCGGCACATTTCGGAGGATACGGATATCTCGAGAAGGGCGGCGTGAGCGATGTTTTCAATCTCGGGAACGGAAAGGGATTTTCGGTCAAGGAAATCGTTTCGGAAGTCGAGCGAATCTTCGGCACGACCATGGAAAAATTCCAAGCCGAGCCGCGCAAGGGGGAGTATGCCAAGATATACGCCGACCCGTCGAAAGCGAGATCGGCACTCGGATTTTCCCCGAAAAAATCCTTGGCGGACAGTATCGAGAGTCTCCGGAAATGGTACTCCGGTCATCGTCAGGGCTACGGACGGTAGCGGATCCGCACCGTTGACTTGAATCGCGTTTCGTCGTATAACGAGACGTGTTCTTTTTTTGCAGGAGGGTGGGATGCGAGCCGATGCGAAGTCTGGAACGAAAAAGAGCCGGATACTGTTCGTGCCCGGGCATCAGGAGATGGAATCGCCGGTCATGACGGAGCGATTGAAGGAGGCGGAGCGGCTCTGGTGGCAGGGAGACGGTCATTTGTACGACTACATCATCGTTTCCGGCGGTATCACGAGGCGGCGTCAGCTTGTCTCCGAGGCGGATTTCATGAAGAACTGGCTCGTGAGGCATGCGGGAATCGCTCCGGGGAACATCATTGCGGAATGCTGTTCCTGTGATTCCTTCGAGAACGTGCGGAACGTGGTGGAGGGATACCTGTGCGAACCCGCGTATCTCGCGAAGGATGTGGAGGTGGTCATCGTTTCCCAGTGGGAGCACGCGAACCGACTCCGGGTGACCTTCGAGGCGTATGGGATACGGGTCGGTATCTCGTCCGTCCCCGGATATTCCTTCTCACGGCGCCTGCTTGAATGGGGGTATCTCTATTACACTCTATACGATCCGAAAGGAGAGAGCTGGTTTTCCAAATGGAAAGCCGACCGCGTTCGGAGAGCGATCGATGGATTCTGATCACTCCTGCGGCAAACCCTGTCAGACACGATGTCTGGCGGGGTCATTTTTTTTGAGAAGGTACGCCAGCTCCTCCTCGCGTTCGGGGTGGAAGATGTATTCGACGGAGACCCCGTCCGGAAGCGATTCCATGTGTCGCCCGATATCCAGACCCGGGAGCCAATCCGCGCTTATGAGGTAGTCCGACGTGTCGAGTCCGGAGACACGGAATGCCTTCCGATTCAGGAACCGGAGTCTATCAAGCACGATCGGAACCGGACGGAGTATGCCTGATCGGTGACGACCGAAGCGGACATGTCCGATGCCGTATTTTTTCGCGAGACCGACGAGAATGGTAAAATAGGAGGGGAAGAAGTGCACGTGCTCGTGGGAGTTGAGCCCGTCGGGAAGACGGCCGAACTGTTTTTGAAACGCGAGGATCTGCTCCTCCCATGTCGCGCGAACCGACTTCGGTGACAGCTCTCCCGTGATGTGTCCGGCAAGGAACGTCGTGATCCTTCCGAAAAAACTTCCGCGAAGTTCCCTCGAGTCCGGAATGACCGGATTCCGATCCAGATGGATATCGATTTTTACTCCGGAGTTCAAAAGGAAAGAGACATCGTTCGGTGTGACCGACCCGTGCGGCATGACGGCGACCCGGTCGACGGCACCCGCCTGGATGAGGGTGCGTGCGGCTTCGTTCATCTTCTCGCTTATCCCGAAATCGTCGATGGTGATGATGCAGTTTCTCATATCTTCCACTCTATCATATTTATGCTTATTCTCGCTATTTTCGTTGTTATAGGGGCGGGAATGTGGTAGAAAGGAAGAGAAATAAAGGAATCAGATGGACACGAGGACAATCTCCGTGGTCGTTCCCTGTTTCAACGAAGGGAAACGGGTATATCGGAATATCGCGAAAATTCGAGAGTTTCTCTCGAAGCGTTTTTCGTCGTTTCAGATCATCGCGGTGAACGACGGGAGCACCGACGACACGCTCACCGAGCTTGCCCGGGCGGAGCGGGATTTTTCCATCACCGTCATCGACCGGAAGCGAAACGGAGGCAAGGGAAAGGCGGTGCGTGCCGGGGTGCTGCGAGCGACCGGGGATGTCGTCATGTTTCTCGACGCGGATCTCGGCATACCGATAGGGAGCCTGGATGAATTCCTTCCCGAGCTCGACAAGGGGGCGGATATCGTCATCGCGTCGCGGATGGTCCCGGGGCTGCGCGTCGCGCGACCGGTCCGCGTGCACCGTCGATTCATGGAACGGATTTTCCGCCTCCTCCGTATCGCGATCATCGGCAACCCGAAGATACGCGATACCCAGTGCGGGTTCAAGGTCTTCACGAGGGAAGCCGCGGCGGATATCTTTCCACTACTCACCATCGACCGTTTCGCTTTCGATGCCGAGATCGTCTTCATCGCGGGGATGCTTGGGTACCGCGTGCGGGAGATGCCGATCGTCCTCCAGAATCCGGTCCGGACGAGCGTCCGGATCTTCCTGGACCCGATCAACATGATCGCCGACCTCTTCCGTATCCGTTGGAACGGACTGACCGGAAAATACCGGAGATAGTTACGTAAGTGTACTTAAAACAGAGAAGCCCCCAAAGAGTTTTAAGTATGAAGAAGATATGCCAAGAGCGTTATGCTGCCACACCTCGAGCGGAAGGATGAATATGCCGTCGTAGAGCAATTTTCCTTATTATGCATTGGCAGTCAATGCAGTAAACCACTAAGCAAAGCAAAAGAACTTCACGCGGGATTATTTTGAGTTTAGCCTTATGAATCGCTTTACAAAATTGGGTTTTTATTATAAAATAGTGTACAGTAGTAAGTTTAAAGCTAACAACCAGTAACTATTATGGATAAAAAGCCAAAAAAAGGTGAATACATAGAGATCATATTACGATCTCAAAAAACGGTCTTCTCTACGAAAGACATTGCTTTGTTGTGGGGTGAAAGAGTGAACGTCTCTGTTCGTGTGAGACTTTCTGATTATGTGAAAAATAAAAAGTTGATCAGAGTTCGTCAGGGTATTTACGTCAAAGATAACAATTATGATCGACAGGAATTAGCGACTCGAATTTATACCCCGGCATATATCAGCTTTGAAACCATATTGACTCGAACAGGAATAAACTTTCAATATTACGGAAACATTTTTGTTGCTTCCTATGTCACCAGAGAGATTGAAATTGATGGACAAAAAATAAATTTCGTGAGAATGAAGGATTATGTGTTGAGCAATACGATCGGAATTGAAGAGCAGGACAACGTAGCCAGAGCGACCAAGGAACGCGCATTTCTTGATAGGGTATATATCAGCAAAGATTATCACTTCGACCACTTGAATGTTCTGGATTGGGACAAGGTTTTTGAAATTTTGCCAATCTATCGTAACGAAAAAATGAACAAGAAAGTGGAGGAGTATTACCAATCATACAAAGAAACACTATGACCATTGATTATCCAAAACACAGAAATATCCTCCTACAGATATTGAAAGATATTTTTTCCGACACATCTATAGCCCCATTCTTAGGATTCAAGGGTGGTACAGCTGCTTTGATGTTCTATGATCTGGATCGCGATTCTGTCGATATCGATCTCGACTTATTAGACGAAAGCAAGGAGCAAGAGGTGTTTGAAAAGATTCAAAAGATAGTTGCTCGTTACGGCAAGATGATTGATTCAAAAATGAAACGATTCAATCTTGTGGTTGTCATATCGTATGCGGAGAAATCTCAGAATATCAAGGTTGAAGTAAGCCGTCGGAATTTTGGTTCAAAATACGAGTCAAAAACACTTTTGGGCATCCCGATGCTCGTCATGGTTCAGGAAGATATGTTTGCCAATAAATTGATGGCAATGTATGAACGGATTGGCAAGACGAGTCGAGACGTGTATGATGTGTATTTTTTTGCGAAAAATCGTTGGTCAATAAACAAGACATTGGTTGAGAATCGAGCTAATATTCCGTATAAAGAGCTATTGACAAAGTGTATCCAGCTATTGGAAAAAATGGATAATCGTCATATTCTCGATGGTCTCGGCGAAATGCTTTCCGAACCAAAGAAAGATTGGGCTCGAGCAAAACTTCGGACAGATACTATTTTTCTCTTGGAAGTATTGAGAAGTTTCGAAGAATAAAAAGAAAGAGAACCATCGTTTTATCGGTCGATGCCCTCTTTCGGATACTGCGTTGATAGTATATGCCATCCCATAAAAAACAAAAACCATTCCGTATCCGTTGGAACGGACTGACCGGAAAATACCGGAAGGAGGTTACGTAACCGGTTACGTAATAACCAGCGATACCACCTATGAAACGATTGATGGACACGGCGCGGCGGGTCGCGCGCGAACTTCGGAAAAACGATCTCCGGGATTTTACCCGGAAAGCCTGGTTCTATTCGTTCGGGAAGGGAAGAATGCTCTGGGCGCTCGATCCGGATGATTGGAAACGAAAGAAAGCGAAGGCAGCAGTATATTTTTCGAAGTATCCGGTCGGGAATGGAGGCGAACGACCGAATATCGTCTTCATCGTTCCGGGAACGTGGATTTCCGGCGGTATCGCGGTCATATTGCGGCATGCCAACCTGCTAAAGACACGCGGATATGACGTGACTATCGTCACCCAGGATCTCAAGGCTTCTTTTCCGTGGTATGCGGGACAGGATGTTCCGGTCGTGCCGATCGACCGGGTATGGGCGCTTCTTGGGAAAGGGATTGATATCCTCGTTGCGACCGGGTGGAACTCCGCTCCGACCGTCGATCTGCTCCCGGCGAAACGGAAGATTTATTTCGTCCAGCTCGACGAGCGCCGCTTCTACGACGACGAAGCGACGAAGAATTTCGTCGGGGAAACCTATCGGCTTTCTTTCGAATATGTCGTCATGGCGCGGTGGATGCAAGAGTGGCTCCGGGACGAATTCGGTCATGAGGCGGCCTATGTTCCGAACGGCCTCGATACGGACCGGTTCCGACCGACGGATCCCGTCGAGCCGAAAGATGTCCGCCCGCGCGTCCTGATCGAGGGGCCGATCGATATCCCGTTCAAGGGGGTTGCGGACGCGTACGAAGCGGTGAAGGATCTCGACTGCGATATCTGGATGGTGAGTAGTCGCGGGACACCTCCGCAGGAGTGGCGGTGTGAACGGTTTTTTGAAAGCGTACCGATCGACGATATGCCGGGCATCTATTCGTCCTGCGACATCCTGCTCAAGATGAGTACGGTGGAGAGCTTCGCATATCCGCCGCTCGAGATGATGGCCTGTGGCGGTGTCCCGGTCATCCTGCGGGTATCCGGTATCGAGGAATATGCGGAACACGACAGGAACTGTCTGATTATTGAAACAAAAGAAGAAGCGCGGGCAGCCGTGGAGAAACTGCTCGACGATGCCGATCTGCGTGGCAGGCTTTCCGAAAACGGACTGAAAACTGCGAAAGAGTGGTCGTGGGACCGATCCGCCGAAGCGATGCGAAAGGTCATAGCCGGATGATCCGGATGCCGAGGGCGATACTGCCGACGACGAGGATGGTGAAGAGCGCCGCTATCGGCCACCCCTTGAGAAACCCGGGTTTGTATTGTGAGAGCCGGTCGAGAAGCGTACCGAGGTCGGCGCGGAGCGATCCTTCGGTATACGCGGGGCGGAGGAAGAGAGAGTGGCTCTCGTACGTCTTTCCTTTGTTGCTGTCGACGAGTGTCCGATCGGAAAATGCCGGATCCGGAGCGTCCGTCGCGGAAAGATACGGTTTGCCGCCCTTGCGGTTCTCATCGGAAAAATACGTCGCGACGAAACAGTATCGCTTTCCCATGGAATCCGATATGGACTCGAAGGGGAATACCGTGTACGCACCCTGTTTCCCTGGTTCTCCGGAGAAGCTGATGGAAGCGATTTCCGTATCGCATGCCTCGTCTTTGAGCTGGAATCCGATATGCTCCCCGCGGCGGATACTCGCGTTCCCGAGGACGACGCGGACCTGATGGAGACCGTTTTCGTGCGCGGTGAAGGTCTGCGAGACCGGCATCCCGGGAGAGAGGGTCACCTTCTTGGTTTTCCCGAGGAAATTGTATCCGGATTCGCCGATGCCGAAATCAGAAAGGAACGTCCAAAAAATCCCGACAATCCCGAGGAGGAATATCGTGGTAAGAAGGAGTTTTGATTTTGATGCCGGATGATTCATGACCTCGAAAATGGGTTGGAAACAAGTGAATTATGACATACTACCGAGAAAGCGGGAATATCAGATCGGAGGTCGATTTCTGGGTGTTGACAGTGGTATTTTCAAGTAGTATCATGCTTATTGGGAATAACTACATATTTATTTCAAATAAGTATGAATAAATCTGAAATACTTGAGGTCCTGAAAGACTGGAATCTCTGGGAGAAACCATTGGAAGAGGGCATCTCGCGCCCGGAATACGTCGGGAAAATGCGCGAACAGATAGCATCCGGACAGGTGCTTATCGTGACTGGCGCCAGAAGGAGTGGGAAGTCGTTTCTTATGCGACAGCTCGCGTCTTCGCTTTGCAGTGATGGTCTTAAGAAGAATCAGATACTCTTCGTGAATTTCGAGGATCCGCGCTGGATAGGCGCGGACGCGGTGTTGCTTGATGAGATATTCCATGTGTATCTGGAATTCGTTCGCCCCGAAGGAAAACCATATCTTTTTTTGGATGAGATTCAGGAGGTCGAGGGATGGGAAAAGTGGGTTCGTTCCATACATGAGCTCGGCAAGGCAACGATCGTTCTTTCCGGATCGAACGCGAAGCTCTTGAGCCGCGAACTCGGGACGGTTCTCACCGGAAGACATGTGGATGTGACGGTATATCCACTTTCGTTTTCCGAATTCCTTTCCTTCAAGGGCATGGATGCTTCATCTGATCGGCTTGGCGGATATATGCGCGAATATGTCGAGCGAGGGGCTTTCCCGGCGCTGGTCGTTTCCGGAACGAGCGTTTCGGAATGGCTGTTGTCGTATTATGACGATCTTCTTGAAAAGGATCTTATCAGGCGATTCAAGGTTCGGAAGACCGAAGAGCTGAAATCGCTCCTCCGGTTTTACATGAGCAATATAGCGAAACCGACGACTTTCCACTCCGCTGGAAAATTTTTGGGCATATCTTCCGATACGACGGAAAAATTCATGATTTATTTCGAACAATCGTATCTTCTGTTTCCGCTCCGGCGATTTTCTTCCGGGTTCAAGGGACAGCAGAAAAGCCCGCGGAAAATATACGCCGTGGATACGGCGCTTGCCCGTGTTAGCGGATTCCGCTCCGGAGAAGATTTCGGAAGAATGGCGGAAAACATAGTTTATCTCGAGCTTCTTCGCGGAAGGATGCGATATCCGGAACGGGAATATTTCTACTGGAAAGACGAGCGGGCGGGACGTGATGGGGGCGAAGTCGATTTCGTGGTGAAAAGCGGTGCGGATATCGCGGAGATCATGCAAGTATGTATGGGGGATTTTCGGGGAGATGTACGGCGGCGCGAACTTCGAGCGATAAAAAAGGCTGCGGAACGGCTTCATCCGAAAAAGTGCACGGTCATCACCGAAGAATATTCCGGCACGGAGGAGTTCCCGTATGGCGAGGTTGAATTCGTTCCGCTTGAGAAATGGCTCGTCCGATCGAAGTGATCCCAAGGACCGTCAGGTCTCTCCAAGGGTAAACAGGTATATTGTGCCGATGCCGTGCGCCTGTTAGCTGTTCCTTGTTGATTGTTTCCTGATTAGAGGTAGTATCTTGGAATAATCACATTCACGATCGCATAGAGCTGGAGGAGTATCATCGCGAGCGCAAGGATTTTCAAGATCATTTCAAAAGTCTTTTCTCCATCTGTCATTCTGAGCGTAGCGAAGAATCCCGTTCCTATTTTGTCATTCTGAGCGTAGCGAAGAATCCCGAGATTCCTCGATAGACTCGGAATGACAATACCCCTTACCCACGAAACCGCAATCCCGACCCCGACGACGACAAGCACCAGATGCCCGATAAGGTTCGGCAGGAAATACCGTCCCGGCTGTCCGATGAGTACCTGTCCGGTTGCGTCGAATACGCGCCAGTCGTAGAAACGGATGGCGAACTGGAGCGAAATAATCATCCCGAGAAAAAACACGAGATACTTCCGTTCCGGCACCCGCCCCACTTTGTCATTGCGAGGGAGCACAGCGACCGCGGCAATCCAGTCCATTTTTTTCAAAACAGGCGCCAATAAATACATAAGCACCGCCACAAATCCGACGATCTCGATCCAATTGATGACCGACAGGATCCACTCCGGAATCGGTGTGTCGAGCCATCCGAAGTTTCCCCAGTACGAAAGTAACGTGTCGCGGAATTCTCCCTGACGCATGGTCTTGTCGAGATACTTACCAATCGATTCGAGAGGGGAGTCGAACTTTGATAGAGCGGTCGCATTGGTGATCCCGATAAGATAATCCTTCGGCACTGCAAGCAGACCGAACCCGACCAGTGTGATGGTTGTAATTCCGAGATACGCGAAAAACTTTCGCACTTTGTCATTCCGAGCTTCCTTCCTGTCATCCCGAGCGTAGTCGAGGGATCTCGTATATCGCTGATACGCCCCCCACACAAACAAAGGATACAACGCGGCAACGAGCACGATCCCCGGACCCTTCGAGAGGAGTCCGAGCACCGCGGCGATGATTGCGATAATCGCCCACTTTGTCATTCCGAGCCCCCCGTCTGTCATTCTGAGCGTAGCGAAGAATCCCGTCCCTTTGGCGGCATCTCCTTCTTTGTCATTCCGAGCGAGTTTTCGAGTCGAGGAATCTACGCTTCGTAGAAACGAAACCCCCGCATACAGGAACAACGAGAACGAGAAAATGAGCGCGACATCGATATTTACCTGCGCTGCGGTGATAGCGAACATCGGCTGAAAAGCGACCAGCGTAGTGAAGAGTAGTGAAGTCTTTTCCGAAAGCCCGATTTTTCGCACGGTCAGATACATGAGCAGGACCGTCGCCGCACCGAAGGCAACCCCAAGCATTCGCATCGAGAAAATTCTGGTGAAGATGCTCTCATCGGAGAAGAACCGCTCGAGCCACGACGCGAAAAGGTAATAAACGGATTTCGTGCCGGACGTAGCTGTCGGACTTACGTCGACGTATCGCTTCCAGTCGTTTTCAGTGATCTGCTTTTCCAGTGATTTATCGGAAAAATTCTGTATATTTTGTCGCTCGAAGGTGAGTTCGTTGAATTTTGCGATAGAAGCGCTTTGCACCATCTCTTCCGGAAGATTCGATGTCCGGATATCTTTTGCGTCGATGAAGTATTTTCCGCTTTCGTACGCATGTATTTCCCATGTCTTCTCCTTTGGTTCCGCCCAGTGCTGTGCGGTTCCGTAATGCACCTGCTCATCCGGATTCTGGAACATCGGAATGAGAAAGCTCAAAACGGCGCCTTCAACAGCGAAAAGCGCGAGCAATGCCGCGAGCCGCATATTTGGAGTGGATATTTGCGGAAGCCTCATGCCAAGAGTATACTATAAAGGCTAAAAAAAGGCATTTCCATGATTTCATCTGCATCGGTAAAACAAAAATTCTTCCGTCTTGCGGAGATTATACATCTCCGTCTTTTCGGGCATGGGATGGGTGAGGAGATGCGAAAATTTCTCGGAAATCTCTCGTGGTCGTTTTTCGGTGGCGTAATCGCCGCCGGGATCATGTTCGCCGTCAATATCCTTGCCGGCCGCTGGCTCGGTCCGGAGGAGTATGGGAAGTATAATCTTGTTTTTCTGATGGCGCAGGTGTTTTTCATTCCGATGCTGCTTGGAATGGATGTTTCTGCTGCGCGAGCGGTTTCGATCGCCGATGCGAACAAGGAAAAAATCAGTCGGATAATCTCCGGGTCGGTATTCGTCGTACTCGGCTCGATTGCCGTGACTGTTCCACTGCTCTTTTTCGGAAGCGATCATATAGCTGAATTTTTTTCCGCGACCTCGGATATGGTGCTTATCGCGATATTTTTTGCTGTAGCGATAGCACTGAAAGCGCTTTTCGACGGCGCAGTGAGAGGACTTCATTTTTTCCGTTTTCAGGCGATGACGAGAATGTTTGAAGGAATCGTGGGGATGATAATCTTTCTCGCCGCGTTTTTTTTTCTTCGCGACCACCTCTCTCTCGCCTTCTCGGTCGTCATTTCCGCGCTGCTTGTTTCTTCGATATATGTACTGAAGATGTGGGTGTTTTTTTCAGGATTTAGCATCGCATCGATACGTGAACTTCTGCGGTACGCGAAATTTGTTGTTATCGGATCCGTGATAACGCTTATTCTCGGATATGGCGATCGCTACGTCGTGAATCGCTACCTCGGTATCGAAGAACTCGGAATATATTCGGCCTATTACACTGCTACCATTCTTGTCGTAGGGCAATTTATCGCGATATTCGCGAATGTCTTTTTTCCGATGATCGCAAAGGTCGGAGAAAAGCGGGAAATAATGAAAAAGCTCGACCGCCTCGTCCTTATCGGGATCATCCCCGCAGTCGCGGGAATCTTTGTGATCGGTTTTCTCATTCTCAAGCTCTTCGGCAGCGCTTATGCTGTTGATCCGCTTACGCTTCTCCTTTTCGGAGTGGTCGCGGCTCTCCAGTTCTTTGTTTCGTTTTACTCCGGTATGGTGAACGCGCATAACGAGCGGACATATTTCTGGGGACTCACTTTTTTTGCCATGAGAGCGATCGTCTATGCGGCCTACATCGTCGCGCTTATCGCTACCAATTCGGTTACCGTTTCCGCTATTCTTGCCGGTCTTATCGTCAACTATGTTGTCGATATGTTGAATCTCCGTTATATTATAAGGAAATATGCCTGAATACGATATCGTCATCATCGGAGCGGGAATTTCCGGCGCGACACTCGCCGAGCGGTACGCGTCGTCCGGAAAGCGTGTTTTGGTCGTCGAAAAACGTGACCATATCGGCGGGAATTGCTATGACCATGAAAACGAGGATGGCATCCTTGTTTCGGAGTATGGCGCGCACCTCTTTCATACCAATCATGAGGACGTCTGGGAATACGTGAATCGGTTTTCCGAATGGTATCCGTACGAGCACCGCGTGCTTTCTTCGGTTGACGGAAAACTCGTTCCTGTTCCGGTGAATATCGATACGGTGAACGCGCTTTTCGATATGAACATCGAAACGGAGCAGGAGATGCAAGAATGGCTCGAAGAGAACACGGAGAAGATAGAAGATCCGAAAAACAGCGAGGAGTCGGCTTTGCGGCGAGTCGGGAAGGTTCTTTATGAGAAAATGTTCAAGAACTACACGAAGAAACAGTGGGACATGTGGCCGAGCGAGCTCGAGGCGTCCGTGATGGACCGGATTCCTGTCCGGACGAATCATGACGATCGATATTTTTCCGACGCACACCAGGCGCTCCCGAAAGAGGGGTATGCCAGGATATTCGAAAGGATGCTCGATCATCCGAACATCACTGTCAGACTCGGGGTGACATACGAAGATATCAAAAAGGATATCGGTGGATTTGAAAAACTTTTCTTCACGGGACCGATAGACCAGTTTTTCGACTACAAATTCGGGGAAAAACTCCAGTATCGATCGCTCCGGTTCGAGTGGGAAACGCACGACAAGGAGATTTATCAGAATAATTCCGTCATCAACTATCCGTCGCTCGATATTCCCTATACTCGCATCATCGAATACAAGCACTTCACCGGACAGAAACATCCGAAGACGGTGATCTCCAGGGAATACAGCTCTTGGGAAGGGGAACCGTACTACCCCGTCCCGAGCGAGCGCAACCGGCGAATATATGCCAAATATCAGGCGGAAGCGGAAAAATTGGAAAAGGAAGGTATATACTTCGTCGGTCGCCTCGCGAACTACAAGTATTTCAATATGGATCAGGCTTTCAAGAATGCCTTGGATCTTTTTAAAAAATTAGAAAATGAATAGAGGGTAAAATTATGAAACTATTAATAGTTGCGCCAGATTTTTATCCGACTAACGGTGGATATGCCAATGCCATAAGCAATTTTTTTGATTGCCTCTCTCGGGATGATAGTAATATACAGATAACAGTCTTTACCCCAACGCCGATTGGGTCCAATGTTGAAATTCAAAGGAATAATGTGCTAATTTTAAGATTCCCTTTTAATAGGGCGTTGATGCCGTTTAAAGTTTGGGAAATTGTAGCTTATTTTAAGATAAGAAAATTTCTTAAAAAAAATGCGATAGACGTTGTGTTTTTTGAAACAGCTGAGTTTGGGCTGCTTGGATATTTATTGTCTATTTCTTTCAAGAAGGTTCTTGTGAGAATCCATGCTTGTACTGAGACAGAGGTAGCTATATGGGGAACGCGCTTGTATGACAAAATCCATTCCTTTTTTATAAAGTTGTTTTTGAAAAAAGTAAAATGGATTTTGTCTACGAATAGCTATCATTTAGGATTCTATAAAAAATATTTTCTAATGGATGACGTATATAAAATTGCAAGCAAGGTTTTTTTTGTAGTTCCGAATACCGTTGTTGCTGATCCTGGAAACGAACAGCTAACCATAAGAGCAGTGAGAGAGACGGAGCTGTTTCCTAAATATGAAATTTTTTTGAAGCAGGGCCAGCGAATTTTTTTTGGTCTTGGGAGACTTAACCGAGTTGGATTGATGCAGAAAGGATTTGAGGATTTAATTTATGCAGTGTCCTTTATTAAAACTGAGGATGAGTATCTCTATAATAAAATAAAGATTGTTTTGGTTGGTGACGGTGAATGTAGAAAATACATTACAAATCTGATTAATAAACTCGAGCTCAGTGAGGCTTTTGTGATAATATCAAAAATGGAGCATAAGGATGTACTTGCTTTTATGCATGAGTCTTCCGCTACCATGCTCTTTTCTCGATTTGAGGGGCTATCAATGTTTGCGTTGGAGGCATTGCACTCGGGGTCGCCACTGCTGTTTGCTAGGAGTGGTGGTATAAGCGATCTTATTGGCGATAGCGGGAATGGACACCTGACCGATCCGCAGGATATTGACGGGATAAAAGATGGCATAAAGAAAATCCTTCGTAGTACCGAAGGAGAGATAGAAGAAATGCGAAAGAAATCGCGCTCTCACTTTAATGAGAACTATGCGTCGGAAAAAACTATTAAAAAATTTATCAATATAATTAACTTGGTAAATAAATGTTACTAGATATATGGAAGAATACGAAAGTTCCTACACTAAAAAGAACCACTTCAGTTTTGGGAAAAACTGGAGCAAATTTCTGAAATCATTAAATGATGAAAAGATAGACGAGGCGAAGAAATCGCTCATTGAATTTTTTGGTGAAACTCGAACTATCAAAGGAAAGACGTTTATAGATATTGGATGCGGGAGTGGACTATTTTCTTTAGCTGCTTATCTACTTGGTGCTGAAAAGGTAGTGAGTGTTGATGTCGATCGCTTCTCTGTTTCGTGCGCAAAGTATTTGAGAGAGAAGTCTGGAAATCCTAATAATTGGAAGATTTTACAGGGCTCTGCTTTGGATGAGAGTTTTATAAAATCTTTAGGAAAGTTTGACATTGTTTATTCTTGGGGGGTTCTTCACCATACCGGGGATATGTATAGAGCGTTCGGCAATGTCATTAATTTAATAAAAGATGATGGAATCTTTTATCTTGCCATCTACAATAAATTTGAGAAGAGATTCAGGGGAGGGACTTCTCGTAGCTGGCTAAAAATAAAGAAAATCTATAATAAATCCGGCAACACAACCAAGCAAATTTTAAATCTGGTTTATGCAACCTACTTGTTGCTTGTAAGGTCTGTTCTTCTGGAGAATCCGGGTAGATACATTAAAGAATATAAGACACTTCGCGGAATGGACTTTTTTACTGACGTAAAAGACTGGTTGGGTGGCTATCCTTACGAATTTGCTACTGTTGATGAAATTGCTGATTTTTTTAAAAAGAAGGGGCTGCTAATTGAAAAGGTGAAGCCCATAATCGGGACTGGGTGTAATGAATTTTTGCTAAAAAAATAAAGATTATTTTTATGTCAAGTCACTCTAATTCTGCGTAGAATACAGAGTAATGTTCTGCTATAGACTGCTTATCAAATAGTTTTTTAGCCTCTTCCTTCGCATTCCTCCCTAAGTTTTCCCGGAGCTCTTTTTTATCCGTAAGTAGCTCTATTGCGCTTGTGATAGCGGGTGCATTTTTTACTGTTACCAGAAAGCCCGTTGATTGATCCTTGATTAGGGCTCTATTTTCGGAGAGATCCGTTGTGATAATGGCTTTCCCTGATATCATTGCTTCGATGATGGCATTGCTCATTCCCTCTCCCTCGGTTGGTAAGACGAAGATATCAGTGATAGTAAGAATTTCCGGAACATCAGTTCGGTTCCCGAGGAATTTTATCGAATCTCTTGATTTGTAGCCCGATGCTTGTTTTTTTAGTTCTTCTTCTTTTTCTCCATCACCAACAAGAAGGAGAACCGCGTCCTCTTGTTTTTGAAAGATTTCTTCAAACGCAGCAAGGAGATATTCGTGCCCTTTCTTTCTTCTGAGTCTGCTGACGCAACTAATGACGAAGGCGTCTTCGGGGATTCCAAGAGAGGTTTTTTTCTTTGCTTTATTGATGTCTACCTGAAATTGGCTAGCGTCAATGCCATTTGGAATTACTGTAAACTTCTTTTCATTGGGAAGATGAAGTCTTCCCATCCATTCCTTCTTCGCTTTTTCAGTCTGCACCAGATAGTGAGTGACAAGTCCTTTTGTCAACCGGTCGAAGAAAGCGAGCCATTCCCATTGAAGCAGGAGACCTCTTTTTGATGAAACAATTTTTTTTATTCCAAAAAGTCTTCCGAGAACCCGTCCATAGAGATCGGCATGGATAAGATAAGTGACGAGAATATCAGGCTGAAATTCTCGAATAACTCTGTAGAAACGGTACATGACACCAAGGTCAAAGAGACCACGGAATTCGAGATAATGTACAGGGACGCCTTTTTCTTCCAGCTGTCTTCCAATAGGACCATGCCCCCTAACGCAGCAGACACGATTCTCGTGGTAGCCTTGAAGCTCAGGAAGAATCCGAAGGAGTTGTGTTTCCGCACCTCCAATTTCGAGACCACTTATGAGATGAAGTATCTTCCTTTTTTCTTGCATATATATTCTAGTCAAAATACTCCTGGAACCAGAGTTCGAGGGTTATGAGCGCCCAGATATGATAACCGAAATCGACGTTTGTTGTGCAATGTCTATCAAGGAGTGACTTAACGGATTCTTTCTTGAAAATACCTCTATTTATCGCCTTATCTGAGAGAAGGGTTTGATAGGCATAGTCTTTCAGTTCACCACGGAACCACCCGTGTATCGGAATCCCGAATCCCATCTTCGGACGAAACATGACCTCGTCGGGGATGATGCCGCGAAGCGCTTCTTTCAGGATATATTTCTTATTGTTTCTTCCTTTGAGCTTGAGATGAAAGGGGATTTTCGCCGTAAGCTCGAGAAGTTCATGATCGAGAAATGGGGAGCGCCCTTCGAGGGCGACCGCCATGGTGTCGATATCGACTTTGACCATGAGATCGTCGGGGAGATAGGTCGCGAAGTCGGCATAGACGGCCTGCTCCGCCCTGCTTCGGCTTCCGGATTCGGCGAATCGATCGGCGACGATGCGATAGGAATCCGAATGCTTCATTTTCTCACGGAAGTCATCCGTATAGAGTTCGTCCTTCATCTCGTTCGTGAAATAGCAGATATAGTCCACATATCGGTAGTCGTAGGGCTTCGAGAGGCTCTCGGCGAAACGATGCGCACGGTCGAGGAATGTCGTTTTGAATGCTTTCGCGGCAAGCGCCGTCGCGGGGAGCGCGAGCGTCTTATGGAGGAGCATCAGCTTGTCGTAGGCGAGGGCGAACTTGTGTATGCTGTAGCGTCCATATCCGGCGAAGTTCTCGTCACCGCCGTCACCGTTCAGAGCCACCGTGACGTGCTCGCGGGTGAGCTTGGAGACATAGTAGGTCGGAAGGGCGCTCGAGTCGGCATAGGGCTCCTCGTACTGTTTGACGAGCATGGGGAGGAGGTCGATCGCGTGCGGTTCGACGATGAATTCGGTATGCTCGGTCTTGAACCAGTCCGCGATCATCCGGGCGTAGGGGAGCTCATTGTACTTCTCTTCCTTGAAGCCGATGGAAAAGGTCTTGATGGGTTTGTCGGAGTGCCGCGCCATCATGGCGACGACCGCACTCGAATCCACGCCTCCGGACAGGAAGGCGCCGATCGGCACGTCGGAAATCATGCGGAGGCGGGTCGATTCGTCGAGCTTGTCGATGATCCGCTTCTTCCATTCGCTTTCCGGGAAATCGAGTTTTTCGGAGTAATCGAGTTTCCAGTAGCGCTTGTTTTCGAGCGTTCCGGTCGCAAGGTCGAGTGAGAGGAAATGCGCCGGCTCGAGCTTCTTGATGTCCTTGAATCCGGTGAGCGGGGCGGGGACATACTGAAGAGTCAGATAGTGATGGATCGCCTCGTAGTCAGGCTCCCGGACATATTCCGGCTGGGTGAGGATGGCTTTCAGTTCGGATGCGAACATGAAGATTTTTCCGTCGAAGAAATACTTGAACGGTTTTTTGCCGACACGGTCCCGGGCGGCGAAGATGGTTCGTTCCTGCTCGTCGTAGATTGCAAAGGCGAACATCCCACGAAGGTGGTCGAGACACTTTTCACGATATTTGTCGAAAAGCGCGAGGATGACCTCGGTGTCGGAGTGGGAGGCGAAAGTGTAGCCCTCCTTTTCAAGCATTGCGCGCTTCTCCTGAAAGTTGTAGACCTCGCCGTTGAAGACGATTTCGTAGCGGTCGAGATACCGCATCGGCTGGTGCCCGAGCGGTGAGAGGTCGATGATGGAAAGGCGTCGGTGGCCGAGACCGACCTTGTGATCGGGCGAGACGTATACGCCGCCGTCATCCGGACCGCGATGCCTGATGGCCTCGTTCATCGTCTCGACTTCTTCGGTCGAGATTTCCTTGTTTGTGAGGGAGATTTTTCCGGCAATACCGCACATATCAGTGAACAGCGAACAATTAACAGTCAACAGGAGCACTGGATTCCCGCCTTCGCGGGAATGACAGCCTGAGGAGCATGGGCGCTAGCGTACTTTCCAAATATACACGCCGTCCTGTTCATAAACAAGCGGATACGCATCGTTGAATTTCTCAATATTCGCGCCATAAGCGTTTTCACGCATCCACCATTCACGCTCGCGATATATCGTATCGAATTTATCGAAGGAATAGACGACATATTTCGGCTGGTCGACGAGCTTGCCCAACGCATCTATTTCCTTCTCCGTTTTTTTGAGAATCGCCTTCTGTTTCTGTATTTCGTCGGCGAATTCGAAGAACGATATCCTGTTTTCGGTGTATTGATTCACGAGCGAGTCTATCTCCGCATTTCGCCCCACGACAGAGCGACTGAGTTTTTCTATTTCCGCTTTCGGATCTTGTTCGAGGACTTCCTTTGCGAGAAAATATTCGGGGCCGATCGGAATATCCGTTCGCTCGGCAAAAAATGCGATCATCGGCCCGTTTGCGGCCTGGGTGATGAACGAGGAGTTCTTCGTCGTGTGTTCGCGGATCCACATCGCGGCACGGTATTCCGATTCCGATGTAAGGGCCTTTTTGTGTGATGCGATATAGAACGAACCCGCGATGCCGATGACACAGAGCGCCATGAAGGACAGCAGAATCGTTTTTGACCGCATCGGATATTTCTCCGATACATATTTCAAAATCGGGATGGAAGCAATGACCAGGAGTATATCCATGAGAAGCCAGAATCGTTCAGGAAGATAGAGATGATTGAGTCGCGGCAGAATTTCCGCGAACATGAAAAGGACGAGGAGGAGCGGGAGTATGATCCGTATCAACGGATCTTTCATAAATGGAATTTTCCTTGCAAGACCGAAAACGAGCGCGACGGCTATGAACACAAGTGCCGGGCTGAAATAATAGGCGTAATATTTCGCCGCACCGGTCACTCCCGGCCAGCCCATCTGGAGACCCGCGCCATCGCTTGAATAGTTTCCGATAAACCACAAACGCCATGCGGATATGTCGGAGACGTGAAGAAGAATGTTCCAGGCCGTAGCGATGGTCCCTTGCAATGTGCCTATTTCCCGAGAAGCAAGTAAACTAAGAAGCCCGAAACAGGCGACGACAAGTGCGGCGATGATTCTCTGGTCCCGTGTCACGTCGGATGAAAGGGCTCTCCGCATGAAGACAAGCCCGATCCATGCGGCATAGGTAAGAAGTGGAAAGACGAAGAACTCGTGATAGTTCATTCCTCCTATGGCGATAATGGAGGCCAACAGGAAAAATGCAATCTTCTTTTCCGTGAAAAATCTGAATGCGAAGTAGACGAGAATCGGAAGGAAAATGATGACAACATTCTGTGGGCGAGTCATGTCGATTTCCATATTGATCACCGGCACGGATAGCGCGAGGAGATAGATGACGGCTTCGACGGATTTTTTCTTGACATCCGATAGACGGATGAGTCGTGAAAGGACAAGAAGAAGACTTGTTTGCAATGCTATGAGGATAAATGTAAAAAGAGTATAGAGTTGTATCCCTGAGAAGGTCGCGAGTACACCGATTGAGGAGTAGAAAAATCCTCGGTATTCCTGAGCCACGTCCTGGTCCTCCAGTCCTTTTTCCAGCTTGATGAGATCGGTATACCCGTCCCACTCCGGCATGAATCCGTAGAAATGATAGTTGGTCGCATGAAGGAAGAGGAATCCCGCGAGCGCGGCGAGCAGGATACCGTTGCGCTTGTTCAAAACCTGATTCAAATTGATGGCAATCTCATCACCACGATTCAGTTTCGTCGCGACAAGGGCGCAGGCGAAAATGACGAGGTTCGCGATGAGTATATTTTCTGTCGAAATCCTGATTCCAGCAGACTGGTTGAGAAAGAAGAAAAGAGGGGAGTAGAGGAAAAAGTAAAATGTAAGAAACGCGAAATATTTTTCGATGATCGAAAATGACGATATTTTGAACACCTGAAAGAACGCCATCGGTGTGGCGATGAAGAGGGAAAGCACCCCGGCTACGCCGAGCGCGATTTCTGCACCTGGAGCGTTCTTGGCGAAAAACGCAATCAGGTAAATTGCGAGCGAAACGACGTTCGCTCGGATGTAGTCGATTCTCATTTTCGTATCGTTTGGAAGAGCTCAAGGTATTTCCCTATGGATGCATCCCAGGAAAAACGTTCGCGCACATTTCTTTTGGCCATAGCCGAGAAAGTTTTCCGCTTCGTTTCATCCTGAATAAGTCTTTCGATAGCTGTCCCGATTTCTTTTGCCGAAGGCTGGCCTATGAGAATGCTGTTTTTGTCGTGTTCGACGATTTCGTCGGCGCCTTCGTTCGGAGTGGCGATGACGGCACATTCGCAATACATCGCCTCGAGGAGCGACGTGGAGAGCCCGCCGCCCGGAAGTGAGGAGTGAATGTAAATGTCGCTTGCTTTCAGTGTCGCGATCACTTTTGTCCGTTCGAGCCTCCCGGTCATTTCGATCGGGAGGCCTTTGGAGAGTTTTTTCAAATGACTGAAGTCCTCGCCATCTCCGACGATGAGAAATATGATTTTCGACCTGATATCTTCAGGAAGTATGCGGATCGCCCCGATGGTATTCTCGATGCCTTTCCACTTATAGAGTCGCGCGGCTGTCGACATGATGATTTTCCCAGGATATCGTTCCTGCATGGACATATCCGTCGGCACCGCGTCGATAGCATCGAAATCGATCCCGCGATAGATGACAGGGGAATTACGCCAATCGAATTTTTCGACGAATCGTTCCACTGCCTTGGAAATCGATATGTTCATGTCGGAACATCGAAAGACAATCCTCCCGAAGGTATGATCATATATCTTTGCGACGAATGTGCTGAACGGACTTGAAAGCCGCACGAAGTCCGACCCATGTTCGATATGGACAAGCGGAATACCTCGCGACTTTGCATACGTGAGAGCGAGGAGTGATGTATTGAAGAATCTGGTTCGTGATATGACTATGTCCGGGCGTTCTTTCCAGAGCGCGAGAAACATGCGGAAAAACCTCGGCGTGAGGAAGAGTGGAATATATTTCGGGAGAGGATAATTCGGAATGATCTCGTATGCCGGAAAACGGATGATCCGGATATTTTCACATGGCGATTCCTCTTCCGGGGCATTCGCTGGGAGTCGTGGCGTAAAAACGACGATTTCGACACCCTGCCGCGCAAGGTGTCGATTGAATTCTTCGCTATGGCTTTCCAATCCGCCTGTGTGCGGAGGATAGTATGGTGAGAAGACGAGGACTTTCATCAATCGTTTTTATTTTCTTTGAGGTCATCCAGGGACTCTTTCCGTGTGAGCGAGGTGATCTGCTGTTCGAGACTTTCGACGGCGGAGAGGATCTTGAAGATCATGAGGAAGACGAGAATGAATCCGACGAGGATGACCGCGTTGATGTTGCCCTCGATGCCGATGAACAGGGCGACCTGGTTGCTCAGGTTCGGGTAGATGGCGATGGCGGCCATACCGCCCCAGACGATGATCCGGACGGCGAACTTGAGGAAGGTCTGATTGTCCTCATGGGTGAGGTATTTCTTACCGCCCTGAAAGATCATGAATGCGGCGAGGGCGAGGATGACGACCTGGTAGAGATGGAGAGACATATAAGAATTGCAGATTGCAGAATTAAGATTGATGAATGATGAATTGAGATTTTCGAATGAGATTCCTCGACTCCAAGACTCGCTCGGAATGACAAAATGATGAAATCCTTCGACTGCGCTCAGGATGACAGCTTCGCTGTCATTTTAGCATGTGGAAGATCATGCGGTAGAGGGTCTTGATGCCGTTTGCGAGACTCTGTTTGTGGAGTTTCCCCATCGAATATTCGGTGTAGCGGACTTCGATCGGGATTTCCCGATATGTGAGCTTGTATTTATAGATTTCGCGGATGACCTCGCTGTCGTATTCGTAGCGGTCTGTTCTCGTGTTGATGACTTCGGCGGCATGGCGGGAGTAGGCGCGGAAGCCAGACTGGCTGTCGGAGACCCACAGACCGTAGAGGTACCAGACGATGGCGTTGCCGATCCAATTGTGGACGATCTTGTATTTCGGCATGCCCCGGGGATCCTTGAGGCGGGTGCCGAGGACGACATCGCAGTGTCCGTCACGGATGGGGGCGATGAGTTGTTCGATGTCCGCGGGACTGTGCTGACCGTCGCCGTCCATGGTGACGATGATATCGGCGTCTTGGATTTTTGCCGCCTCAATGCCGGTCTTGGTGGCGGCGCCTTTGCCGCGGTTGAGCCGGTGGCGAAGCGTGAGGACGCCGGTCTCCTTCGCTTTTTCGTAGGTGGCGTCCCTCGACCCGTCGTCGACGACGAGGATGTTGCCGTATCCGGCTTGGCGGATTTCGGTGATGACGCCCCCGATGACGGTTTCCTCGTTATAGGCGGGGATGACGATGAAGACGGACGGAGCGTCCCTACGGACGACCGTTTCACGGATGTCGATCTCGACATCACGGGTTTCGTAGTGGATTTCGCGGGTTTCGGTTTCAGGCATAGGAATCCTTTCTTGTGGCTTATTGTAGCAGTTCCTATGGAAAGGGGAAAGTTGTGATTCTGAGCGGTTTCTGGTACGATAAAGCTGAAGAAAGCCTGTTTTTGATAGGTTTTAGTTTTTAGAAACGATATATGGAAAACGGGAAACCGTATGTATCGGTGGTGGTGCCGGTATATAACGAGGAAGGGAACGTGGTCGAGTTGCACCGGCGGATCAGGGAGGCGTGCGAGAAAATCGGGCGTTTGTTCGAAATCATCCTCGTCGATGACGGATCGACGGATAAGACGGTTGAGCTGTGTCGCGGATTATCGCCTTTGACGCTTATCGGATTTCGTAGGAACTTTGGGCAGACAGCCGCCTTTGACGCGGGGATCAAGAGAGCGACTGGGGATATCGTCATCACGATGGATGGCGACCTGCAGAACGATCCGGCGGACATCCCGCTTCTTCTTGCAGAGATGGACAAGGGGTTCGATATCGTTTCCGGATGGCGCCACAAGCGCAAGGACACGCTCATGAAACGGTTCTTCTCGCGCGGGGCGAACCTGCTTCGCAAGGGACTGGTCAAGGACGGGATCCATGATTCCGGATGCAGCCTCAAGGCATATCGGCGCGAATGCTTCGACGGGGTGGATCTGTTCGGGGAGATGCATCGGTTCATGCCGGCGCTCCTTCAGCTCGACGGTTTCCGCGTGTCCGAGGTCAAGGTCTCGCACCACCCGCGTATCCACGGCGTGACGAAATACAACTGGAAACGAGCGATCAAGGGATTTGTCGATATGCTCTTCATCTGGTTCTGGCGCAAGTACTCGCACCGCGCGATCCACCTCTTCGGTGGGACGGGGCTCGTGCTCGGACTTGTCGGTATCGGGCTTCTCGGATGGATGTTCGTGGAAAAAGTCTTCTTCGGCGCGTCACTTTCGGAACGCATCTGGCCTTTGGTCGGAACGCTCCTTGTCCTTGTCGGAGTGCAGCTCTTCATCTTCGGCATCCTCGTTGATGTTTCGGTGAAGACGTACTACAGCCAGCGTGGAAGAATGAATTACAGCGTAAAACAGATAACAAATAACAGTTAACAGTCAACGGGGAAGCAAAAACAACAAAAACAGTTAACGGAAAACGAAGAAAAGAAAAAATAGGTATGGAAAAGGATATCCTGAAGGAGAAGATGGATGGATTAGCGAAGGGTGTCTATGATGTGACAAAGAAATTTCCAAAGGATGAGATTTATGGAATAACATCGCAGTTGAGAAGGGCATCCTTATCGGTTATCCTGAATTATGTCGAAGGATTTGCTCGAACGGGTGACAAGGAATTGAAAAACTTTCTTCAGATATCGTACGGGTCGCTGAAAGAAACGAAATACCTTATATTTTTCTGTACCCGAGAAAAGTATATGACAAAGAAGGAGTATGGAGCTCTTATGGCGTTGACAGATGAGATAGGGGCGATGCTTTGGAAAAGAATCCAGAGCGTGAAAGGAAGAATCGCTGCTGGTAAGTGAGTGTTCGCTATAAACTGTTTTCTGTTGACTGTTAATTGTTGATTGTTAACTGTTATGAAGTTGTCCTTCATCGGGACGGGGTACGTGGGGCTGGTGTCGGGGACGTGCATGGCGGAAATCGGTCACGAGGTGATCTGTGCGGATATCGACAAGAAGAAAATCGACAAGCTCAAGCGGGGAGGAATCCCGATCTATGAGTTCGGTCTCGAGGAGCTGATCAAGGAGAACGTGCGCCAGGAACGGCTGTCCTTCACGACGGACGTGGGTAGGGCGATCCGCGAGGCGGATGTCATTTTCTCCGCGGTTGGAACGCCGCCCCATCCCAAGACCGGCGAGGCGGATCTCCGGTACGTGTTCGCAGCGGCGGAAACCTTCGGAAAGAACCTGAACGGGTACAAGATCTTCGTGAACAAATCCACGGTCCCGGTCGGGACGGCGGAACGGGTGCACGCCGCGATCGCGAAAGCAAGTGATGGAAAATTCGAGTTCGATGTCGTCTCGAATCCGGAATTCCTCCGCGAGGGCGCGGCGGTCAAGGATTTCCTCAATCCGGACCGGGTCGTCGTCGGTGCGGACAGCGAGCGTGCCTGGGAGATAATGGAAAAGGTCTATCGCCCGATCGCCCGTTCGGGGCGTCCGGTGGTGCTGACCGACGTGAAAAGCGCGGAAATCATCAAATACGCGTCGAACGCATTTCTTGCGACCAAGATATCTTTCATAAACGAGATCGCCCGGTTCATCGACAAGGCCGGCGGCAACGTGAAGGAGGTGTCACGCGGGATGGGATTCGACAGCCGGATCGGCTCGCGATTCCTCTATGCCGGTATCGGGTATGGCGGGTCGTGCTTCCCGAAGGACGTGAAGGCGCTCATCCACACGGGCAAGGAGCATGGCGTGGACTTCACCATTCTCGAAGCGGTGGAGGCGACCAATGAGAGACAGAAGCTCCTGCCGGTCGCGCATCTGCGGAAATCGCTCAAGACGCTCAAAGGGAAGCGGATCGCGCTTTGGGGTCTTTCGTTCAAACCGCGGACCGACGATGCGCGCGAAGCGCCGGCACTTTCGATCATCGAGGCGCTCACCAAGGCAGGGGCGTCGATTCAGGCTTTCGATCCGGTCGCGACCGAGAACGCCAAAGGATTCATCGGCAGGAACGCGAAAGTGAAGTATGTGACGAAACAATACGATGCGCTCGACAAGGCGGATGCGCTCGTCATCGTCACCGAGTGGGATGAGTTCCGTACCGCGGATTACAAGGAGATCGGCAAGCGCATGAAAGGGCGGGTGATCGTCGATGGACGCAATATCCTCGAGCGCGAGGAAGCCGAAGCCGCGGGATTCGTTTACTATGGGGTTGGAGTCTGATAGACAATAGACCAAGAACCAAAATCCAATCACCAAGGAAATTCCGATGACCAATGACCAATCCCCGAAAAAGAAATTCGATCTTGAGGATCGGACGCTTGATTTTGCGAAGCGAGTCGTACGGATGTGTAAGGAGCTACCGACGAACACCGTAAACGATAATCTTGTAGATCAAGTGATCCGCTCCGCTGGTTCGGTCGGAGCGAATTATCGTGAAGCGAATGATGCGCTTGGTACGAAAGACTTTCTGATGCGTCTGAAGATTTCTCGAAAAGAGGTGAAAGAGACACATTTCTGGCTGGAGCTTATCATCGAAGCAAATCCGGATCTGAAGAAAAGAATCGAAAGCCTGTTTCAAGAATCGCTCGAGTTGAAAAAGATTCTTTCTGCTATAATCACGAAACTCCAGAATAAATGATTCAGTGATTGTTTCTTGATGATTGATCATTATCTGGTTATTGGATTTTGGTAATTGGTGATTATGAAAGTGTTATTTCTCAATTATGAGTATCCTCCGCTCGGTGGAGGTGCGGCGAACGCGACGCGGTATATCCTGCGGGAGTTTTCGCGCATGCCGGGTGTCGAGGCACATCTCGTGACGAGCGGGATGGGGAAGGAGTATGAGAAGGAACATATCGGCGGATCCGTGTGGGTGCATCGGCTGCCGATTGGCAAGGATCCGGGAAAGATCCACTCGCAGTCGGTGCGGGATCTGATTGTCTACAGCGCGAAGGCGTGGTGGTTTTCTTCGTGGATCATCCGTACGGCGAAACGCGAGGGAAATCCCTTCGACCGGACGATTGCCTTTTTCGGGATTCCCTGCGGGGCGCTCGCTCTTTGGTTCAAGTGGCGGTTTGGTATCCCATATGTCGTGTCGCTCCGCGGGTCGGATGTCCCCGGATACAGCGAGAAGTATGACCGGCTCTATCTTTTCCTCGCGCCGTTCGTCCGGCTCGTGTGGAAGAAGGCGCTCGCGGTCGTTCCGAACAGTCGGGGGCTCGCGGAACTTGCCGGAAAGACCGCTCCGCGACAGGCATTCGAAATTATTCCGAACGGTGTGGACACGGAGGAATTCCGTCCCGATCCGGCGCGCGAACGTGACGGATATTTCCGCATACTGGCCGTGTCCCGGCTTACGCCGCGGAAGGGGATTCGATTCCTCATCCGGGCGATGTCGATACTTTCTCCGTCTGTCATTGCGAGCGAAGCGCGGCAATCCAGTGAAAAGGGAAAAGGACTGGATCGCCACGCCTCTGGCGAAGACGTCGGGGCTCGCGATGACAGATATTCGAAACTGGAACTCTGGATCGCGGGTGACGGGGAGGAGAAAGCGGAACTTGAAGTGCTCGCGAAGGAATGCGGCGTCTCCGACAAGGTGAAGTTCTTCGGGGCGGTACCGCATGAGCATCTCGGCCGATACTACGGACTTGCGGACGTCTTCTGTCTGCCGTCGCAGAACGAGGGCATGAGCAACACCGTGCTCGAGGCGCTCGCGGCGGGGCTCCCGATCGTCGCGACGGTGACCGGCGGGACGGAGGAATTGATCCGTGACGGGGAGAACGGTCTCTTCGTCGTACAACGGTCGCCGGAGGATCTCGCCGAGAAGCTCGGAAAACTCTTGGCCGACGAGTCACTCCGAGTGCGTATGGGAGAGGCGGGCCGGAAGCGTGCCGAGGAGATGAATTGGGAAAGCGTTGCAGGCCAATTTCTTGAGCTGTGCTCAAGAAAAAAAGCACAAATCTTAGAACACAAAGATCCAAACAAAACACAGACCACAAAACTGAAAACTGACCGATCGGAATGACGGACACTTCTATGCTCTCAAGGAAAAATATCTTTTTTCTCCTGAAGTTCGCGGTTGCCGCGGGACTCGTGGCGCTCCTCGTACGGAACGTGGATTGGGTGGCGATCGGCGAGGAGTTTTCCGAAGCGTCGCTTCCGCTCGTGGCGCTCGCGTTCGTCTTCTATATCGTCGGGATGCTGATATCCGTCGGCAGGTGGCAGGCGACGGCGCGGTTCAAGAAGTTCGATCTTCCCTTTTCGGATGCGGTCCGGTTTCATTTCGCCGGACTTTTCCTCAACAATTTCCTGCCGTCGTTTCTCGGTGGGGACGCCTATCGGAGCTATCTTCTGGGGAATCCGGGGAAACGCTATTCCGCAGCTGCCTCGACCGTCATCTTCGTCCGTTTCGTCGGTCTCTGGTCGACGATCGCGCTTTTCCTCGTATTCGGGTTCCTCGCGTTCGATGCCGTGTTTTCGCAGCCGATGTTCGCGCTGTTCGGAATCGGTCTCGGATGTTTTTTCGCGTTCGACGTGGCACTGACGCTTTTTTCCGATCGTGCTCCGGTGCAGTGGCTGTTCGGGATTTTTCCGGACAAACTCCGGAACTTCTTCTATGAGATAGGAGGATTCACGGACCGGAAGTTCGTCCGGGAGAGTTTTCTCGTCTCGATCCTGTTCTCGTTCGTCGGGGTCGGGTTATTCAATCTGGCTCTTTTCTGGTCTTTCGGAGAGCATATCTCCGTCCTTCCGTATCTCTCGGTCGTTTTTCTTGTCTCGGTCGTATCCAGTCTTCCGATTTCGGTGAACAATATCGGTCTCAAGGAGTGGTCGTATTACACCTTTTTCCCGCTTATCGGCATCAGTCCGGAAGCTGCGCTTGCCGTGGCGCTCCTCGGGCGGTTTCTCCAGATGTTCGCGAGTCTCTTCGGCGCGCCGTCCTTCTTTCGAAGGAAAAGGAACCGGATAGCGGAAGATACCCGGGATTCGTAAACGTCCTGGAACTCATCATGCCGAACCCGTTCTTTTTCTAAGGAAACGCCTTCTCTCGTGGAGAAAGCGGGCATTTTTCAATATGTCAGGCATTTCTCCGGGAATGGCATCCGCGGTTCCGAGCGCGAAGCCGGATCGAATACGGCTCCGAGCGTTCCGAACGGTATCAGATCATCAGTCGACGACGGTTTGCGCTCATCGATAAAAAGGCGATTGAATCCGTCCGGAGCATCCCGCATTTCGCCTCTGAAGTAGCATCCTTGGTAGCCGTATTCGGCCGAAAGCACGTAATACATCGATTTGACGTTGTGGCTTTCCCCGGAGATAAGAATCGGAATATCCTTGTGCGGGAATCGATGGAGCGTTTCATCGGCGATGGAACGCAGTTGTCCAAGGGTAACCTTGGCTTCGGTTCCGAATCGCAAGTCACGACCGCTTTCTTCCGCTGATGTCTGTGACATATCCAATTCATGCAGGTATTTCGTTGTCGCTTGAAAATTGATCAGAATCAAGGCGATTCCAGCGGCTACTGTGGCGTTCTTGAGCCAGATGCTCCTGACAGCGCCGACGATACGATCGGCAGCGATGCCAAGGAAGATGAATAACGGAGGAATGATCCCGAGATAGAAACGTGTCTGGATCTCGTATGCCACGAATACGGTGGCAAAAAAGAATCCGGCGAACCATAGTCCGACGAAAGCGAGCGCCGTTTTGCGTTTCATATCAGAAGCCGATCTCCATCTCTGGTATGCCGATACTGTGATAAATCCGAATATCATCATCGCAGGGATGGAGTATGGCAATAAAGCCCGGCATTTTTTGTCGCAGGTCATCGAGAAGCCTTCCGTTTTGATCACATCGGTATCCTGCTGTCCGGTAACGGTGAGCCAGGTGACGCGTGATGCCTGCTGGTAAGATCGAAAAATCTTCTCGTGCCAGCCATGCCCAACGCCATGATACGTATCGTCCGTAAGCGCCTTTTTGAATGTCTCCGTATTTTCTCCGCCGGTTTTCCATTCGTGTACAAAAATCGGGAATTGCAGTGCCGTAACTATGGCGATACCGAAGAATATCTCCCGAAGACGCAAGGATCTTGAGAGGACAAGAAACATCGTCAGTCCGATCAGGAGTCCTGCGATCGCTACGAGGTGCAACTGTGCGATTATGCCGACGCATGTGGCTGCTCCGACAAGAAGCCATCGACGCGTAGCGCCTTTTCTCTCGATCGCTTCGAGAAAAAACAAGGCGAAGAGCGTCGTGAAAAACGGGAGGCCGTTCGGATTCCATGTGAAACGGGAAAATGTCACCAGAAACAGTGAAACGCTTGCCAGCGCGGTGAACCACAGGGACAGCGGAAGGGGAATGAACCGTTGAAGCAACAAAAAAAGAAGGGGAATCGTAAGAACACCGAAAACAAGGTCGGGATACGCGAAACTTTCCGCCGTGCCGCCGAAAATCTTTCCTGAAAAATACTGGAAATAGTAGGAAATCGGTCCGAGGTGAAATCCCGTGCTGCCTGCTTCGGGTCCGAGAAGCGGCAGCGACGTGATTCCATGCGCCATCGCCTGATTCATGATGATAGCATCGCGAGCCTGGTCCGATTTGAATACGAGCCAATCGCTATGGTGAACCGATCGCAGCCCGATGGCAACGACGATGATGATCGCTGACAATGCGAGCAGGAGCTTTTTCCGTAGGTCTGGAACCTTATCAAGGCACATATTTTTTCGAAGCCGTTTTTTCACCCGAAAAGTCTTCAGGGCATGAACGGATAGATCTTCACATACTGTCCCGGGCGGCCGTTGATGAGGAGTTCCCACTCGGCGCCATCGGTTTTTTCATAGTACTTGTCGAACCGGATGACGTCCTTGCGGAGATCGTCGACAGCGATCTTGACCCGTCCGGTAGTGCGGCTCTCCCGTCCGGAAGAGACGACGACATAATCGAACGTATCGTTTTGGTAGAGTTTCCAGTCGAAGTTGCTCCGGCAGATCCCGTCGAAGAATCGGCAGACGCCGTTCTTGTCGGTCCAGATGGTGAGATCCTTGGCATTCGGGAGGCTGTTGAGATACATCGCCGCCTCGTAGCTTCCGTCACCCATGTCTTTCACGTTCACGTATCGGTCCTGTGGGAGAAGCGTCGAGGCGTAGCTCATCGGGAACGGGGTATTCGAAAGCGAGACGAGCGAGGCGATGGCGATGCTGGTGAGGACCACCGGAAGAGCGGAAGCGAAACGGATTTTCGATACGAGCGTGCCGATGGCGATACCGGCGATGATTCCGGCGACGGGGTAGAGCATGATCTGATAGCGGGTTATGGCGCCGACGCCGTTCACCGAGCTTCCGAGGTGGTAGAGCGCGATGAAGACGATTCCGTAAAGCAGTGTTTTCCCGGCGGTCGTTCGTGAGAAAGCCGGGCGCACGAGGAGAAGTCCTCCGCCAAGAAAGAGTCCGGCGAAGACGATCGGAACGACTCCGAAGAGGAGCGGATAAAAATTCGTCGCGAAGACGCCGAAAAGCCCGGCGTCGAGATAGATGGTCTTCGGGGCGGAGAGAAGTGACTGGAAATCGTAGCGTGCCATGCCGGCCCACACGTTCCATGAGACGAACGAGAGCATCCCGACCCAGAATGCCGCGATGGCGGCGGAAACCCATCGGCTCCGATTCCGGAAGAACCGCATGATCGTTTCGGAAAAACGGGATCTGTTTAGGAAACGGTCGATGGCGATGGCGGCGATGATCGAAAGGAAGATCGGCGCGGTGCTTACGAACGCCTGCGAGAGGATGGTCGCGTTCAGGAGTTTTTCCGGCCGAACCCAGGTCGCCGGAAAGAGTACGAAGAAGGTCGAGATCGCCCCGAACGTCCAGAGAGCGTAGGCGAGAAGCGATCGTTTGAGATATGGCAGGAACGGCCGGTCGCGTTTCATGAGCACATATTCGAGGAAGACGACCCCGAACATGAGGACGAAGAGGATATTTCCGACGTATTTCGTGAGAAGCACGAGTCCGAGAATCACCGCCGAGAGGAAAAGAAAGGCGATATGTCCCCGTTTCAGATAGGTGAGGTAGGCGAGGAACGAGAGCGGTGCGAAGACCCACAGGAGGGAATCGGGATTGACGATCTTCGTCATGCCGAGCGTGATCGGAGAGAGGATAATGAGCGGATACGTGACGAGCGCGATCGTCCGCCCGAGGAGCCGGTCGAGCAGGAAGTAGAAGAGAGGGAGGAATATCGCCGCGGCGATGACGATACCGATGCGGAACGAGAAGAAGAGCTGCTCGAGTCCGACATCGCTCCCATTCGTCCGTTTCCAGGCGACCGGGTCGCTTTCGTGGAGCAGTCCGGTGCCGCTCGCGAAGGCGATAGTCAGTCCGGGCTTGTCGCTGACGCTCGTCTTTCGGAATTCGAGGTTTCCGAGGGATTCCCAATATTTCGGGATGCGGTCATGGATCCAGAGTGCTTCGTCGACCCCGGAGAATTTTCCGAGATCCTTCGTGGCGAAGAAAAGGAATACGAACGTGGTCGCGATGACGAACAGGATCGCGGGCGCTCCCTGTCGGCTGAACCATGCCCGAAGAGTCGGTTCCGGCACGGAAACATCATGAATGACCGTCCATTCCTGCAGGATGAGTTTTCGGACAAGGAACATCGAGACGCCGAATGCGTAGAAGGTGACGGCGATCTTCGCGCTGGCGGGAATGTCGGCGTAGAGATTCCAGGCGAGGACGAAAGTGAGAATGGTCGGAAAGGTTGCAATGAACAATGCTTTGAAGACAGGGACGAATTTTCTTTCCGATACCGAAAAAAATACGGCTGCGCCGAGCGCAAGACCGAGCGTCGGAAGCGCGACGATGAATATCTCCCGAGGAAGCTCCGCAAGAGAGGCGGGAACCCAGGGAATGTGTCGTGCAATGAATACTCCGGCGACAAGTGCGAGTATCGCGGAAAGTGCGATGACTGTCGGGGTCGTTTTACCGGCGGCGGCACGGAATCGGTTCATGGATATGGTTGCGTTCTCCGGTGGGAAGCGGTATACTTCCGAAAGAAGAAAGCTTTTAATAAGGCATTATTCTCTTTCACTCTATCACAATGTCCGAAGAAAGGAAACCATTTTCCAGCCGTTTTTCGAGGCCGATTCTCATCCTGATCGCCATTCTCGCGTTTGGCGGGTTCCTTCGGCTGTATCATTTTTCCGACTGGCTCCACTTCGAACTCGACCAGGCGCGCGATGCGCGGGTCATCGACGAGGCACTTTCCGGGGGCCCTGGCGAGCTGACGCTTCTCGGCATGAAGGCCGGGGGAACGTCGCTTCGGCTCGGTCCCGGGTTCTACTACCTTGAGTATCTTTCCGGGCTCGTTTTCGGTGCGACCCCGCAGGGGATAGCGATGATCATCCCTATCCTTTCGGTCGCCTCGATCGGGGTGTTTTACCTGTTCGCGCGGCGGTTTTTCGGGGTGTCGGTCTCGCTCGCGCTCGCGCTCCTTTTTTCCGTTTCCGAATACCTGGTCATGTACGGGCGGTTCGCGTGGAATCCGAACCCGCTGCCGTTCTTCTCGCTCCTTGGATTCTATGCGTTGCTTCGGTCCGTTTCTCCGGATGAGCGGCGACCGGGACGGTGGTTTGTCCTATCCGCATTTTCCATCGGTCTCGCGACGCATCTCCATTTCCTCGCCTTCCTCTCGCTTCCGGTGGTCGCGGCGATTTTTCTCCTCGTCCGTCGGCCGAGATTTTCCTCCAAGGCGTGGGCGGCGGCGTTCGCGGCGTTTATCGTGTTCTATGTTCCGGTCGTGCTCAACGAGATCGAGACCGGCGGTGCGAATTCCAGGGCGTTCCTTTCGGCAATCACCGAAAAATCATCGAAGACGACCCGGACGGCTCCGGAGAAACTTATCCGGAACATTACCGAGCACGGACTGGGATATCTTACGATCCTGACGGGGATCGAGGACGGGGGATTCGCGGATGTCGACCTGCGTCGCGAGGGAGTGTTCCGTATCGAATGCGATGCGAGGTGCCAGGACGGGAAAGTCGTCGGATCCGTATCCATGGCCGCATTCGCGCTTTCCCTGATTTCTGCTTTTTATCTGTGGTTTCGAATCCGAGATCGGAGGCAGTCGGACGTACTGCTTTTGTCCGGGATATGGTTTCTGGTTGTCTTTTCCGTGCTTTTCCCGCTTGCGTACGGGTTCTCGCCGCGGTTCTTCCTTGCTGCCGCGCCGATACCGTTCCTCCTGCTTGGGTTCCTCTTGGAGGGCGCGCGCGCGGTGTTTCCGGGTCGGAAGTCTGTGATGTGGGTCGGAGCGGCGATACTCGCCATCTTTGTTGCATTGAACGTCTTCGGAGTCGCGGAACGGTTCCGCCAATCGTCGCTCGCGTTGACGGAGGCGGTAGACACTCCGGCGGATCGTATCCTCAAGGAAAAGATCCGTGTGCCGCTCGAGCAGCAGATGAAGATTGTTGATTATCTCAAGACGCGGTCGGATGAGCGGGGGTGGCCGGTGTATATGCACAGTGAACCGGAACATCGGCGGGCGCTCAAGTATCTTCTCGAGCGACGCGGTGTGGAGAACGCCGGATTCGGATTGACGGGTATTTATGAAGAGGGGATCTATGTGCTCATTCTCCGATCGAAGTCGGATCTCTATGACGGAATGAAGAAGTATCTCGAGAAATATGATGTCGTCGAGAAACATTCCTTCGGGACGCTCACGATGATAGAATTCCGACCGAAGGAAACGTCCATCGAGGCGAAGCGACAGGTCTTCGTTCCGCAAGGGAAGGTGCAGGATAACCCGACCGCGCTCCCGCGCTACACCTGGCGCGAATGGTGGGAGCGGAAGAATGATCCGGGGAATGATGAAGAAGAATAAGCAGAGGATACAAGAGACAAGAAATGCAACGTTGGAAGAAACAAGGTACAAGAAACAAGATACAAAAAATCCGAAATACGAAAATGACCGAAGTGAAACAAAAAGAGAAGAGATTTGACCTGGAGGAAAGGACGTTGGAGTATTCGAAAAGAGTTCTCCGGTTGTGCAAAAGTCTCCCAAAGAATGGTATCAATCGGGAGATGGCTGATCAGCTGTTTCGTTCCGCAAGCTCCGTCGGGGCGAATTATCGGGAAGCGAACGACGCCCTTGGTAAGAAGGATTTTGTCATGAGGATAAAGATATCCAGAAAAGAAGCGAAGGAGGCCGAGTATTGGTTGAAGCTGGTTGCGGAAGGTAATCCTGAAATGAAAGAAAAAATGAGTGGGCTTATCGATGAAACAAAGGAGCTGCGGATGATATTTTCTTCCATAATAAGCAAGGTTTCAGTGAATTGATTTTTCGTGATTTTTGTTTCTTGTAACTTGTTTCTTGATGATTAACGCTATGAGCTTAAGGAAAACATTGGCAGTGCTGGCGGTCATCGTTCTGATTGGGGCAGTTCTGCGCTTCTGGGGGCTTGGGAATAATCCGTTCAATGCTGATGAGTTCCTCGATATCAACTCCGCCTACGGGTACGCGCAGACGGGGGAATGGAAGGCGTGGGATTTCAATTTCGGTCAGGTGTCGGAAGTCAATATCAACCAGGCGCGTGATGAGCGTGCGAACGTGTACAAGTGGCAGGTGGCGCAGCTCTTCTCTTTCCTTCCGCCGACGGAAGCGGTCGCGCGGAGCGTGTCGGCGCTGTGGGGCGTGTTCTCGATTCTCGCGATGTTCTTTGCCGGGTGGATGTTTTCGGGAAAGAAACGGATCGGGCTCTTCGCGGCGGCACTCTTCGCCGTATCCGTTTCCGGGATCGAGTTCGATCGCAAGCTCCGCATGTACGCGATGTTCTTTCCGCTCTTCCTTCTCATGTCCGTGTCGCTTTTCGGTCTCTACGAGCGGGAATATAAGGGCAGGATAAAAGCGCTCCGGACCTTCTGGGAGAAGACCGACCTGAACCCCGCGTATCTCCTCCCGCTTCTCGTATCCGGATATCTTTCCTTTCAGACGCACCAGTTGTCGATCAACATCATCCCGATTTTCGCCGTCTATGTGGTAACGATGATCGTTCTCGCTTGGCGCAGGAAACGATCCGCCGAGGACAAGTATATGGGAACCGCGGCGCTGGGGCTGGTCGTCGCGATCGTCGCGTGGACCGCGGCGCCGGAGAAGATGAAGGAACTGCTCGGCGCACTCGTGCTCTTCGATAACCATTACTCGTATTTCCGCTATGTCGTGCGTGACTACGCGCAGCCGATCCTTGCGGCGCTTCTCTTCGGGTATGGTGCGTGGCATCTCGTGAAAAAGCTCGGAAAAGAGAAAGAGACCGCGTGGCTGCTTGTCTCGTCGCTTGTGCCGCTTGTGATGGCGGTCTGGTTCTGGCGACGCAACGAGGGACAACAATACATCTTCTTCGCGCAGTCCTTCATGGCGATACTGGTCGCTTCCGGCGGATACGGGCTCGTGCGGTTCGTGAATGACGAGTTTTCGTCCCGATGGAAGCATGCCGTGTGCGCGGCGACGCTCCTCCTTGCGGTGCTCGTTCCGAATTGGGGATACTTTTTTTGGGAAAACAACACGTATCATGAGACATCGACGGGGAGTTCGGCGAACTACCGGAAGATCTACCAGTATTTCCGCAACAATGCGGGCGATGGCGACGCGCTCATCGCGCGGAATTTCCGCAACTACTACTGGAGCGGTACGGAGACCAAGGTACTTGATTTCGGCGGGGAACTTTCTGTCTCAAAACTTTCGGTCGGGGAAATAGAGGCGTTCATGACGAAACATCCGACCGGTTGGTTCATCGCGTCGGACAACGACATGGATTATGTTTCGCGCGATGCGGAAATATTCATCGGGAAAAATATGGAGCGGCAGAGCCATTCGCTCATCCGGGGGAACGTTGAAGTGTGGCGGTGGGGGAAAAATAGTCTGTAAAGTCCGTAAAGTTTCGATCGGAAATACGGTGAAAAAATGAAAAACCCCGGCAGATTCCTGCGGGGGTTTTCGGTTGGAGAGAATTACGGATGATTGTTCTGTCCGGCGCCGCCGTGCCCGATGACCCGGCATCCCGTCTTCGAGGCGAAGATCGACGGTTCGAAGGTCGCAATACTTGGTTTGCGTTTGTCCAGACAGACACAGTATGTCATGCCTCGGATGCGGCAGATACATTTTTCGCCACTTCCGACCATTCGTTGGATATGTACTTCGTTGTCGTCGATCTTTTCCAGATACGGCCTGCCGATCGTGTGACCCTTGGCGCGGACGATTTTTGCTATCGCTTCGAGTTCTATCGTTGAAACTTTTCGGGCTATTTTACCCATTTTCCGTCTCCAAAAAAACTTTTAAAGTTTTAAAGAAAAAACACCCCTTTGAAGCCGACGCTCTGGCTCCGTTTCTTTATACCATTTTTTGGCCTTCATGTCAATCGCGCGTGCTTCGTGAAAGAAAAACCGCGCCGATTTTTGTCGGTGCGGTTCATGATCCGTTCTTCGTATCGCGGATCGTCTTTACGATACCGAATACGAGATCCTGTCTTTTCCGGTCGGCGAGGAGGGCTATGCCTGGCGGGTCGGTATGGATACGGATGATCGCTTTCCAGGGGAGCGCTTCGATCTCTTCCGCGTACTCGGTCTTCCATCGTTCGAAAAGTGTGTTCTCGAGTCGTTCTGTCCGGGGCATTTTTTTCTTGCCGAGGACGAAATATCTGAAAGCTGAAAATACTTCGAAGAGAACCTGCTCCTTTCTTTTTTTAAAAGCGTGCGTTTCCATAAGAACCTCCTTTTCTCGGAAAAAAATACCGCGTCCGTAGTTCCGGGCGCGGCTGGTGGCTGATGCTCTCAAGCGGCGATTTTCATCCGTTCGATGATCCGCTGAGAAAGCTGCTTGGACAAGATATGCTTGCCCTCGCCTTTGAGCGCGAAGTATTCGGTGACGACCTCGTGCGTTACCACCTCGTCGATCGCCTGGCTGTTCGTGTCGTACCAGTCGGAAAAGCCGCTATGGCCGTTCTGTTCCCGGTCGAGCTTGCAGCAGATGGTGGCGTAGATGAGGTCGAGCAGAATGATTCTTTTCTCCGAGGGGTTCACGGAAGTCTCCTAGTGTGTGAGTTGGTAAACCAACAAAAAAAGTCCTCATCGGACCTGTGGAGTATGACAGATTTCCCGTTTTCTGTCAAGGATTCCTGATTGACGGGGGAACGGTTGTCGTGGTACAAGGAAGTGTCTTCAATGACACAGAGAGAGGGTATCGGTATGCCGCTTATCTTCGCGGGTTTCGTTCTTTTGTTTCTGATAGCGGTCTTCGCTCCGTATGTCAACGCTATCGCGGCGACATTCATCATCGCCGGCCGGTTGGTCGTCGCTTTTTTCATCAGCCTCATTCCTCTGGGCTTCCTGATTGTTTCCATCGTGGCGGTGTATCTCGGGTTTCAGGATATGCGTCGGGAGCTTCGGAGACCGAGGCGCCGAGTCGGTTCCGACGGCTTCGAAGATTTTTGATGCCATTCAGGCGGGTGCCGATGTACCCGCCTTTTTTCATGCTTGCGACTTATTCTTCGTGAAGAGTTTCCGGATCGGGTTCAGGTCGGATTCCTTCAGTTCCTTTGCCAGGAAAAGCGGGAGATAGTAGAGGACGAATAGGAATGCTCCGGAGAAGATGAATGATACGGGCTCGGAGGGGAGTATTTTCGAGAGGAGCGCGATGCCTGTCGCGGAGACAAGGGAAACGACCCAGAGCCTCGTCGAGAGACGGACGGAGAAATGTCGCTCGGTATAGATGAGGATGGCGATCATGAGGATGAACGAGACGAGTGTGGTGGCGCCTGCCGCACCGACGATACCGAAAGGAGGGATGAGTGCGAAATTGAGGACGAGTGCGAGCAGTACGCCGAACCCCGAGAGTTTCATCGGGATTTTCACCAGTCCGGCGCCGTTGAGCGCGAAGGCGAGGACGTAGAAGACCGTGAGGAACCCGGCGCCTACGGCGAATACGCTCATCGCGGATGCCGCGCCGAGGTAGTGGTCGCCGTAGAAGAGATGGAGGATCGGTTCGGCATAGACGGCAAGCAGCGTGACGAACGGAAAGAGGAGAAACGCCATGAGGCGGAGTGATTTCTCTACGAGCTCCCGCGTCTTTTCCGGTCCCTGGTCGGCGTTGCTTTTCGCGATCGCCGGAACCATCATGACCGCGAGCGCGTAAAAAAGGTAGTAGGGGATGCGCCCCATGGTGATGGCGGCGTTGTAGAGACCCGTCGCGATGTCATCCCGGAGGAGCGCCTGCACGAGATACAGGTCGAGTGTGAGGACGAGCTCGTAGAAGACGAGGAAGAGCGTGAACGGCCAGGCGTATGAGAGCAGGAGTTTTCCGGGGAATGTGAAGTCCTGCCCCGGTTCCTGCGGGAAGGATTTTTTCGTGATGATCCAGTCGGCGACGAGACCGACGAAGAAGACCGAGAGCGGTGCCAGGATGTAACCGGAAACCGATCCCGGGAGACCGAAGAGGAACGCGAGCCCGACGATGAAGAACAGACGCGCGAAGGAGCGGATGATCTTGAGCGTCGCCTGGAAGCGGAAATAGTGGAGTCCGTTGAAATAGTGGAGATAAAAGGACGCGGCGGCGAAGGCGGGAATGATGAGTGAGGAAAGCGCGAAAAGCGAAGCCAGCTCCGGGTCGCCGAGAAGCTGGGCGATGAGCGGGGAAGCGAGAAAGAATATCACGGTGAGGCTCCCCATGATGAGCGCCTGGAGTCTCATACCGACCCGCTTGATGACCGGAACCTTCCAGGGGGCGTTTTCGAAGACTTCGGAGAGGTATTTCGACATCGCGGTCGGGAGGCCGTTTCCGACGAGTACGATGATCATGGTCGTGAGCGTGATGACGAGCCCGTAGCGACCGTAGTCGGCGGGACCGAGAATCCGTCCGACGGAGGCGTGGACGATGTAGCTCGCGATATTGAAGACGATCTCGGAAGCGGTGAGCCACACGAGTGCGCGTGAGAAGTTTTTCATAAGCCCATTCTATCGGAAATCGTCGGAAAAAGAAAAAACCGTTCTATCCGGACGGTTTTCATGTGTGGGTGGAAACGGAAATCCGGGGGACGGTATAGGTCGGAACCATGAAGAGAAATTCGCCCGGCATCGGCTGATGCCTCCACGCGCGGCCTCGTCTTCCGCTTGTGGATCACCGTTCGCCCGAATCGCCGTTTCCGGGGGAGATGATAGGGTAAATGCAGGCATCTGTCAATAGGCTCAGGGTAATTCGACGGTTTTTCGGATCTCGTCGGCAATGACTTCTTTCGGCCCATCCGCGTCGATGACGACCATGTTCCAGTCGGAGACCATTTTCTTGAAGAGATCTGTTTTGGCATGGAGATATTCCTCGCCCTGCTCCGGGGCGCGCTCGCGGCCCATGATGACTCCCGGGTCGATGTCGAAATATAAGGCGATATCAGAAACAGGTAACAAATAGCAGATAACAGATAGCAAAAGACCCCGTTTCCTGTTTCCTGTTGACTGTTCACCGTTGGCTGATCGGAGGTATTCGATATTGATAATCGAGTCGTAGAACGAACGGTCGGAAAGCAGATAGTCGAAATGCTCTTTCCTGAGTTTGCGGAGGAGAAGTCGGAAGCGGAGAAAATCGAGGAAGAGAAATTTCTCCCGCAGGACTATAGAACACCAGGAAGCCTTCGTGACAGCCTTTTCTTTCCCGGGTTCGAATTTTTGTACTCCTCTGAAAAGCCGCGCGATCCGGTTCGCGTACGAAAACTCGACCGCGTTGAATACGGCGACTTTCTTATCTCTGCCTTCAAGGTATTCTTTGAGGAGCGCGAGCTGGGTGCTCTTGCCGCTCCCATCCACACCGGAAAGAGTGATATATCTCATATGCGCAGGGTAGCAAAAAGTGCTAGTATAAGCAATGTATGGGATTTCAAAAACTCTCAAAATACGCGTTTTTCTCCTTTCTCTTCCTCCTCCCGTTTCAGACGGTGCTTTTGCTGCGCGAGCCGATTATGGCCGGGGAGAAGTGGCAGTACGGAACGATCGGATTGTATGGAACGGATATTTTGTTGTTAGCAGCGCTTGTCTTTCATTTGTCATCCCGAGCGCAGTCGAGGGATCTTCATATGAAATGGCGGATTCCTCGATTCGCGGACTCGCTCGGAATGACAGAAGGGATACTCATCCTCTTCCTTTTGTGGGTGGGAGCGTCTGTCTTCTGGGCGACCGATACGGTGCTCGCCGGATATTTTTTTGCGAAGCTGCTTCTCGGAGCGGGGGTGTTCTTCCTTGCGCGGTCACTTGATGATACGGGTGTGGGAATGGCGGTGAAAGTCCTGCTTGCGGCGGCGGTCATCCAGGTGCTGATCGGGATCGGGCAATTCCTGTATCAGACGGCGCCCGCGTCGACTCTGCTCGGGATGAGTGCGCATGAAGCGTGGACTGCGGGGACGTCCGTCTTGAAGCTGGAAGAAGGACGCTTCCTCCGCGCGTACGGATCATTCCCACACCCGAATATGCTTGGGGGATTCTTGGCAGCGGTTTTCGTATTGGGTATTTCGTATTTGGTATCTGGTATCAAAACCATCTCTGTCATTGCGAGCGTAGCGAAGCAATCCAGGGAGAAGGATCTTAGCCAAACACTTTCTGGATTGCCACGGGTTCGAAGACTCACCCTCGCAATGACGGCGGAGTGGGCTGGTGTGCTGATCATCCTCCTTGCTCTCATCCTCACGTTTTCCCGAGCCGCATGGCTCGGTGTAGCGATGGGAATCGTCGCGTATTGCGTATTTCGTATCCTGTATCCCTCCCATCAGACAAAATCAAAATGTATCATAATTCCACGGCCGTGGAATTATGATACATTTTTCAAGACGATGTTCGTTCTGGGGATAGCGACGGCGGTGTTCGTGTTCGTGCTCCGTGACCAGGTGTTTCCGCGGTTCGACACGGCGGCAATCGAACGGGAAGGGTCGGTGTCGGAGCGGGTCGTGTCGCTTCGGGACGCGAAGACACTCATTGTAGAACATCCGATCATCGGGGTCGGCGCGGGCAGCTTCACGAAAGCGATCATGGAAAACGAGCCGGATCGTCCGGTGTGGAGCGTCCAGCCGGCGCATGATGTCTTCGTTCTTGTCTGGGCGGAGCTGGGAGTGGTTGGAGCTGTGCTGTTCGTGGTGTTTTTTCTTTCTGTCATCGCGAGCGTAGCGTGGCGATCCAGAAATCAGGAAAAGAGTCTGGATTGCCACGGAGGCGAAACGCCTCCTCGCAATGACAGGGGAGTGGGTTTGGTGTTGGGAAATCAATCCATCATCTTTGCGATAGCATTTCTTACGCTTCTCCCGGGTCTCCTCCTCGACCATTGGCTCTGGTCGTCGCACTTCGGGTTATTGTTTTTCTTCCTACTGGCAGGATTTTCGAACAGAAAATGAAACCGCTTCGGTCGATAATGACGAAGCGGTCTTTTTTTTGTCTCGATCGATGATACGAAAAGCGGGATTCTTCGCTTCCCTCCAAAGGCGGGCAGGCGCTCAGAATGACATGCAGGAGCTAATACATGATCACCGAGACGGGTTGCATCTTGGCTACGGGTTTGACGATGCCGTTTTCCTTGACGGAGGCGATGACATCCGCGGCCTGCTTGTAGTGCGAGGAGTCCTGTTCGATGACTTTCGAGGAGCGACCGTTGTAGAGGGTGACGCCCTTAGCCGCGAGTTTCGCATCGAGTTCGGATTTGTTTTCGGGGACGACGGAATCCGTCTTTTCCTTCGATTTGCCGGCGCCGTGGTTGCAGGAATAGAAACTCGATTCGTTTCCATCCTGACCGACGCAGAGATAGGCTTCCGTCGACATGGAGGTCGGAATGAACGCCGGCTCGCCGGTTTCCTTGAATACCGGGTGGTCGTGCATACGCGACGGGCCGTAGGCACGGCTGGTGCCGTTGCGGTGGATCCAGAGGGATTTTCCGAAGTGATCCTCTCGGGAGACGAGGATGTGCGGCATGTCGTAGAGGAGTTCCATTTCCGGATCGCGACCAAGCGTCTCTTCGATCGTGCGGGCGATGTTGTGCGCGATGACGGCGCGGTTCGCGTGGGCGAAGTTGGAACAGGCGTTGCGTGCCGCCATGTAGAGATCGGCTTCCTCGCCCGTGAATTCGATGAGTGGTTCCTTCTTTCCGAAGTCGGACTCCCGGATCTTGCGTGCGATACGGCCGACGATCGCCCGATACGGCGTGCGCCAGAAGAACCGGCCGATGTTCATGAGGATGGCGGTCGATTTATGCTCGCGTTTCTTCGCGGTGTACATGTACATGGTGTACTGGCCGAGGATTCCCGAACCACAGTGGATCATGAACAGATACTGGCCTTTCTTTACGCCGAGCTTTTCCGCGAGGATGGGATCCTCGATGTCGGTCACCTTCATGAGATCGAGGAAGTGGTTGCCTGCGGCTCCGAGGATGCCCGAGCGGAACTGGGCGAAGAAGAGGAAGAGCGAGGGGATGATGTCCTTTATGTATCGCGACGATTTCTCTTCGCCGAAGAAGTTGCCGCGGTCGAGGGAATTTTCGCTCTCGAACTTTGTCTTGATGCCAAGATATTTGACGAGCGGCGTGATACCAAGGCGTGCGATGTCCACGATGACACGGAAGGGGAGGTAGGTGCCGAGGTAGGCCTTCGTCGGGACGCGAGGGACAAGCGCCTGAAAGAGTTTTTCCAGTTCTTCCGGTGTGGTGTTCTCGTCGGTGAGATTGGTCCGGACGAGACGCATGCCGCACGCCGGGTCGGAGTCGTTCAATTGCGGAAGAATGGCGGTTTCGGAGACGACGGTGGTGCCGGTCGCGTTCTTGCGCCCGGGCTTGCTGTGTACGTCCGCCATCGCGGCGACATGGCAGGAGACGCAATGGTTCGATGCGACGCTTTCGAGCTGTGCCAGGGTCGATGCTTCCGGCATGAGTCCGTCCTGCACGTGAAAAACGACCGGAACCTTCATTTTTTCCGTCTTCATCTCCCGTTTGTAGGGAGTGATTTCCCTGATATCCGATGGATTCATAGCGACTTTTTCATGTTTTAACTTCGGGACATGCTAACACGGAAACCGGATTCCGGGAAGGGTCATGTGTCGATTCAGTCGTGGTGATGCGCTTTCGGATGGTATTCGAGTGTCTCTTCCGGAATGCCGAACTTCACGGAAATCCGACTCTTGTATTCGCCGAGGTCCGGACCCATGAAGACGATTCGGTTGTCGCCGGAAAACGATCCTATCGGCTGCAGGTCGAAGTCGCCGTAGGCATAATTTATGACGAACGAATCGTCCTCGGAGCGGATAACGCCTTTGATGCGGAAAAAATCCTCCTTCGGGAACGATTCGAGGATTTCCGTCACCGTCTCTTTCGAGTAAGTCTTTTCCGTGTGGAGTTCGATCAGGTCCACTTCGCCGGCCTGATGGTCGGCGGGGACAAGGTCCTCCTGTTCGGTGATGCTCGCTTCGGTAGAGAAGAGCGTTGTTTCGATACCGAAGATCACCTCGGCGTCGACATGCCCCTGATCGGTCCGTATCTTCGGTGTGTCCGGGTTGAGTTCGAAGACATCGTCGAGGACAAAATCGAGCTTCCGCTCGTCGAGCGTCTCGTGCTTGTTGATGAGGATGATATCGTTGTACTGCGCCTGGATCTTGGCAGTATAGCTCGTGTCCCGGTATCCGGGGAAGTTGAGTGCGTCGATCACGGTGATGACACCATCCATGACCAGATTCTTGTGGCGGCGCACTTCCCAGACGATCGGAGCCGGGGCGGCGGATCCGGAGGTCTCGATGATGATGCGATCAGGGGAGGATGCGGCGAGTTCCTGGAGCGCCGTGCCGAGTTCGCCGATGAGCACGTGGCAGACACAGCCATTGAGCATTTCCTTGACCATGGACACACCACCCGACTTCGCGAGTTCCGAATCGACGGCGATCGTGCCGATCTCGTTCTTGAGCCAGGCGATGCGGTATCCTTCGGGGGAGTTTTTGATCAGATCGAGAATGATCGTTGTTTTACCTGCGCCGAGGAAACCGGTGAAGACCGTGACGGGAATCGGTGGCTTCGTCGCCTGTTCGTCTGTCATAGGGGAGCGCATTCGCAGCTTATAGCTCCAGTATAGCACCTCTCTTGACAAGCGCAACTGAGTTGCATATTATGTCGATATAACACGGCAAGGATACGGATATGAAGGAATGCATATCGGTACTCGGGGAACTTTCATCGCGCGGTGTCCGTATGACGCGGACGCGGGAAGCGATTCTTTCACTGTTTTCCGAAGCGGGTGCGCCGCTCTCCGTCCCGCGGATCCTCGAGTCGCTCGAGGAGACGGGGAGGCGCCCGAACAAGACGACGGTGTACCGTGAGCTCGAATTCCTGAAGGGATTGGGAATCGTGAAGGAGCTCACGCTCCGCAATGATCTCGCGCTCTACGAGCTTTCCGGGCCGCACCATCACCACCTTGTGTGTGTGGATTGCGGTACGGTACGGGACATCGCGGTTTCAGATGAGTCGCTTCTCCGTGAGGAGCGGCGGATCGAGCGGAAGGAAGGGTTCCGGGTCCTCGAGCATTCGCTCGAGTTTTTCGGGATCTGCGGAAACTGCCGATAAATCGAATGAAGAATGAAAAATATGAAACGGATGAATGCGAGGATTATATTGGGAGCGGCGGTGATCGTCGCGGTGATACTTTTTTGGAACGCATGGACGGATGTTCCGGAGAACGGATTCACTGATGAAAAAAATCTTCGGGTCGTAGCGACATTCTATCCGCTTGCGGAATTTTCCCGGATGGTCGGCGGTGATCTGGCCGATGTTTCCGTTGTCGTTTCTCCGGGGGTCGAGCCGCATGATTATGAGCCGACGCCACGTGATCTCGTTTCAATCGAGAATGCCGATGTGTTCGTTCTGAACGGAGCGGAGATGGATCCGTGGGCGGAGAAACTCGTGCCGGCACTAAGGGAGAAGGGAGTCTCGGTAGTGATCGCGGCGGAGTCGGTGACGCTTCTTGCGGCGGAGGAGCATGATGAGCATCACGAGGAGGGAAACGGCGGACATGATGCCGACGAAGCGGATAGCGAGCACGATGCGCATGAGGAAGAAGCACACGAGGAAAAGCATGAACACGGCGCGTACGATCCGCACTTCTGGCTTGATCCGATATATGCCGAAAGCATCGTCGGCTCAATTCGCATGGCTCTGGTCGAAAAGGATGCCGACAATGCCAGGACATACGAAGCGAACGCGGCTGCCGCCCTTTCGGAACTCGCGACGCTTGATGGTGAATATCGGACCATCCTGTCGACCTGCGCGCGTGACGAAGTGATCACTTCGCACAATGCTTTCGCCTACCTTGCCGGTCGGTACGGGTTCGGAGCACATTCGATCGCGGGGCTTTCCCCGGAGGCGGAACCGTCCGCGGGTCGGATCGCGGAACTCGTGGACCTCGCGAAAAAGGAGAATATACGGTATATTTTCTTCGAGACGCTCGTATCACCGAAGGTTTCGGAGACGCTTGCCCGCGAAATCGGTGCCGAGACGCTCGTCTTCGATCCGCTTGAGGGACTTTCGGCGGAGGATGCTGCTGCCGGGAAGAATTATTTTTCGGTCATGCGGGAAAATCTTGCGAATCTTTCGATGGCGCTTGAATGCCGTCAGTGAGTTCATGAAGCTTGTAAAGTCGATAAAGAAAGAATGTGTCTGAAATGAACGAGCCAGCGATACTGTTCGAGGGGGTCAGATTCGGTTACGAGGGGAGCTCGGAGCCGATTTTCAAGAATCTCTCCCTTGCGATCGAGGAGGGCGGATATACCGGAATCGTCGGCGGGAACGGTTCCGGAAAAACGACGGCGCTTCGGCTTCTGCTCGGTTTGCTGCATCCGTCCGAGGGGAGGATTCATCTGTTCGGGACGCCGATAGGGGAGTTTTCGACATGGGGGTCGATCGGGTATGTTCCGCAGTATGTCTTCCAGCGGGAGCGGGAATTTCCGGCGACGGTGCGGGAGATCGTTGAGAGCGGGCACACGACCGGAACCGGTGTCTCCATCTGCCAATTTGGCACGGGGCACTGTCATCCGGTCGACGAGGCGCTTCGGATCGCCGAGATCGATCATCTTTCACATCGACTTATCGGTGAACTGTCCGGGGGCGAACGCCAGCGGGTCTTCATCGCGCGCGCCCTCGTTTCGGCTCCGAAACTGCTCGTGCTCGACGAGCCGACGGCGAATGTCGATGCCGTGTCGCAGGAGAAATTCTTCGCGTTCCTTTCCTCGCTCAATCGTTCCGGAATGACGATCGTCCTTGTTTCGCATGATATCGATACCGTGTTCCGGGAAGCGAAATCGGTCTTCTCCCTTGAGGACGGGATGTTCCGCCGGAGGAAGACCCCTGATATGGTCGAGCGGCATATCCACTAGATTTCTGCATATGATCCAGGACCTCTTCCAATATGATTTTCTCGCCCGGGCGTTTTCCGCGGGGCTCGTGATCGCCGTCCTCGCTCCGGTGGTCGGGACGTTTCTTGTCGTGCGGCGACTGTCGTTCCTCGCGGACACGCTCGCGCATGTATCGCTCCTGGGTGTCGCCGGGTCGATCTTTTTCGGGATATCACCAGCGATCGGAGCGGTCGTCGTGTCGCTTCTTGCGGCGCTCGGTGTCGACCGGATCCGCTCATCCGGGCGGGTCATGACGGAAGCGGTGCTTGCGCTCTTCCTGTCGGTGTCGCTTGCAGCGGCGGTTGTGATCGTGTCCCTCTCCGGGGTCTCGAACGTGAACCTCATGAGCTATCTCTTCGGGAGTCTCGCGACAGTCTCCTTTTCGGAGCTTGTGTTCCTTCTTGCATTGGTCGTTTTCGCGCTCGCTTTTTTCCTTCGCTTTTATCGTCCGCTTTTTCTGCTTTCGCTCGACGAGGATCTGGCGAAGGTATCCGGGGTCCGGGTCGGAGCCGTGAATGCCGTGTTCGTGTCGTTTACCGCGCTCACCGCCGCGGCATCGCTCCAGATCGTCGGGGTGCTCCTCCTCGGGGCGCTCATGGTGATCCCGGTGCTTACCGCGCTTCAGTTCGGGAGAGGATTCCGGGTGACGATACTCATCGCCATCGGATGCTCGCTCTTCGCGTTCCTTGCGGGATTCTTCCTGTCGTATTCCTTCGATCTGCCGTCCGGGGGGACGATAGTGCTCTCCGCCGGAGGATTCTTCCTTCTCGCGTTTCTCGGACGGAAACTGCTCCGGTAGCGTTTTCTTGAGAGGCGAAATGAAAAATCCCCCGAACGGGGGATTTTATTTTTGTCGGCGATAGCGGGATGTCAGAGTGATTGGTAGAGCCGGCCATATGCTTCGGCGGTCGTCTTGAGATCGAATTTCTTCTCGACGAAGGCGCGGGCGTTTTTGCCGAGCTCCGCACGTCGCGCCGGGTCCGATTGAAGCGTCGTGACCGCCTTCATGAAATCCTCGTTCGATCCGCGCTTCACGGTGACGGAGATATCCTCGTTCGAGAACTCCTCGAAGGCGGGGAGGTCGGAGAGGATGACCGGTTTCCCGCAGGCGTAGGCCTCGATGATGACGAGCGGGACGTCGAATTTCCCCTTCATGTCCGTGACGGGGAATGCGATGACGTCGGCGAGGTTGTAGAGGGCCGGCATGTCGAAGGACGTGTCCGTGAAGGCGACCTTGGGAAGCAGATCCGCCGCATCGAGCGCAGCGACGACCTCCGCCTTTTTTTTCGCGTCGGTATCGTTCTTTACGCGGCAGGCGAAGATGAATCTGAGATTCGAATCCTGATGCTTGTTGAAATGGTAGAGGAGCGATTCGACGATCATGTCTGTGGCTCCGAGGCGCGAGTATTCTCCCGGGTAGACGACGATGAAATCATTTTCGGAAAAACGGAATTCGTCGAGGAGGTCGCGATCCTTTTCCTTCGGACGATACAGGTCGAGGTCGATGCCGGGGTAGATGCGCGTGACGTTTCCGAATCCAAGTTCCTCGAGACGGGCCCTCGTCCGGTCCGTGTAGACGACGATAGTATCCGCGAAGAGGAGCGACTTCAGCTCTTCGGGGGAGTAGAGGTCTTCCCGGAGTGTGGCGACCGTCTGGATGGTTTTTCCCTTCGTCGGATGGGCGAGATTCCTGATGATGAGCACATTGCGTTTCGCCGGCGTGAAGAGATAGTGGGTGATGTCGAAGTCGCCGCGGCGGTCGCGCAGATATCTGAGAAGCGTGAGTTTCGCACCGAATCCGAGGTGCGCGGACGGGTAGATGTGCTCCTGCGTGACGGTATCCGGAAGTTCCGGGAGGTTTTCTCCCGCCGTGAGTACCGTAAGCGCGGCTTCGCGGACTTCCTTCGCGAGGAAATAGGCGAAATTCTTCGAGGCTTCGTCCCAGGGTGGAACGATCGGCCTGGTGGCGAGCAAGACGGATTTCATTGACATACTCATTCGTTTATGGTATGAATTGGAGGTTGTTCTTTTCATTGTAGCACATTTTTTCGAGGAGGTAGGGAAATGGAGTGGACGTTCATCGGATTTTTTGAGATGTTTTTCGTCGTCTCGGTCTTCGTGGCGCTTGCGAGCTGGAAACATCGTTCGTTTTACGCCGCGATCGATTCGCCTTTGTCGATACGGACAGCGCTCGTCTTTTTCGGGAAAGGAGCCTCGTGGTTGCTTGTCGCCGCGCTGTATCTGGATTGGCGATTCGAAGTGTTCGGCGGTGATGATCGGGAGTTCTTCAACATCCTATTCCTAACCCTCGGGTTTTTCTTCGTCCTGTTTCTGACATCGATGATTTCGGGCTACCTTTCTTACACCGGACTCTGGGGGCAATTCGTGGAAAAAACAACCACATTTCTCGAAAGGAAAGCCGATGCGCTCGCGGAGCATCTCCAGGAGATGCTCCGCGAGCGCATCGGCTTTCCT
>JAGOTT010000021.1 GCA_018061645.1 Candidatus Moraniibacteriota bacterium
CGACTCAATCTCTTCCTGCACTATTACAACTACCGGAAGAAACACCGGGGGTTGGGTATGGATGGGAAAACTCCAATGGAAAGATTGGCTGAATGTGGAAGTGTCAACTTGACGCTGCGATGCTACATTTCTTGACAAGAAATGTTTTTCGTGTTTTTATTAAGTGCTTCTGCTTCGAGGGATATCAGCCTTTTGGAGTTTGTGGAGAGGATGCTCTCCCGGGAGGCTTTTATCCGTAGAGTCCGTAAAAAAGGGCTCCTAGCAGACAATCGTATGTTTCGAAAGAGTTTTGAGAAGCGCCATGCCGCACCGAAATCGTCGGGTAACCGGCTCCATGGTGGCGGTCGTGGATTTTCCACGACCAAGACCGTGCGCGGGAAGCGCAAGGAGACGAAGTTCGACATCTCGCTCTTCGTGAAGAAGGCGATCGCGACGACCGATACCGAACCGTATAACCCGAAGCATCGCTTCGAGGATTTCGACATTCACGATAAACTCAAGAAGACCATCATCTCGCGCGGCTACATCCATCCGACGCCGATCCAGGACGGTGCCATTCCGCATGTCATCAAGGGTCGCGACCTCGTCGGAGTCGCCAATACCGGAACCGGAAAGACGGTCGCGTTCCTCGTGCCGCTCATCAGCAAGGCGTTCGGGCGGAGGACGGAACGGGCGCTCATCATGACGCCGACGCGCGAACTCGCGCTCCAGATCGAGGAGGAATTCAAGGATTTCTCACGCGGGTCAGGTCTCCGTTCGGCGATCTGTATCGGCGGTGCCGGGTTTCCGAACCAGCTCCGCGCACTCGCCGCGCGTCCGAATTTCGTCATCGGTACGCCGGGGCGACTCAAGGACCTCATCTCGCGGAAAGCGCTCGACCTGTCGAGCTTCAATAATGTCGTGCTCGACGAGGCGGATCGGATGCTTGATATGGGATTCATCAAGGATATCCGTGAGATCCTCTCACTGCTTTCGCCGAAGCGGCAGTCACTCTTCTTTTCAGCGACGATGCCGCACGCGGTGGCGGAACTTACGAAGAAATTCCTTGCCGATCCGGTGATGATCGAGATCAAGTCCCGCGCGACGAGCGAGAATGTCGAGCAGAACGTGCTGGTCGTGAAGAATTCTGACCAGAAAATCGAGATCCTCCATGACCTCCTCCTTAAGGAGGATTTCAGGAAGGTACTCGTCTTCCGTCGGACGAAACGTGCCACGGAACAGCTCTCGAAAATGCTTATCACCCGCGGGTTCCGCGCGGAAGCCATCCACGGTGACAAATCCCAGGGACAGCGCGAGCGCGCACTTCGCAACTTTACTTTGGATCGGGCGCAGGTACTGGTCGCCACCGATGTCGCCGCGCGCGGTCTCGATATTCCGGACGTGTCGCACGTCATCAACTACGACCTTCCCGAGGCATATGAGGATTATATCCATCGCATCGGGCGTACCGGTCGCGGGACGAAGACGGGCAACGCGCTCACCTTCGTGGAAGAAGGGCGGGATATGTAGGGTTCGCGAATGGCGAACAACGGATGGAGAATGGCGAATGAAGAAAAAACCGGCACTAAGCCGGTTTTTTACGCCGATGTAAGCCTGGCAAAGATTTTAAGCCTTCGCATCGCATCGTTTTTTCCAGGAATTTCCAACCCGCGATCGGCGATTTCATAAGTTATTTTTCATTGGAAAAATCACGATTCCAGAAATGAGGACTCGGAGGCGGAGGCGAGAACGGGCATACGGATGACATGGTTATTTCTCTGATGGAGAATATCTGATAAGATGAGGATGTCATCGGATTCATAAAAAAATATGGACAAGAAAAAACTGTTGTTGGTGTCGGTCGCCTTTCTCGTACTTGCGGCCGCGTTGTTCGCAGCCGTCTCGTCGGTATCGGTCATCCGGGAGCTCGGAGGGAATCCGGACATCGCGTCCGTCATCCCGAAGATCGTCTCTTCGGGAGAGAAAGACGAGAAACTCTCGAAATTCGGATCCGACGAGGAATTCCGAAAATATTTTTCCGAGTCGGGCGAAGCCCGAGCGATCGGTTTCGGTTTCGGTGTCGGCGCGGTGTCGATGGAGGCGTCCGTGATGTCGTCCGATATGGCCGGAGTGCCGAAGATGATGTCGCCGCTTTCGCTTTCGGCGGAATCCGGTCGCGGCGGAGGCGATGCGAGGATTTCCGGCACGAACGTGCAGGTCATGGGAATCGACGAGCCGGACATCGTGAAAACCGACGGATCGTCCATCTATTTCTCGCGCGAGCCCGATTACCGTGTCTTCGACGGACCGATGCCGGTGATGCAAAAACGCGCGGCGATCGAAGGGGTCGTTTCCATGCTTGCTCCCGGTGAAATCGGTGTCGCCCCGGATTACTATTCGCCGAAAGGACGGATGGATATCATCGCGGCGATTCCGGCGGACAAGCTTTCCGTTCTCGGGTCGCTCGACCGGAGCGGCGAGATACTTCTTTTCAACGAAACGCTCGTGGTGTTCGATGTCTCGCGGCGGGATATCGCCGCCTATGATATTTCCGACAAGGGTGCTCCAAAGGAAAAATGGGTCATGAGACACGGTGACGGAACCGAACTCGTCGCGGCACGAAAATACGAGAATACGCTTTATCTCGTCGAGAAGACGTGGGCGAACGACTCGCAGCCGTGTCCGATCACGCCGTTTTCTCTCGGTTCCGAGCGGGTGGCGATCCCTTGCACGGATGTGTATCGGCCATCCGTCTCCTCGGACGTGGACGCCGTCTTTACCGCCCTTTCGATCGATGTGGAAACAGGGAAGGCGAAGGACAAGACTTCGTTCGTCGGTTCTTCCGGCCAGTCGACGGTCTACATGAGCGAAAACGCGGTCTACGCGACGTATCCGAGGATGAGCGATCCGATCCGGTACATACTCGGATTCTTCCGGGAAAACCGCAGTCTGCTTCCGGAGGGGACGTTCGAGCGGCTCGAAAAGCTTTCCGGATACGATATCGGTCGCGAAGCGAAGATGACGGAATTTTTCCAGATCATATCCAAACTTTCGCTCGGGAAGGATGCCGATGAGCAGCTTCGTTTCCAAAACGAGATGCAGAATAGGATGACGACGTATGCGAAGGAACATCTTCGCGAGCTCGAGTCGACCGGCATCGCCAAGCTTTCTCTTCCCGACCTTTCCGTTGCGGCGAACGGCTCCGTTCCCGGATTCCTGCTCAACCAGTTTTCGCTCGACGAGTACGACGGCAACCTCCGGGTCGCGACGACCGTCGGTGGTCGGAGCGCTTTCATGTTCGGTTGGGGCGGTGGCCGTGAGACGAGCGCGAACGACGTGTATGTCCTCGATGGGGATCTCGACGTGGAGGGCGAGCTTCTCGATCTCGGTCTCGGTGAGCGGATCTATGCCGCGCGGTTCATCGGAGAGACGGGGTATCTCGTGACCTTCCGCGAGACGGATCCTTTCTACGTGCTCGACCTGTCGGATCCGGACGAACCACGAAAGGCGGGGGAACTCAAGATCCCGGGGTACTCATCGTATCTTCATCCGCTCGGGAAGGATATGATTCTCGGTATCGGCAAGGAGGAGGACAAAGTGAAACTTTCACTCTTCGACGTCTCTTCGCCGGATGAACCGCGGGAAATCTCGAAGTATGCACTTGACGAATACTGGTCGGAGGCGGTGCACAACCATCATGCGTTCCTTGCGGATCCGGAACATCGCCTGTTTTTCCTTCCCGGCGGACAAGGGGGGTACGTCTTCTCGCACGAGGGAAACGAATTATCACTCGTAAAGGCCGCGAAGGACGATCGGGTCAAGCGAGCCGTCTTCATCGGCGATACCTTCTACATCGTGAGCGAGGACGCGATCTACGCGTTCGACGAGAATACGTGGGAGAAAGCCGGGGAACTCGGGTTGTAATTCGCAGACGGCATAGTCTTTCGACGGAACGAAAACCATCCGGTCAACCGGATGGTTTTTTTTGAAGCTCGGTTTTCCGTTTGAAAAAATCTACCGGAACCAGGTTCCGAGCCAACCTTTCATGTCATCGATCTCCTTCGTCTGCGCGGCTATGATTTCTTCCGCGAGCTTCCGAAGTTCCGGGCGGGCGCTCTTTTCGAGGACCAGTTTCGCCATATCGACGGCGCCCTTGTGGTGCACGATCATCTCCTCGAGGAACGCCCTGTCGAAGAGGTCACCCTTTTCCTCCGTCTTCAACCGGTCGGTCATGCCGTCCATGGCCATCCCCATGGAGGACCCATACATCATGGCGCCGTCCGGCATCCGATGCGTGCCTTCCGTCTTTCGCGAAGAATCCTTTCGCATCGATTCGTATGATGACGATGCCTTGAGAAGATATCCGGCGATGCCTCCGATGAGAACCGATGCGATGACGATTCCGGCGAGTGCGGACGAACTTTTCTTTGTCCCGGTTCGGGAAACGGATTGTGCGGCCTGCTGCCCGTTTTCGTTTTCCATGTCGTTTATGCTGAAGGTATTAATTCCATCCGACGGATGGCTCTTCAGTATAGGGGAACGGAGCTTTTCGCTCAAGAAATCTGTCAAGAAAGGGAATCGGTCCATTTCTGGTTCCGTGCTGTCTTTGCAAGGCGGGAGATATTCCAATCGGTAAGACGAATCGCGTACGATATGTGAATCATTGACTTATTTCGTATTAAGTGGTATAATAAAAACGTTGCAGCGAGTGTCGGAGAAATCCATGTCCTAGACCGGGCTCTAACCGAACCCGTATCCGACCAAAAAAGTCGAGATAAAGCCAGGAACGGGCTCTCGTTGCGACCAGATAAAGAGCCGTGCGGAAATGATTCCGCACGGACTTTTTGTTTTTGGAAACATCAGCCGTTCCGGTCGCGTCGCGAGGCGGTCATGCGGAAGAGCAGTGGTACGAGGAAGAGCGTGAGGAAGGACGAGAGCGAGAGTCCGAAGATGATCGCGGTACCGAGCGCCTGCCAGAGCTCGTTTGAGAGCGTGATCGGAACGATGCCGAATATCGTGCAGATCGATGTGATGACGATGGCTTCGATCCGTGATTTCCCGGCGTCGACGATCGCTTCGTCGAAGCGGATGCCGCTCCGGAGGTTGAGATTGATCTTATCGATGAGGATGATGGCGTTTTTCACGACGATGCCGAAGAGCGCGAGGATGCCGATAAGCCCCGGGAACGAGAGCGAGACACCGAAGATCGCCATGCCGACGAAGACACCGATGAGCGCGAGCGGAAGCGTGATGAGCACGATCATCGCCTTGCGGAACGAATTGAACTGGATCACGAGCGTCGTGACGATGAGTGCGGCGGCGATCGCCATGGCGTTGATTATGGACTGGACGGATTTCTCGTTCTCCTCGTTCTCACCGCCGTATTCGAGGACATATCCGTCCGGGAGGATCCCTGGAACCGCGGTCCGTTCCTGGAATATTTTCATGATGTCCTGGGGATTCGCGATCCCTTCGACACCGGAGGAAATGGTGACGACTCGTTTCTGGTCGAGCCGGTCGATCGCGTTCACGGATGGGCGAAGCTCGATGTCCGCGATATCGCGGAGAAGGATCGGTGATCCGCCGCGGTTGACGATTTCGATGTTCTGGACCGATGCGAGGGTGGGGATGGTCCGAGCATCGAAGCGTGCGACGATGGAGATCTCCTCTCCGTCGCGGAGAATGGTCGACACTTCGGTTCCGGAGACGGCCATGCGGAGCGTGGTGCCGACCGTGGCGGCATCGAGACCATAAGCCCCGAGGCGTTCATGGTCGAGCGCGAAGGTGAACTCTGCCGGCGCCTCGCGGAGCGAGAGCTCGGCGTTCACGGTGCCGGGAATCTCGGCGAGGATGTTTCTCAACGTTTCCGCGGTTTCGGAAAGCGTTCCGAGGTCGTCGCCGACGAGTCGGGCTTCGAATGCCGCTCCGGCCGGCGGTCCGCCGCGCGGCGATTCGACCGTTATGTCCGCGTTACCGATAGGCGGAAGCTCGGCCCGGATCCTCGTGGCGAGATCGTATGAGGTGATGTCGCGGTCTTCGGGGTCGGAGAGATTGACGACGACACCCGCCTCGTTCGAGGAATCTCCGGATCCGCCGGAGGAACCGTCCGACGAGAGTCCGGGGCGGCCGACGATGGTCGAGAAATTCTTCACTTCTGGGTACTCACGGAGCTTTTCCTCGATCTGTCGGACGATGGTATCGGTTCCTGTGACATTGAGTCCGTCCGTCGCGGTGATGTTTATGAAGAGCATCTTCTCGTCCGATGCGGGAAAAAATTCCGATTTCACGATACCGAAGACCGGAAGGAGAACCGATCCGATGAAGAGTGCGGCGACACCGAAGAGCGTGGTAATGCGTCGTTTCTTCGTCGAGAGGATGAACCGGAGCGCGGTTTCATAGATGGGTATGACGCGTTCGAATCCGACGATGCCATGGATGATTCGGTCGGTAAGGGTTGATCCAGGTTCTCCCTGGAGGCGGAGCTTCTCCTTTATGAGTTGGTCGTCACGGAGTTCACTTTCGGTGAGCACCCGGTTCCGCTCGAGGATCGCTTTCCCGTTTCCGCGGAAGCGGAAGAGGAGAAGGAAGAGGAGAAGCGCGCCGGACACGGACGCTATCGCGAAACGGGCGATACCGTCCAGGAGGAACGCCGCCGCGAGGACGCTTGCCGCCGCGAGGACGGTCGCAGAGAAAAATCCGCCGGTGAAACGGATGCGCTCGAGCGCCGCCGCGAGCGGGTGATTGATGATGAGTGCGATCAGGAGCGAGGAGAGGAGCGTTACGGAAACGGTGATCGGGATGGATTTGATGAACTCGCCCATGATACCGCTCGAGAGGAGGAGTGGCAGGAACGCGAAGGTGGTCGCGAGCGTGGTCGAGAGGAGCACGATGCGGAAATCGCGGAGCACGAGCAGCACCGCTTCTTCCGGGGTGAATTTTCCCGAGCGGAGATACTGTTTCGTCGCGGAGACGACGACGATGGCGTCGTCGACGAGCAGCCCGAGCGAGAGGAGCAACGAGAAGAGCGAGAGGAAGTTGAGCGAGGTTCCGGTCATGAGCATGACTCCGAATGTCGAGAAGAAGACGAGCGGGATGGCGAGGCCGGCGATGATCGCTTCCTTGAGTCCGATGATGAGAAAGAGCGTTCCCATCACGAGCGCGAGCGTGATGAAGAAGTCGTCCCGAAGCTGGTCGAAATCCTTCCGGATGTATTCGGCGAAATCGAGCGTCACGTCCGAACGGATCCCTTCCGGAAAGGTCGGAAGCAGCTCTTCGGTGAGCGCGCGGGCCGCATCGACCGTATCGATGATCGATCCGCCCGTCTTTTTCACGATGTCGATGGTTATGGCGTTCTCCGGTTCGGAGCCATCGATCGAGAGGCGGGAAAACACGTTCCGGTTCATGGCCGTTTCGCTCACCGTCGCGATATCGCGGAGAAGAATCGGCGATCCGGACGGAGCGGATCCGACCGGGAGGTTCCGGAGGTCATCCGCCGAGAAGATGCGTCCGTCCGATCGGACAGGGTATGAGAATTCGCTGCCTTCGAAGTTTCCTCCCGGGACGGCGAGATTCGCTGCCGCTATCATCCGGTTCACGTCGATCGGGGAGAGACCTCGTGCCGCGAGTTTCCCCGGGTCGTAGTCGATGGAAAATTCCCGTTCATCGCCGCCGGATACGTGGACTTCCCTGACGCCCGGGAGCTTCTCGAAAGCGTCCTGCAGTATCTCCGCGGATTCGCGGAGCACGAACCCGTCGTAGGGGCCGGTCAGTGCGATCGTGAGTATCGGTTGGTCGTCGAACGATATCTCGGACGTGGTCGGATCTTCGGCGTCCGGCGGGAGATCGGCCTTCACTCCGTCCGCGGCGTCGCGGACCCGACGGACGCTGTCGGTCAGGTCTTCGCCCGCTTCGAACTCGACCGTGACGACGGACATCGAGTTTTCGGAAGTCGAGCTTATTTTCGAGACCCCTTTCAGGGACGAGACCGCCGTTTCCATCTTTTTCGTGACGAGCTCCTCGACATCGCCGGGTGAAGCACCGGGGAACGCCGTCGTGACGATGGCGAGCGGGATCTTCACTTCCGGATTCGATTCCCGGGGAAGTTCGGAGTAGGAAAAGGCACCCCATGCGGAGATGAGGATGATGAGCAGGATGACGATCCGTGTCCTTGTGACGAAGAAGTCGAAGAAACCGCCCCGGAGTTTCGGATCGAAGGTGAGTTGTTCGAGATAATGGGAGTCGGAAGATGTTTCCCGTTCCGGTATTTTCATGGATTCGTATTATCGGTTCGTCACCGTGATTGATGATCCGTCTTTCACCCGTTTCGCGTTTTCGATGATGACGTTCGTGTCGGCATCGAGCTCGGTCGATACTTCGGCGATTTCCCCTTCGATCCGGATCATGGAGACGGGTATGCGTTTCGCTTGCCCGTTTTCTTCGATGAAAATCGTTCCGGCATCCCGTCCGAAGGTGATGGCGGAAAGCGGCAACAGGATGTTTCCCGGCTCGGCGATACGGATGATGTCGATCGCGACGGAGACAGTCGTTCCTGAAGCTGTCGCACCGGAAAGCTCTGCTTCCGCAAGGAATCGTCCGCTGTCCGTATCGGCTGCGGAAGCGACCCGGAGGAGTTTTCCGTCGAGGGTTTTCGTGTCTCCCGTCGAAATCCGTACCGCTGTTCCCGGGCGAAGGAGCGACCGCTCGTTTTCGCTCACGAAGAAACGGACGACGCGTTTCACTCCGGATCTTTCGATCGTGAAAAGCGGAGATCCGACCGTGACGGTGTCTCCGACTGCGATATGTTTTTTCGTGACGATCCCGGAGAGGGGACTCCGGACGGTTCGGGTGTCGATCGCGGCCTGGAGTGCGGATTCGGCGGAGGAGAGATCCGTTTTCGCAAGATCCTTCGCGAGCTCGGTATCGTTGGTGTCCTTCCGATCGTCGTCACGCTTCGCTTCCCGGTAGATTTTCTTGGCGCGTTCGACCGAAAGCACCGCGTCCCGGATGTCCCTGCTCCGGAATCCCAGATACGATTCCGTGCTTCCCGATCGGTCGTCGATCGTGGCGAGGACGGTTCCCTCCGAGATATGGCTTCCGATGGTCGGGGTCGATGCGACGACGGTTCCGGCCGCATGAGCGACGACGTCCGCGACGCCTTCGGCTGTAACGGTTCCGGTGAAGAATATCGTCTCGTTCACTTCTTTCCGATTTCCGATCGTTTCCGTCGTTACGGGGACGATTCGGGCTTCGGTCGACGGCTCTTCGGTGTCATCCGATGATCCGCGGAAAAACGAGAGGTATCCCGCGATCGGAATGAGGATGACAATGCCGATGATGAACGGTTTTTTCATGACTGATGGCATGATATTTTTCTGAAAAGTTATCCATCCATGGTACCAGTAATGGGAATCGGTGTCAATAAAAAACCGCTTCTACGAGCGGTTTTTCGCGAAAGTTCGTTTATCGTCTACGAGCCGTCCCGGAGGAGTTGTTTCAGGAGTTTCGGGAGCGGCATGGAGGCCGAGCCGATGACCCGGTCGGCGCCGCCATAGTAGATGAAGAGTTTGCCACCGCGGACGATCGATCCGCATGGAAAGACGACATTCGGGACGATACCCTCGCGTTCGTAGGGCTTTTCCGGCTGGAAGATCGGATAACGGCTCCGGCCGATCACGCGTTCCGGATGTTCGAGATCGAGGAGGAGCGCCCCGACGCGGTAATGGCTGTCGTATTCGGACACGCCATGATAGAGAATGAGCCAGCCCTTGGTCGTCCTTATGGGGGTCGAACTGATGCCGATCTTTCTGCTGTCCCACATGCCGCGACGGGGGAAGATGAACGGTCGGTGCGTGAGGAACCGTGTTCCGTCGAAGTCGAGATCATCGAAGAAGTTGATGTCGATCGACGGCTGGATGCGGTGGAGCAATACGTATTTCCCGTGTATCTTTTCCGGGAAGAGACAAGCGTCCTTGTCATCTATGCCGTGAGGCGAGATGAGGACGGGATCGGAGAACCGGTCGAACCGGCATGACAGGAAATCGTCGACACCGATCGAGGCAATCGCGACGCGTGGCGGGTTGGCCGCGTCGACGGCGGTGTACAGCATGTGGTAGGTATTGCCGATTTTCGTGATCCTGGCGTCCTCGACGCCGGAATTTCCGGGATTCATCTTGTATTCGAAGGATGCACGCGGAACATAGACCGGATCGGTGAGGCGCTTGGATATTCGGAGTCCGTCCCGGCTTTCCGCGTATCCGAAAACGGAGGTGTCGTCCTCGCCTTGGGCGCGGTACAGGAGGCGGACTTTTCCTCGACCGTATACCGCCGCGGGATTGAAGACGCCTTTCGCTTCCCAGAAATGCTCGGCGACCGGCTCGAGGATCGGGTTGCCGCGGAACCGCTCGAAGGAGGGGTAGTCGTCAGG
>JAGOTT010000022.1 GCA_018061645.1 Candidatus Moraniibacteriota bacterium
CGACCTCCGTCTCCGGAAACGGCGGGAACTGGACGTTTTCCGGTGCGGCCTGTCCGAATATCCCTCCCATCGTCCAGATAAACTCCGGTGAGCTCGTTATCGGCAGCGGGGAGGTGAATTTCCGCTAAGAGCCCGGAAGTCGGGTTTCGATGCGAGTGAAATAACAAAGGTGAAGATTCGTGCTATAATACCCCCTGTCGAAGCCGAAAAATAACGAACAAGATACTCTTATGGATATACGAAGCGTCAAGTCGGTCGATTTCACGGGAAAAAAGGTTCTCCTTCGTGTCGATTTCAATGTCGAGCTCAACAAGAAGCAGGACGTTCAGGAGCAATTCAAGCTTGAGGCGCCGAAAAAGACTCTCTCACATATCCTTTCGTTCCCGGGAGCGAAAGTGGCGCTTCTCACGCATTTCGGACGACCCGAAGGGAAACCGGTCGAGGAATTTTCACTTCGACCGGTCGTGGACGACGCCGAGCGGGCACTCGGCCTCCCTGTCCGCTTCCATGATGACTGCATCGGCGACGGAGTCCTGCCTGCGCTCGACGCGCTCCCGGAAGGATCAGTGCTTCTTCTGGAAAACGTGCGTTTCTACCCGGGAGAAGAATCCGACGATTCGGCCTTTGCGGCACAGCTTGCCGCGCCGTTCGATATCTACGTGAACGAGGCGTTCAGCGTCTGCCACCGGGCACAGGCTTCCGTTTCGGCCATAGCGGCTATCCTGCCGGCTTTCGCCGGGTTCCGTCTTTCCGAAGAGGTACGAAGACTCGGGGAAGTCCGGATCAATCCGACCCGCCCTGCGGTCGCTATCATCGGCGGCGCGAAAATCGAGACGAAACTTCCGCTCATCCGCGAGTTCGAGCGGATATACGATGCGGTACTCGTCGGGGGGAAGGTGGCGAACGAGGCTATGGACGAGAAGATAGATTTCTCCGAAAAAGTTCTCCTCCCGAGGGATTTTCAGGGAGGTGATGCCAGACTCGATATCGGTCCGGTCACGACCGCCATGTTCATAGAGGTCATCGGAAAGGCGAAGACCATCGTCTGGAACGGTCCCATGGGAAAGTTCGAGGAAAAGCCGTACGATGCCGGAACGAACGCCATACTGCACGCGATGCTCGAATCGGAAGCGAATGTCGTCATCGGCGGCGGGGAGTCGCTCGTCATCATCGAGAAGGCGAACCTCATGCATAAGATTGGCTTCGTGTCGACCGGTGGCGGCGCGATGCTCGAATATCTTTCCGGAGACAAGCTCCCCGGGTTGGTGGCGCTTGAAAACGCGGCGCGACTCGAAACATAGCCGCAAGCCGTCGGTATCCGTAATCAACATAATGGGAAAATCATGAAGATAGTACGCATCGAAGGAAGGGAGATACTCGATTCCCGCGGGAATCCTACAGTAGAGGTCGAGCTCGAGCTCGAAGACGGAACGGTAGCGACCGCCGGCGTTCCGTCGGGCGCGTCGACCGGAAAATTCGAGGCGGTCGAGCTCCGCGACGGCGACAAGGGGCGATACGGCGGAAAGGGCGTCCTTCAGGCGGTCGGCAATGTCAACGGCGAGCTCCGCGAAGCGGTACTCGGAATGGACGCGTCCGATCAGCGCGCGCTCGACGAAAAGATGATCGCGCTCGACGGAACGGAAAACAAGGGTCGACTCGGAGCGAACGCTATCCTCGGTATCTCGCTTGCCGCGGCGCGCGCCGAAGCCATCAGCAAAAAAATCCCTCTTTACCGGCATATCCGAAACCTGTCCGGGCTCCCGGAAGCCATCGACAGCTTTCCGGTACCGATGTTCAATGTGATAAACGGCGGCAAGCACAGCGATTCCGGGCTTTCCGCGCAGGAATTCAAACTTGTACCGTCCGGCATCGGCGCATATCCGGACCAGCTTCGCGCCGGAAGCGAGATTTTCCATGTGCTCAAGGGCATCCTTGAAAAGGCCAAACTTTCGGTCGGCGTCGGAGATGAAGGCGGATTCGCGCCGCACATGGAGAGTCATGCCCGCGCACTGGAAACGCTTCATGAGGCGATCACCGCCGCAGGATATGTTCCCGGGAAAGACGTCTTCATCGGATTCGATGTCGCCGCAAGCTCGTTTTACGAGGAACAGGAAGACCAGTACCGTCTCCAGCCGGAAAATGTCATGCTTTCGCGGGAAAGCATCATAAACGTCTATCGCGACTGGATGGCGAAATATTCGGTCGTTTCGATCGAGGACGGACTCCATGAGGAGGATTGGTCCGGATGGGCGCAAATGAAGGAGAAACTCGAAAAAGAGACGGCGGCCTGGGGTCGCAAGGTCATGCTTATCGGTGACGATCTCCTCGTGACGAACCCGAAAAAACTCGCACGTGCCATCGAGGAAAACTCCTGCAATGCCGTCCTCATCAAGACGAACCAGATCGGGACCCTCACCGAGACGCTCGACTGCATGAAACTCGCGCGTGAGAACGGATACGACACGGTCGTCTCGCATCGATCAGGCGAGACCTGCGACGATTTCATCGCCGACCTCGCTATCGGCGCTTCCGCCGGATTCATCAAGACCGGATCGCTCTCCCGAGGCGAGCGGCTCGCGAAATACAACCGCATGCTTCGGATATATGAAGATGTAAAAATCAAAGACAAAAATTGAGGTTTTCATTTTGCATTTTTGTAGTATGTTTTTCCGAAAACGACCGGAGGTGATCTGCATCGGTTCGACGTCGAAGGATGTCTTCTTTCCGACCGGCGAAGGACTGATCATCGAAACACCGGAGGACCTGACCGCACAGCGGAAGGTCGCATTCGAACTCGGCGGAAAATATCGCGTCGACGACCGCTATGAAGCGGTCGGCGGAGTCGCGACCAATGTGGCGACCGCGCTCGCGAGACTTGGTATAGCATCTTCGGTATACAGCAATATCGGCGGGGACGAAATCGGGAGATGGATCGTCTCCGAGTTGAAAGCGGCGCATGTCTCGACGGATTTCCTGACGGTGGATCCCGGATCGAGAAGCGACCTTTCGGCGATCATCGTGCTCACACAGAACGGGGAGCGGACAATCTTCCATAATCGCGACTCGAACGAGAAACTCGATATCGTTCCGGGAAAACTCTCCGAAGCCAAGTGGCTCTTCGTGTCCGCGCTCAACGGAGAATGGAAGACGAACCTCCGCAGGATACTCGGATTGGTCGGGACGGACGGAACGAAGCTTGCGCTCAATCCGGGACAGCACAATCTCCGTGACGATGCGGAACTGGTGCTCGAAGCCGCATCGAAGGCGGAGATTCTCGTTCTCAATAAGGACGAGGCGCTCGAGCTCGTCATGAAGTCGGTAACGGATGCGTCTCCGGACGACCTCAACGATGAGAAATTCCTCCTCTCCTCATTGCATAAGGCCGGCGCAAAGATCATCGGTATGACCGACGGCGCGCGCGGTGCCTGGGGTTCCGATGGGAAAGAAATTTGGCATTGTCCTATCGGCCACATCGACCGCGTCGTGGATGCGACAGGCGCCGGAGACGCTTTCGGCGCGGCATTTTTCGCCGGATTCATCCTCGGCAAGACGCTTCCCGACATGCTTCGCTACGGTATTGCGGAAAGCGGCAGCGTGGTGACGGAATACGGGGCGAGCAAGGGACTTCTTTCCGTCGATGAGATAGAATCCCGGATCGCCGGGCTGGAGCCGGGAACCGTATAGTCCTGAAATTTTCGGACTCGGTTCTTCTCTCTCCGTGTTCTCCGATCCTCAAGCTCCTCACCGCTCCTTTCTCGGGATGAAGGAAGGTGGTATACTGGGAAAAACAAAACGATTTCCGTATGAGTTGGCTTCCCTTCGGAGGGAAAAGTGACGTCTATCTTGCGCTCGACATCGGCACCGAGGTCGTAAAGGCGCTTGTTTTCCGTATCAACAGGAACGAAAAGCGAGCCGAGGTCGTCGGAGTCGGAAAGGTCAGGCAGAAACAGGGAAACATGCAGAGCGGTGCGGTCTCGGACATATCCGGGGTCGTGGCGTCGTCACGCGAAGCCATAGCACTGGCGAAAAAACGCGCCGGCGTCAAGGATGTGCGGAAAAGCATCATCGGCATCGCCGGCGAACTCGTGAAAGGAACGACGACCACGGTTCATTATGACCGCGTGAACCCGGCGATCCGTATCGGGATGCAGGAACTCCGCACCATCATCGAAAAAGTTCAGGAAAAGGCCTTCGAGCGGATAAAGCGCCAGCTTGCCTGGGAAACCGGACAGGACGATATCGAAGTGAAACTTATAAACGCCGCGCTCGTGGATGTGCGCATCGACGGATACCGCGTCACTAATCCGCTCAATTTCCAGGGAGGCGACGTGTCCATGAGCGTCTTCAACGCGTACGCGCCGATGGTGCATCTCGGGGCGCTTGAAACCATCGCGAAGGATCTCGGCCTCGACTTATTATCGGTGGCCGCGGAGCCGTATGCGGTCGCACGAGCCGTCGAAGTGGAAGACATGATCGACTTTTCCGCGATATTCATCGACGTCGGCGGCGGAACGAGCGATATCGCGGTGGTACGGAACGGCGGCCTGGAGGGAACGAAGATGTTCGCGGTCGGCGGAAGAGCGTTTACGAAACGACTCGCGCAGGTAGCGGGTATCGGGTTCGAACCGGCGGAAAAGATGAAGATCGACTATTCGCTCGGAAAGCTTCCGTCCGACCGGACCGCCGATATCGCGAGGCTTTTCGAAGAAGACTGCCGGGTCTGGCTCGGGGGCGTCGAGCTGTCGCTCCTCGAGTTTGCGGAAACTGATCTGCTTCCGAGCCGCATATTCCTTTGCGGCGGCGGCTCGGCGCTTCCGGGCATCAAGGCTTCGCTCATGCTTGAATCCTGGTCAGGGGGGCTTCCGTTCGCCAAACAGGTACAGGTGAGCTATCTGCAGCCGAAGGATGTCATCCGCGTTTCGGATATGACCGGCGAACTCACGAATCCGCAGGACATCACGCCGCTCGGACTCGTGAATCTCGTCCTCATAGACGAACTCGACGAGGAAAAGATGCTCTCCGGACTTCTCAGAAGAAGCATGGAATCCATAGACAAATAAGAATAAAGCGTATGCCACAGACGTTCTACGTGACACAGGACGAGGAAATCCTTTCGTTGGTAGGGAGACTCCGATCCTCCGCTCTTCTCGAGAACGTTTTCGTCGTACCGAAACGCGCGCTCATTCTTCAGAGTGTCGTCAATCTCCGTATCCTTGCCCGGGAAGCCGAGAAACTGGGAAAGGCTGTCGTCATCGTCACCCAGGACAATGACGGACGACTTCTCGCCGAAAAGGCAGGTATCGCGACACGAGCCTATTCCGAAGAAACCCGTATGCCGGATCAATCATCATCCGTCATGCCGCAGGAACACGTTTCTTCCCGGCAGGAATCGGCTCCGGTTCATCGCGTCACCATCGGTTCCGATGATTTTTTCGGCTCCGGAGGGAGTAACTCTTCTTCCGAAGTGGCTCCCGCGCCGATCCGATCGGATGTTCCGAAATCCGTTTCCGAAGGGGAGATGAAACTTCGCATACGCGATAATTCTCCGAAAAATCTGACTTCCCTGAACTCTTCGGAACAACGACAGGCCGCTCAACAATCGACGAAAAATCAGGGCGAAATCCTAAGACGCCAAGCGCTCGAACAGAGGACTCCCGACACCGCACATCGCCAGGAAATGCCTGTTCGGATATCGTCGAACAATACGAAATCGGAAAATCCCGGGAGATTGTCCCAGATATTCAGAAGCCGAGAGGACAACCGGCGTGCATACGTCGCGAAGGCTCCGGAATCCCGTACGTCCGATAACGTCGGAAAGGTCGGCTCAAAAGTCGGATTCTGGTTTTTTCTCTTCATCTCGATATCGACTCTTTCACTGGTCGGAACCGGCGCTTTTCTCTTCCTGCCAAAGGCGGAGATAGTCGTTATCCCAAACGCTTCTTCACAGAGCGTGGAAATCGAGTTCGAGGGAAGGACGGAGGGAGTCACGGAAGAAAAGCAGATTCCGATCAGGGTCATCGAAAAGGAGATGGAGGTAACGGTCTCCGCCGAGACCTCCGGGAATTCTTCAGGAAACGGGGAAAAGGCCCGCGGGAAGATAACGATTTCCAACGAGTTCGACACCGAGTCGCAGCCGCTCGTCGCGACGACCCGTTTCGAATCGTCCGATGGGAAGATCTTCCGACTCGCGCGAGGAGTCACGGTTCCGGGAATGTCCGAAAACGACGGAGAAAAGAAAGCGGGTATCATCGAAGCGGAAGTCGTGGCGGATGAATCCGGTGAGGCGTACAACATAGAACCATCCTCGTTCACCATCCCCGGGTTCAAGGGAAGTCCGAAATACGGGAAATTCTCCGCGAAATCAACCTCGAAAATGTCCGGGGGATCGACCGGAGAGGAATCGAAAAATCGGGCGGTTTCTTCGGCGGATATAAACCGCGCGAAGGAAGAGGCGCAGCGGAAGTTCCGCTCATCGTTCGAGGAAGCGATCCGATCGGAAATTTCCGATGAAGAACGTTTCCTGCCTCAATCGGCGGAGGTTTCCCTTATCGGAGCGCCCTCTCACCCGCAGATCGGCGTAGCAGCCTCTTCTTTCGAGTATGCCTCGAAATGGATCGGAAAAGTATTCGTCTTTTCGGAGAAAGATCTCCGGGAAAAGGCCGGGAAGTCTTTCATGGAACGCTCCGACGGAAGCGATACTGCCGTAGCGCGCGATATTTCCTTCGAATACGGCGATGCGACGACCGATTATGGGAAAGGGTCGGTGTACGTCCGCACCCGGGTGACCGCGACATTCGTATCCGAAATCAACACCGAATCGCTGAAAGATGAATTCCTCGGGAAAGGTGCCGACGAGATACGGGAAGCGCTCGGGAAGCATCCTGAGATCAGGAAGATCGAGATAAATCTCAAACCGAAATTCTTCACATTCTCCGTCCCGAAGGACAAAAAACGTGTCATGGTCCGGATAGAGGAGCCGTAGGAGTTCAGGTTCCCTTCGGAGAGCCCGGAGGTTCACAAATCATTCGAAATACGTTATGATACCGAGCTTCCCGCAAAATGCGTCCGGAAGAGAGGCGATCGACGCCGAGAAGCGCGCCGCTTTCCGGAGAATACAGTCCGAATATCTCATATTCGATCAGGATAGACAGAAGAAATCCCGATACCACGAGAGCCTCGAAATGGAAATCCGAAAACTCGGAACGGAAAGGGATCGTCTTGAAATCCGGCTCGAGGAAAAGATGGTCGAAAGGGACAAGGTATCCAGGGAACTCGGGATACTTGAAGCCGAAGGAAAGCGGTTGAAGCGGAAGATGAATCTCTTATCATGAACATCATGCGGGCGGACGGCATACGGCAGGTATTTTTCGACTTTTTCCGCGAACGCGGTCATGCGATCGTTCCTTCGGCGCGTCTTGTTCCGGAAAACGACCCGACAACGCTCTTTACCGGGTCCGGTATGCAACCGATCGTTCCCTATCTCCTCGGAGAACCGCATCCGTCGGGAACACGCATCGCCGATTCGCAGAAATGTTTCCGGAGTCAGGATATAGAGGAGGTCGGCGATAACCGCCACACGACCTTTTTCGAGATGCTCGGAAACTGGTCGTTCGGGGACTATTTCAAACAGGAGCAGATCACGTGGATGTGGGAATTTCTCACGAAGAAAATCGGACTCGATCCGAACCGGCTTCTCTTCACCTGTTTCCGCGGAAACGACGATCTCGGTATTCCCCGGGACACCGAAAGCGCGGAAATATGGCAAAGGCTTTTCGCCGAATCCGGTATCGATGCCAAGATCGGAGAGGACCCGGAACGCGACGGGATCCGCACCGGCGAGCGTATCTTCTATTATCCGGAAAAAAAGAACTGGTGGAGCCGTTCCGGTATTCCCTCGAACATGCCGGAAGGGGAACCGGGCGGTCCGGATACGGAGATGTTCTGGGATTTCGGAGCGGAGCTCGGTCTGCATGAACGGTCGCAATGGAAAGATGAGCCCTGCCACGTGAACTGCGATTGCGGTCGCTTCATGGAAATCGGCAACAACGTTTTCATGGAGTACCGGAAGACCGCTTCCGGATTCGAGAAACTTTCCCAGCAGAACGTCGATTTCGGCGGCGGTCTCGAGCGGATCATGGCGGCGAAGCGGAACGATCCGGACATGTTTTCCGGCGACATCTTCGACGGTATCCGCGAGGAAACCGAGAGGCTCTCCGGGAAAACATACGGATCGGATCCGAAAGAAACGTATGCCTTCCGGATCGTCATGGATCATGTACGAGCGGGAACTTTTCTCGTCGGAGACGGCGTATCGCCTTCGAATACGGATCAGGGCTATGTCCTGCGTCGTATCCTGCGTCGGGCTGTCCGGTACGCGGACAAAATAGGGATTCCATCCGGCAGTCTCTCGTCGCTCAGTGCGGCCGTCATAAAAACATATGCATCCGCCTATCCGGATCTTTCGGAGAAATCGGAAACGATTCTCAATGCGATAAGAGGGGAGGAAGAGAAATTCCGCGAAACGCTCTCCCGCGGGATGAAGGAATTCGAAAGAAAGCGGATATCCGGCAGCATTTCCGGTCTTGATGCATTCGATCTCTTTTCCACATACGGATTTCCGCTCGAGATGACCGAGGAGCTCGCCGACGAATGCGGGATTTCGATCGATACACAGGCATTCAAGGAGGAATTCAGGAAACACCAGGAGCTTTCCCGAACCGCATCCGCGGGAAAGTTCAAGGGCGGACTCGCCGATCACAGCGAAAAGGTGACTATGCTCCACACCGCGACCCACCTCATGCTTGCCGGGCTCCGAAAACACCTCGGTGACCATGTCCATCAGGCGGGATCCAACATCACCGAGGAGCGCACGCGTTTCGATTTCACGCATCCGGAGAAAGTATCGCGCGAGGTATTGGAAAAGGTGGAAGCATACGTGAACGAGGCGATCGGGAAGCATTTCCCGATGGATATGGAGCAGGTTTCAAAGACGGACGCGAAGGCACGGGGCGTCGAGGGGAGTTTCTGGGAGAAATATCCGGAAACGGTGAACGTCTATTCCGCGAAAAGCGACGACGGAACGGTGTATTCGGCAGAACTTTGCGGCGGACCGCATGTCGGAAACACCGGCGATATCAAAGGGAAGTTCCGTATCGTAAAGGAGGAAGCTTCATCCGCAGGCGTCCGCCGCATCAAGGCGATTCTCGATGAGTATTGTTAGCATTGCAGCAAAAGTGTTTACACTTTTCCTGAAAGGTTTAGGCTGAAAAGTCCTCTTTTTAGCCAAACCGATATGAATCCATATGATTCCAGGTATATGCTGCTCCAGGAAGAAAAGATG
>JAGOTT010000010.1 GCA_018061645.1 Candidatus Moraniibacteriota bacterium
GAGAAGCGAAAAAGAAAGAAGGAATACGATGATTTTTTTCGACATAGGAAGTTGTGGTCGATGTTTCGCTCCGCGTCTTTCGCGACGCGCTTGCTGACAGTATACAGGACTCGGAAGAAAAAAAAAGACCGCTCCTCTATGGGGCGGCCTTCGACTCTTTCGGCTAGATCTTGATATCGTTCATCACGTCTTCAAGCGAACGCTTCGGCTCCTCTGCCAGGACAGTCGCTGTTTCCGGCACCGCTTCGGGAGCCGACTCTGCCACCGGTGCCTCGTGACGCCGCTCACCGCGGGTCGAGCCCTCCGGTTCGTTGATCTTGAGATTCACACGCGCATTGTTCTTGGCGCCGATGACGCGAAGCAATGTCCGAAGCGCCTTGGCAGTCCTTCCTTCGCGCCCGATCACCATGCCCATGTCTTCCGGATGCACGTCGAGCGTTATGAGCACGCCCATTTCGTCGAGCTTCCGCTCCACCTTCACGTTCTCTGGATGATCCACGAGCGACTTCACGACATATTCGATGAATTCCTGATCCCTGTTTTCCGACATACGGTTATTCGCTGATTAGCCGATTATCCTGAGTTCCTCAGGTATTCCCATTGTATGAAAACGCGACCGCCCTGTCAAACCGCCGGGACGTCCCACTCCGCAGGCGGCAAGAACGGCCGCGAACGCCAATCCGGGGACTGACAACACAGGTGCTTCCTGGCTTCCGCCGGGTCGGCAAGCAGGGCTTCCGTCACCTTCTCCATCCGCATACCGCGGGATCCCTTCACAAGCACGAGATCGCCCTCACGAAGGATGCTTTGGAGAGGCAGCGTCGCCGCATCCGGATCCGGAACAAACATGACGCTTCCACGCGGCATCCCGCGAGCGAGCAGTTCTTCCCCGAGAAGATGCATTCGCTTTCCGACCAGGATCGCGAGCTCCGTTCCGGAAACGACGACATCGTCCGCGAGTTTCCGATGCTCCTCCTCCGACATGGCGCCAAGTTCGAGCATGTCACCGAAAATGACGACGCGACGCCTGGCCGGAATCTCACCGAGCGTCGCGAGTGCGGCGCGGACGGACGCCGGCGAGGCGTTGTACGTATCGTCGAGGATACCGATACCGCGTTTCCCCCGAAGGAAACGGAGTCTCCCCGGAAGCGGCGTGAGCTGTTCAAGCGACCGAGCGATCTCGAAAAGGTTCATTTCGAGCGCGATACCGACAGCGGCTCCCGCGAGCGCGTCCGAGATATGATGTCGTGCCACCACATGAGGAAGACGGACCGGTATAGATTTCCCGTCATAATTGAGTTTGAAACTGAACCCGACACCGACAGGAGTCTCCTGGAACGACGCATTGTCCGCGCGAACGAGCGCATCTTTCCCGAAACCGTACGAAAGCACCATTCCCTTCGTCTTCTCCGCCATTTTTGACACGAGTGGATCGTCAAGATTCAGTATCGCGAACCCATCCTCGGGAAGCCTGAAGATCATCCTCCCTTTTTCCTTGGCGATATTCCCGATACTGCCGAAGTAGGCGATATGACTTTCCGCGATACGGGTCACAACGCCGATCCTGACCGGAACGAATCCGAGAAGATATTCCATGTCACCCGGACGATCGACGCCCATCTCAAGCACGAGAACTTCCGGATATTTCGCCGGAAAAAGGATGAGCCGAAGAAAACGGAATCCGATCGAAAACCAGCGGAGAAACGAACTCCCACCGCTGTCCACCCCAAGAACGGTGAGCGGCACGCCGATCTCGTTGTTGAAATTGCCCTCACTCTTGCGCACGCACATGGAAGACGAGAGGACAAGCGCGATCGCTTCCTTCGTCGAACTCTTCCCGACGCTTCCGGTCACTCCGACCACGAGCGGCTTGTGCCTCGCGATCACCGCGCGCGCCATGAATCGGAGCATGTGTTCGAGTGCCCGTCTTCTCATCCGTTTCCCGGTCTGTCGCGCCATAGTTTGGATAAATGTAAAATGAAAAAGTCAAAAATCAAAGTTGATGCGTCCCGCTCTGCGGGACTCGACAATTTTTCATTTTGATATTTTCATTTTGCATTTTGAATTTCCTCCGTCGGCTCTATCTTCGCATAGGAAAGCAGGAACTTCATGACATCACCGAATACCGGCGCAGCACTCGATTCTGCCCAGATGACGTCTTTCGGATTATCGATTTTCGATAGCACGACGAACCTCGGGTCACCGATCGGGGCATATCCCACGAACGAACCGATCGTGAGTCCGTCATCATACCCTTTTTCACCTTTTTTCGCCACCTGAGCCGTCCCGGTCTTTCCTCCGACCCGATATCCGGGAACCGCGGCGCGTTTCCCATGACCGTTCTTGACGACATTTTCAAGCATATCTCCCAGAAGCGTCGCCGTCTCCTTCGAGACGACCTGACGGACTTCGGACGGCTCAGAAAGCTCTTCACGGCCATCGGCGTGGATATATTTTTCCATGATGCTCGGTCGCATGAGCAGTCCTCCGTTCGCGAGCACCTGATAGGAGGAAATCATCTGGAGTGGCGTCATCGTCACACCCTGCCCGAACGACGCCGTAAAGAATTGGATATCACGACGGATATCGTCAAGGTTCTTCGTATCTCCGGAAAGTTCGGCCGGAAGCTCGATACCCGTTTTTCTCCCGAAACCGAAGCGATCGAAATATTCCGCAAAACGGGCGTTTCCGACGAGCTTCTCGACAAAAATGACACCGGTATTGATGGACTCCTCGAGCACTTTCGTCATCGTCGATCGTCCGTAGCACTTGTCTTCCGCATTCCGGATCACATATCCCGCTTCCGAAATCGCACAGGAATCGGTGAATTCCGTCCCTGGAGCGACCTTCCCTTCTTCGATTCCGATCGCCATCGTGATCGGCTTCATGATCGAACCCGGTTCATAGGTCTGGCTCACCGCCGGATTCAAGAACCGGGAATAATCCTCGGTCTTCGAATATTCGTTCGGATTGAATCCGGGGTTCGATGCCATAGCGAGGATTTTTCCGGTCGCCGGATCCATCACGATGACCGTTCCCCCGTCGGCACCGTGTTTCTCCACGGCGTCCCGAAGGATCGTCTCGACTTCGTGCTGGATGACGTGGTCGATCGATAGGATGATATCCGGACCTTCTTCCGAGGAGACCGTCTTCCTGTCGGATGTCGATATCCATCGACCGGCGGCATCCCGAGCCTGCACGACGTTTCCCGGTTTCCCCCGAAGCAGTCCGTCCTGAAAGGCTTCCACGCCGTACCGGCCGGACTCGCCTCCACCGTCCTTCGCACTCACGAACCCGACAACCTGCGCCGCGAGGCTGCCCCCGGGATAATATCGGTATTTCTCGTTCAGGAAACGAACTCCCGGCATGTCGAGTCCGCGGATCCGGTCCGCTTCATCCTCGGGAAGTCGTTTCTTGATGACCTCGAACGGGTCTTCGCGATCGGAAAATTTCGCCAGTATCTCATCCACGGAAACACCGGTTATCCCCGAAAGCGCTTCCGCGATCCGACGCGGCTCCTCGATTTCCCGCGGAACGACATACAGGAGCGGGTATTCCCGGTTCACGGCCGCCGGATACACGGTATTCCCCTCACGGAAAAAAATCTCTCCCCGATCCGGGAATACGTCCGCCGAAAGCGAATGCTGACTGTCGGCCGCGCCGCGCCATTTTTCATGATCGGCTATCTGGATCACGTACAACCGCGTCAGTGCGACCACGCCGACGACAAGTACGAAAACGAGAAGCGCAGCGATTCTTCCTGTCGAAGAAGGATGTGCTTCCGGATGTTTCTCATACGAAACCGGCTTTTTCAGCTCTCGTTTCATCATAGACAATTTTCAGAGCCTACCAGGAATTCCGATCCTGAAATTCCGAACGAAAACCGTATGCGGATTCTTCTTGGATCCTCCGATACCCGAGCTACCGGAGCGCGAGCGAGCCGCGACCTTCGATCATTTTCGCGGATTCCACTTGGCTCATACCGCGGCTTCCCGCTGCGGATTCGATCCTGGAAAGCGAGAGCGCCTCAGCCTCCGAAAGTTTCAGCTTGGCGTTTTCTTTCCTAAGCTCGACGATTTCCTTTTCCAGCGTCCTTGTCTCGTATCCCTGGACCGCTCCGGAGTTCAAGGCATACAGATAGGCGATTCCTGAAAGAAAAAAGAGGAACAGCGCGAACAGCGCCGCCGGATGGACTGCACCGGAGAAAGAAACGGTTTTCCGGCAGACGCTCTGCCGCCCCGAAAGACAGTAATCCCTTGTCATACTCTTTCTCCCCCTGATTGTCTGTTTATTTTTTCAGCCCCTGACGGACGACCCCGAACCGTTTCGGATCCATCCGCAAGGAGCTCATGTTTTGCTCTTCAGATCCTTTCCACCGAACGGAGCTTCGCGCTCCGCGCCCGAGGATTTTTCGACACCTCTTCTTCGCTTGGCCGGACGAATCTCGGCGAGAGAAGGCGGATCGCCGGTTGTCGACCGCACCGACACTCCGGAAACTCCGGAGGGCAAACGCATCCCTTCGACATCTCCGCGAACAAACCCTTCACCAACGCATCTTCTCCGGAATGAAACGTGATGACCGCAAGCCTTCCTCCGGGAACAAGCACTCGCACCGCCTCCCGCAAAAAGCTTCCGATCACCGGCAACTCCTCATTCACCTCCATCCGGATCGCCTGAAACGTCTTCGTCGCGGGATGGATCCGAATTTTCCGCCGCTCGAACTCGGAGAAGCATCCTGCGACGCATTCCGCGAGATCCTTCGTCGTCCCGAAAGGTCGCTCCATCCGTCGCGTGACGATCGCATGAGCGATTTTCCGGGCCTTTTTCTCGTCACCGAACCTCCGTATGACATCCGCAAGCCTCTCTTCCTGGTACCCGTTCACGATATCAGCCGCAGTCACCGCTCCTTCCTGATCAAGCCGCATATCGAGCGGCCCATCCGCAAGGAACGAGAATCCGCGATCCGGATCGTCCACCTGATCGGACGAGAACCCGAAATCCGCAAGGATCGCGTTTACCTTCGAGACGCCGGCATCCGCAAGAATCGTTCCGATGTCGGAAAAATTCCCCCGGGTCACGGAGAGTGAACCATCTTCCACGGCCTTCCGTAGAATCGGGTTCGTCTCCGCATCCCGAAGAAACCGCTCCACCGCGAACGCGTCGGCATCGGATGCGATCACCCTCCCACCAGGGAGCACCCTCCCGAGCATCGCCCGGGTGTGCCCCCCGCCGCCGAGTGTCACATCCACCGCCGTATCGCCCTTGTGAAGGTCCAATGCCGCCACCGTCTCGTCCAGCAGTACAGGAATGTGTCTCGTCGCCATACAATCCAGAAAACAATAATGAAATCGCTAAACTTTTATCTTTTCATTTTTGATTTCTGTCCCATATTTTCCAAGCTTTATGAACTTTACAAACTTGATAAACCTTATGAACTAATACACTCCGAGCTTCCCGAGTTCCTCCGCGATCTTGCCGGTGTTCTTTTCCGCGCCAGCCTTGTATGATTTCCATTTCGTCTCGTCCCAGATTTCAAGCCGGTTGTAGAGCCCGACGACGACGACGTTCTTTTTCAATCCGGCGGAGTCCTTGAGGTAATCCGGAATGAGGATGCGCCCCTGTGAGTCGAGCTCCACATCCGTCGCGCCCGCAAGCTGCAACCGTGTGAAACTCCGTGTCGCCGCTTCTCCGATCGGCAGGCTGCCGAGCTTTTCCGCGAGCTGTTCCCATACCTTCATCGGGTAGACGAAAAGCGACGAGTCGAGTCCGCGCGTCACGACGACCCGCGACCCGAGTTCCGAGCGGAACCGGGACGGCATCGCGACGCGACGCTTCGGATCGATGGAATGTGAGTATTCGCCGATGAACATGTTCCGATTTTAGATTTGAGATTTCAGATTTGAGATTGAAGAATTCCTGACTTCGGTTTCCAATCTGCAATCTGCAATCTGCAATCAAAATTCTGCAATAACTACGATTTCCCCACGATTCCCCACTTCTTCGTTCTTCCCCCACATTTTACGCCACTTCTCCATTCCCTGTCAACACAAACAAAAAACAGCTTTGGAGAGCCGTTTTCAAAATATTTACCTGGAAGCTATTCACCGGAAAGTATTTTTTCCGGAAACGGCGTAAATTTCAATTGGATGCCGTTTGCCATCCCCCATCGGATGAAATCATCCCGACTTTGTTGAGATTCACCGAATCCGACCCGCCCTGCCTTGGATGTGAATTCGATAAGAAGCTTTCCTGCCGATGAATTGACGAGTCTGCCAGCAGTTCTATTCATTTTTTTCATAATCGCCCGGGAGATATGCTTAAGAGGATCATCGTCTGAGCCTTCCATCGAAGCTGCTTCGATATCGAACATGTCCATCGTCTCAAGTCTGCTCCGAAGCGACGCTTCCTCTTCGGATCCGATTCTGAGTTTTTTTATCTCATCATCCGCCACTTCGACGAGAGCGCTCCTGAATTCGACGATTTTTTCTATCGACTCAGCCGCCGCATGCTCCTGATCGACAGAGTACTCCCATATTCCATTTCTCGCGACTGCGACGTCCCGAAGGTTCTTCGCGTCATAGCCTTTCTCCGACGCCACCTGCTTCAGAAGCAGATTACTCGTCAAATCAGTGAAACTAGGAGCATAGTTGCTCGTATTCCGCGCAGGGTGCGTGTGTGCCGCAATCGTTTCCTTGCCTTGCCGCAATGATTCGTAAATCATTTCGTCGTCGACCACACCAGAGACCTTCCCTTGTCTTTCGCGGGAACGCGTCACAACCTTTCCGTCACCTTCTGTTGAAAATACGAATGAGAACTCACGATCGGCAAGCTCCGATATCTTCTGCAGACTTCGAAGCTGTTTTTCCGTGAATCCCTCATATCCCTCCATAACAACCTCTCCCTCTTTAAATACCCCTTCGGGATCCTCGAGCTCCCGCGTAAGGCGAAGAACGATCGGGTCTGTGGGTATCACCGCATCGATATCACCACGCCTCGATCCGAACACGCCTAATTGTCGACCAAACTCCTCCATCGGATCCGATAATTCGGATTTCTCAGAAGTTCCACGCTCTGACCCATCTATCACTCGATTATCAGACACTTCCGATAAGTTCGTGTCTATTTTGAGCATCAGCGGAATTTCCGGCTTCGGAATATCGCCCGGTATCACCTCAACGATTTTCGCGGTATCAGATTCAGATTGAATGTCACTAGTTGGATTCTCCATGGCGGCGGCAGGTCCCGCCGTCGCCGCGGTCAGCGCGACGACACTGGCATACTTCCTTAGCTTTTCGTTCAGCCTCGCAAGAATTCCTAATTCCTCCTTTCGGATAGCCGAAAGATCTCCGGCGATAGCTTCGTCCGCTTCCGCAATCACCTCCGGCGACGCGGACAGACGTTCGGCATATTCGCTCCGGTCCCGTGCCATCTCGGCATCCGCCTCTGTGGGATCGAATTCCTTCTTCGCCGCTTCCGCCGCTTCCATCGCCTGCTTCACTTGCTCTTCCGGAGAAATCGACTGTTCGGCGCGTTCAAGAACCGGCACCTCGCGCTCCGCTTCTTCCGGGCGGTTCGTAGCTATCGTTTCAGGAGACGCCATAAATCCTTTGTTTCACTTGTTCCGCCTTTTTCTCATCCAGGATATTCGTCCACGTTTCGAACAACCGACGCCGCTTCGCACGGGTCGCCTGCATATCTCGGGAATACTCGAGGGCGGCTTCGCGGATTTCGCGCGCCATCGCCTCGAGCTCCTCTTTTGTGGCAGTCCGTTCCATGGGGAGAATTATACCTTGATTCTCCCTTTTTCGAGAAATCGGGCCCTTTCCATCGGTGAAAACCGCTCGATCGCGTAGCGGAGCATAGTGCGTGGCATGGCGGCCGCGTGCGCATCGAGGAATCTCTTCAGGACGGTTTCGTCGCGCTTGCCGACCTCGCGCAGCATCCAGCCCGTCGCCTTATGAATGAGATCATGCGGATCCGAGAGAAGCAACTCCGCGATCGCGAGCGTATCGTCGAAGTCGCCGCGTCGGATGAACGTGAACGTCGAAACGATAGCGATGCGTCGCTCCCAAAGATTCTTCGACTTCGCGAACCGGCGGAGCACCTTCCGCCGTGCCAGCTTCTTTTCGGTGAGATACCCGCCGACGATATTCGGTGCCGTCACATCGACGAGGTCCCAGTTGTTCACCGCCGGAAGATGCGCGCAATAGAAATCGAAAATCGCTTTTCGTCTTCCTTCGTCCGCCCGCTCAAACGCGTACGTCAGGACAAGGAGCCCGGTGAGCCGCGCTTCGTGGTAGGGATTCCCGAGAAGCGTTTCAATTTCCGGAAACGGCAGGTCGCGATTCGCCTTCGCAATCGCACGTTGCTCCGGAACCGTCACCCCGAGGAACCGATCACCCTCCCCGTATTCCCCTTTCCCGCACTTAAAAAACCCGGAAAGGATTTTCGCCTTCTCCGGGCTTCCAAGCGATTTCAATGTCCGAACTATTTCCGCCGCGATCATATACGATCACTTTCGATCATCAGCTATGAGCTCATAAAGTACTACTCCGGCTGGAGCAATGAGAAAAATCCAAAACAATTCTTCCACTGGAACCATCACGCCGAAAAGGGAGGACTTCGCCAGGAAATGATCTCCCGGGAAAAACCAGTGACCACGCATGACGGAAACGAGTTCGTAGAGGAAGAATGAGGTCGCGAAGATGGGAAGCAATAAAAAGACTTTCTTAAGTTTCCTGAAAAAAAGCACGCCGATCAAGGGCGCGGCAATAAAAAAGGTAGCGCACGCGATGGCATAAAAATACGGGATTGAAAAATCACTGAAAAATACCGGAGTAGTAATGCAAAAAACGAACGTTATTACCAAGGAATATAACCGTATATTCCGTATTTTCCAAGCGCCAGACGAAACTCTTCCATCATCAAAAAGATACTCGTAGGCTCCGATTACCGTATAGACGAAGAGGAAAAACCAAAGAAAATCTTCGACCGGAAACTCGCCGAATATCCTGACACCGATGAGCGACGGATTGAACCATGATCCGTCCTTATGCCCGAAATAATCGAGTATCGTCACCGAAGGGAGCGTGATGAGGAAAGATACGAGTCCGACTCGGCGCGAATGATTCCCTAACCTGATACTCAGGAATACTGCCAATGGAAGGTAAAAAATCAGCGCCGAAACGATGTAGTTCGGCGAGAAAAACCACGCCAAGAAAAAGGCGGGAATCGCCCAAAGACTAATAAGGATCAATTCCAGTTTTTTCACACGCCTGCGTCTCAGATAAAAATCCGCTCAATCGATTTCATCCGTCTTTCTACTCCAACCTGATCACTCCTTCCTTCCGATCCGGCCGAGCGCCTGGAGCGCTTCGATCGGCGTCGCGAAGATGATGGTGTTCGACTGGTCGGAGGAAACGTCGTTGATCGTGTTGAGTGTCCGGAGATGGAGCGCGCCGTCCGCCGAGGAGAGGATGGTCGCCGCCTTGGCGAGGTTTTCCGCCGCGATGACTTCGCCCTCCGCCTTGATGATGACGGATCGTTTCTCACGTTCGGCTTCCGCCTGCTTCCCGATGACCCGTTTCATGTCCTCCGGAAGCGTCACGTCCTTGAGCTCGACCGAGCTCACCTTGACGCCCCACGCGTCGGTTGCGGCATCGACGATCCCACGGATCCGCTCGGCGATCGCGTCGCGGTTGGAGAGGAGTTCGTCGAGGTCGACTTCGCCGGCGACGTTGCGCATCGTCGTCTGCGCGAGTTGCGAGACCGCATAATATACGTTCTCCACCTCGAGAATCGCCTTTTCGGCATGCGATATCTTGTAGTAGATGACGGCGTTCACCGTGACCGAGATGTTGTCCTTGGTGATCGCTTCCTGGTCCGGAACGTCGACCGCACGCACGCGCATGTCGATCTTCTGGTACGACTGGAAGACCGGAACGACGAGCCGCCAACCCGGTTCCATCATGCCGGTGAATTTCCCGATGGTGAATTTCACGCCGCGCTCGTACTGGTTGATCTGCTTGATCGACGCGAGCAGGATGGCGGCAGCAATGACGAGAATGATGATATCCATACCGAAATCGAAAATATTTATGAGTGCCGAGAGCGGTCCGGAAAAGAAGAAGAGGAGCGCGATGAGGACGATCGGGGTCTTCAGTTTCTCGATGCCCTCCTTGAATTTCTCGGGGTCGATCTGGTTCGGGTCGAATTGTTGCGCCATACGTTGATCGGTTACCGGTTACACCGACAGTATACCTCGAAGAAACTCACATGAAAAGAGACTGGGATCCGGATGGTACACCGTGATATACTGTCGGAAAATCATTAAGAAAACCGTATGCGGCGCATCTCGATCCTTTCGGGGTTGTTTCTTGTGTTACTTTTTCCCGTCTACTCATCCATGGCGGCGGATCCGACTCCCGGCATCATCCTGAACGAGATTCAGATTGAAGGAACAAACGCAAGTGACGAATTCATCGAGCTCCGGAACATCTCCGATTCGGTCGTCTCGCTTTCCGGATGGAAACTTCAGAAACGGACATCCGGTGGAAGCGTGAGCAACATCAAATCCTTCGGTGACGCATGCCTCTCGCTCTCTCCCGGTGATTACGTTCTCTGGGCGAACAGTGCGGGCATCTTCGCATCACTTGCGGATTTTGTCACCACGCAAAGCCTCGCGAAAACCAATGCGATCGAACTCGTCGACAAGAACGGAACGGTTCGTGATTCGCTTGTCTGGGGAGACGATGCACTGAAAGGGAAGAGTCTCAACCGCGACACTGACACGTTTTCCTGGGAAACATCCGATTCCCCATCCCCTCAAGAAGGCGACGCATTTTGCCCCGCTCCCGGAGAAGAGCCGGCACCGGATCCGAAGGAAGAAGAGGAACCGACCACGCCAAAAGCATCCGTCATCCGCATCAACGAGCTCTTCCCGAACCCGTCCGCGAAGGGCGAGGAAAACGAATGGATCGAACTGCGCAACCCGGGAGACGAGAATACGGACATCTCCGGATTCGCGCTCTATGACGCCTCGGCTTCGGGAAAATACGTCTTCCCGCAGGGAACGGTGATTCCGGGTGACGGATATCTCGTCGTCGAACGATCCGAAAGCGGGCTGTCGCTCAACAACACCGACGAAACCGTCTCACTCCTCGCTCCGGACGAGAGCACCGTCGACACGATGCGCTACGAGAAGACCAAGGAAGAGGCGTCGCTTTCCTTCGACGGGTCATCCTTCCGGTGGAGCTCCTTCCTCACGCCGGGAAAAGCGAATCGTTTCGGCGAGAAACCGGAAGCCGAAAAGACATCCATTCCCGAAGAAGGCTATGAGGACGTCGCCCTTGAGTTTTCCGCAAAAGGCTCGGACGGACAATCCTACGCCTGGGACTTCGGTGACGGGAAGACGAGCCGGAAGCAATCCACCTCCCACACCTACAAAAAGACCGGGAAATATCACGGCACGCTCACCATCACCGACGAGGACGGTATCGGCGAAAATGTGAAGGAATTCACGGTCGATATCGAGGATTTCCCGAAAGTAAGGCTCTCCATCACCGCCATCGCGCCGAACCCGAAGGGAGCCGACACCGGGGTCGAGTGGATTTCCGTAAAGAACGGCGGCAAAAAGAAGATCAACCTCATCGGCTTCGGCATCGCGACCGGGTCGAACAAAAAGAAACTCACGAATCACCCCGTTTCCGAGTCATTCATCATCAAAGCGGGCAAGGAAAAGCAGGTTACATCCAGGGACGCTTCCTTCACGCTCCCGAACGATGGCGGCTATGTCGAGATCCGGCGACCGGACGGGAAGATGGTGGTCGGAAAATCATACAAAAAATCAGGCGGAGTGGATGACGACGAAGTCTGGCGGAAGATCGCCGGGAAATCCTGGGAATGGGTGAAGGAGCCTTCGAAAAATCAGAAGGGGGAGGTCGTAGAAACGGTCTCTGAAAAGGAATCGAGCGAAGAGCCGGTGATCATGACGGAATCCGCACCGGTTTCGGCACCGGTCATCGAAGAACCGAAGGAAGTCACGCTCGAAGACCTCTCGCCCGAACAGCTCGCCCTCCTCGAAGCGCGCGTCGAGGAACGGATCCGCGGACAGATTCTCGCCGAGCTCGAAGCATCAGGGAAATTCGCCGCCGCGTCCGAATCGAAAACGAGCGACGACTCAGAGGCTGTTCTCGGCGTCTCGGATGAAAAAACACCGGCATCGTTCCTCCAGGAGCTCAACGCTCTGCTCGGAAGGATGCTCTTCAGAAACTGACCCGAACCTAGTCCCGCGAAAACGCCTTCACGTCAGAAAGGATTTCCTCGGCATGAGCATCGGGCTTCACGTTCTCGTAAATTTTCGCGATCTTGCCTTTTGGGTCGATGAGGAAGGTCGTCCGCATGGTGCCCATATACTCGCGGCCCATGAATTTCTTCTTCCCCCACACGCCGTATCGCTCCACGACCATCTTTTCCTCGTCGGAAAGAAGCGTGAAGGGAAGCGAATACTTCTCCACGAACTTCGCGTGCTTCTTCATCGGGTCGACCGACACCCCGAGTACGACGATTCCCGTGCGCTTCAGTTTCGAGTAGTTGTCGCGGAACGAACACGCCTCGACCGTGCACCCGGGTGTGTCGTCCTTGGGATAGAAATAGAGCACGACCCACTTCCCGAGATAATCCTTCAAGGTATGTTCCTTCCCCTCCTGATCCGGTAGTGAAAATGATGGCGCCTTCGATTTGAGTTTGAGCATAGGGTCTTTGTCAACTGTTATCTGTCGATTGCTCGCTGAATTTTACATATCTCCTCCCGCGGAGCTTCTCCGGCAGGTATTCCTGCTTCGCGTCTTCCTTGTTCTCGAAGTCAGGGGTGTATTTGTAGTCCTTGCCGTAACCGAGGTTTTTCATGAGTTTCGTGGGCGCATTGCGGAGATGGATCGGAACAGGTTCGTTCGGGAACTGCCGGACGTCGTCCTTCACATGACCATACCCGACATAGAGCGCGTTTGATTTTTTGGATTTCGCGAGATAGACGACCGCCTGGGCAAGCGCGAGCTCGCACTCGGGCATGCCGATCATGTGAACAGCCTCCATGGCGGCGATCGCCTGCGGGAGCGCGAACGAATTCGCGAGTCCCACATCCTCGGAGGCGAACCGGACGAGTCTTCGCGCGACATAGAGCGGGTCCTCGCCCGCCTCGAGCATCCGCCCGAGCCAGTAGAGCGCGCCGTCGGCATCGCCGCCGCGCAGGGATTTATGCAGAGCGGAAATGATGTCGTAGTGCCACTCCCCGCCCTTGTCATAGAGAAGGTGCGAGCGGTTCACGATACCCTCGACGAGTTCCGGCGTGATCTTTTTCGATTGCGACGCGCACGCTTCGAGGATATTGAGCGCATTGCGCGCGTCACCGCCCGCGACCTCCGCGATAAAAGAAAGCGTCGCGTCGGTAATCTTTATCTTCTCACTTTTCAGTCCCCGTTCGTCCGAAAGCGCGTGCCGAAGGACCGAAATGATTTCCTCGGACGAAAGCTTGCCAAGCACCAGCACGCGCGTCCGCGAGAGGAGCGCCGAGTTCACCTCGAAACTCGGATTCTCGGTCGTCGCACCGATGAGCGTGACGAGCCCGTGCTCGACATGCGGCAACAAGGCGTCTTGCTGCGCCTTGTTCCACCGATGGATCTCGTCGATGAAGAGAATGGTCTTCTTCCCGACCTCACGATTCTCCTCCGCCTTCGCCACCACCTTGCGGAGCTCGGCGACTCCGCTCCCAACCGCGGAAAGTTGTACGAATTCGGATTTCGTCTCCCGCGCGATGAGAAGTGCGAGCGTCGTCTTGCCACACCCGGGCGGCCCCCAGAAAAGAAGCGACGGCACGGCATCCCGCGTGATCGCGTCATATAGAAACGACCCCTCCCCGAGGATCTTTTCCTGTCCGAACACCTCCGACAGTTTCTCGGGCCGCATCCGGTCCGCCAGCGGCGACTGTGTTTTCCTTGGTTCCTTGTTCATGACTCCTGATTCGATATTTTCACCGCGCCTTCCCTTACCACCGAGAGCTTCCCGTCCATAAACCGTACCACCGTCGAGGGTTCGCTGTCGAGCATCCCGGCATCGACGTAAAAATCGGCATCACTTCCGAAATACTCCTCCGCTTCTTCGATCGTTTTCGCGGGCGGCATTCCCTGCGGGTTGGCCGACGGCGCAATGAGCGGCCCGACTTTCCGAAGAAGCTCCCGAAGTTCCGACCTGTCCGGCACCCGGAACGCGACCGTTTCCGTCCCGCGATGAAGATATGCCCACTTCGCATCCGGGCACGGGAGGATCACGCTCACCTTCCCCGGCCACATCTCCGCCAATTTAGTGGCCAAGCCGCTAAGTGACAACCCGAAAAACCGTTCGATATCCGATTGGTCAGAAATCAGCACGATGCACGGTTTCCCCTCGTCCCGCCCCCGGACACGATACACCAACTCCACCGCTTCCCTATCGAGCGCAGACGCGACGAGTCCATAGAGAGTATCCGTCGGTAAGATTCCGATGTCGCCTTTTTTAAGCAAGACAGCTGCTTCCGCAAGCGATACCTGTTTCATAAGTCACGCTTTCTGAAAACACAAAACCCAGAGGCACAAACTACCAAACAAAGCCCAAAACACAGATTTCAAAACACAAACTGTCGGCTTCTCTTGTTTGGACTCTGTATTCTGTGTTTTGTTTGGCTTTTGTGTTTTGAATCTTTGTGCTCTCTAAAGTGACAACTTTAGTCCTACCGGACAATGATCCGATCCAATGACCTCGGGAAGAATGAACGCGTCTTTGATAAATGGCTGAAGCGCGGCGGACGCGAACCAGTAGTCGATCCGCCATCCGACATTGCGCGCACGGGCGTTCGCCCAGTGCGACCACCACGAATAGTGTCCGTTCCCTTCATGAAACATCCGGAAGGTATCGACGAATCCCGCCGCGACGATCCGGTCGATTCCCTCGCGTTCCTCGACCGTATAGCCGTGCTTGCCTTCGTTTCCCTTCGGGTTCGCGAGGTCATCCGGCTGGTGTGCGACATTGAGGTCGCCACAAAAGAGCACCGGCTTTTTCTTTTCCAACTCCTTCATGTACGCGAGAAACGCCGGATCCCAGTGCTCATGTCGCAGCTCGAGCCGGGAGAGATCATCCTTGGAATTCGGCGTATAGACCGTCACGACGAAGAATTTCCCATACTCCGCGGCAATGACCCGCCCCTCGGTTTCCGCATTGCGCTCCGCCCCGTCGATGAGATCGAACCGCTTCGCTATTTTTTCCGGGAATCCGTTCACGACCGCCATCGGTTTCTCCTTCGTGAAGATCGCCGTGCCGGAATATCCTTTCTTCTCGGCCGAATTCCAGTATTCCTCATACTCGGGCAGATCGATCTCCGCCTGACCCTTCTCGGCCTTGGTCTCCTGCAGGCAGAGGATATCCGGCTGATATTCCTTGATGAACGGCGCAAAAACATCCTTCCGCACCACCGCGCGGATGCCGTTCACGTTCCAGGAAATAAAAGTGATTTCTTTTGCCATATGTTTTTTCAACGATACCATCCGAAAGGAAAGAAGGCAAAAAGAAAGTCGCCGTTGTTTCCAAGGGCGACTCCGAACTAGAAAAAAATTGCTTTGGTAATCAAAACTGCGGTGATTATCATAAGAACCCACGCAACGAGCCCCAAGAAACCCATCGGCTCGCGTGGCAGATCCCATTCGGGATCGAAATGATTCTTCGCGACCATACTGCACCTCCGAAAAGAACCCCACCACTTGATGGTAATTCTATTATAGCACAAAAACAGATTTTTGTAAATAGTACAAGCGGAGCTGAAATCAGCCGTTTTTCTGGTCCTTCTCAAGGAGGTATCCACGTCCAGAGAGCTCGAGTACGAGCCGATCAAGCTCGTCGAAACGGCGTTTCTTCTCCGGAAACGGGACATCGTCTTCCATCTTCGTCGCACCGACGGTCCCCGGTCGCGGCGAATACCACGCGATATAGGCTTTCTCGAATAAGACGCGCCGCACCGCTCTGAGGGTATCTTCGAAATCCGCTTCCGTCTCACCCGAAAACCCGACGATGATGTCGGTCGTGAAACGCGCATCCGGAATCTTTTCCCGGATCCGGTCGACGAGCGCGAAGTATTCATCCCGTGTGTACCACCGGTTCATGCGCTTCAGCACCGCATCGCTCCCTGCCTGGATCGGCAGATGCAGAAGCCGATCGATATTTCCGTTCCGTGCGATCACATCGATAAGCTCGTCGGAAAAGTCCCACGGGTTCGACGAGAGGAAAGAAACCTTTTCCGCGCCCGGCATCCGCGCGACCGTCTCGAGAAGATACGGGAACAGCGTCGGAATCCGATGGCGGTTCAGATGTTTCACCATGACGGGCTTCACCCGTCGCCCATCCGGAAGCGCGTACTCCTCCCCTTCACGGATCTTCACTGCGAGAATATCGGCGCCGTACGAGTTCACATTCTGCCCGAGCAGCATGATTTCGTTTTTTCCCAGGGCGATCGCTTCTTTTACCTCATCCACGATATCCCGGAACGGTCGCGATCGCTCCTTCCCTCGCGAGAACGGGACGATGCAGTACGAACAGAAGTTATCGCATCCGTTCGAGATGACGACGGATGCGAGTTTCCCGGCCGTGCGGATCGGCGCGTGTTCGAAACCGACCTCCTCGAGCGGCAGGAATTCGGCATCCGGAACGCGCTTCCGCAGTTTCTTCATCATCTTCCCCGACGGTTCCCGCATCGCCGCACCGATAAGGCACCCGGTGATGACGATCCGTGCATCCCTGTTTCCGTGCAGTCCCTTGCGGATATTGCGGATGAGCCCGTGTACCTTTTCCTCCGCACGTTCGCGCACCACGCAGGTATTGAGGATGATCGTATCCGCATCCTCCATCCGTGAAGCGGGAGAAAATCCGCGCGCCTCATATGAAGCCGCGATCCGTTCGGAATCCGCAATATTCTGCTGGCACCCGAAAGTATGGATGAAGTATGTTCGCATAGGATTCAACTGTACCAAAGCCCGCGAAAAAGAGAAAGCGGGAACGGTTGTTCCCGCATTTAACGCGACGCGAAGCCCTTCGGCTCAGACCCACTCACCCATACATCGGAAAGGATGATCAGGATCCGACGACTGTACGTCATCCGCTCGAGGGTGCTTCGCTCCACGGAAGGGGGCATGGCTCCGATGAACCGCTCCGCGAGAGAAATCGCGGCGGAAGCTGCCGCTCGCACATCCCGATCGTTCCCGCACTTGAGCGAATCGATCCATACATCCGCGTCGCGGAGAGCGGCGAGCGCCGAAGCCGCGCCGAACAACCCGCCGACCGCATCTTCGGTCAACGTCGGAGAGCCGTACAGCATCGAATGCGCTGCAAGCAGAAAGGTATCGACTTCGGCCGGCGGTATTCTGCCGATGGAGCCGGAAACCTTCGCGAAAGCCACGCTCATCCGCACCGCCGCATGGCACACCGGAAGATAGCACGAACCGTCGTTGTCACGCGGAAGCGAATCCCGGACGGACAGAAGCAGGGACCCTCCCGCACATACCGATGGAACAAGGAGACAAAGGAAGAGGAATATCCGGAGAGGCATGACGCGCACCTTTCATTGGAAAGTACTTGCCGATAATCCTACTCCTTTCGTCATTTTATGCAAGAATATGCGGAGTGTCACGTCTCACTCGGGATTCCGATCAGATTTCGGTTGCCGCCTCCGTATTCGCCAGTTGCCCGCAGGCGGCGGCGATATCGTCACCCATGGTCCGGCGACGCGTCACGATGATACCCGCCTTCTCGAGCGTCTTTTGGAATCGCTCGATGTCCGACTCGTCGCTCTTCCGGAACCCGCCCTCGGTGATGTTGTACGGGATGAGATTGATCTTCACTTTCCCGATGCGCTGCGCGAACCGGACCAGCGCCGCCGCGTGAGTCTCAGTATCATTCACTCCGGCGAGCATGATGTATTCGAAGGTAAGGTGGCGCCGCTTCTCGGAGAATTTCGCGAAATACCGTACCGCCCACTCGGCGAGCCGGTCGAGAAAATCGGCGTAGGATGTCGGCATGAGTTCTTCCCTGGTCCGCGGATCGGCGGAATGGAGCGACACCGCGAGCCGCACCGCCGGCCATTCCGGATCGTCGAGTGTCCGGAGAAGCATCGGTACCAGTCCGACCGTCGAGACGGTGATCCGCGTCGGTCCGATATTCATCCTGCCGATGAGCGTCCGAAGAGTTCCCCGGACGTTTTCATAATTTGCCAGAGGTTCGCCCATCCCCATGAAGACGATGTTCGTTATTTCCCCCGAAATCTCCCGTTCCCGAATGAAGTCACGGAGGAACCGAACCTGGTCGACAATCTCATCCTGAGACAGGTTCCGGGTGAACCCCATACGACCCGTCGCACAGAACCGGCAGGCCATCGCGCAACCGACCTGGGTCGAGACACAGACGGTGAACTGCCCGCGGCTGTTTTTCATGAGTACCGTTTCAATCCGTGCGCCGTCCTCGGCCGCAAGCAGCGCCTTCCAGGTATCGCCGCGCCGGCTCGGCAGGACAGCGACCGCTTTGAACAGATTCCACGGAATGGACGCGGAGAGCTTCTCCCGGAGCCTCTTGGACAAAGCGCTCGCATCCTCCCATCCCGCGCATGCCGGCGAAAAAAGCGCGTCAGTGGCCTGGCGCACGCGATAGGAGCTTTCATCCCGAAGCAACGATCGGATCTGTTCTTCCCGTGTTTCCATCATAGCCATGCAGGATACGCGGAAAACCGGAGTCGGTCAAACGCGGAGGCCCGTGAACGGCGCTCAGCGATCCTTTTCCATCCCGGGGATCGGAACGAAGAAGTCATTCCCGATGACGGTATCCTCCGCATGGAGCGCGGAGCGCTTCTCGGCCGCCACGACCGATTTCCGGAATTCCGTCTCGTTGAAAACGGTTTCCTGGAATGCCGTCTCCGCATATGTCCGTTTCTCTTCATCGGTCCATTCCCCGCGATAGACATCCGTGTACCAGATGAAAACACCGAATCCGATCGCGATGAAAAACAGGGATATAAAAAGTTTCCGTGCCGATTTGAACCAGATCAGAAGCAGCGCTCTTCCGGAAATGTTCGGTTTTTTCATGGAAAATTTCATAGCCATCGTCTTATTCGGTATACACGATGAGATCGAAAGCCGCCGAAACGGTCGGCTGTTCCGGAACGATCGGTACCGCGTCGGCCGATTCCTCGGTCGGCACTGAATCGAAAACATCTCCGCCACGACGCTTCCCCTCTTCCGGAACAGCGGGCCTGACATCGACCGCGACGACATCGAGACGATACGACATCGTTTCGATCTTATGAAGAAAATTCACCGCGTTCGCATACTCTCCGGAAAACGTCACCCGAAGCGGAAGACGTTTCTCCCAGGAAAGACCGTCCGCGATGGTCTTTTTTTCGGAATTTTTTTTTGACGCATCGGTATCGGCATCCTTTTCTTTCGACGCTGATTTTTTCTTCACTGTCTCGACGACCGAACCCTGCGCGATCGAAACTTCCCCGCCGACGGTCTTCGCGATCTCCTCCACTTCCTTGATGAAATCGACCGCATTCGCTTCCGGAAGGAGTCGGGGAATCTTCCGTTCATCCTCCTTCACGATCGAGAATTGCACCTCAAGTTCCGGAAGTTTTCCGATCTTCCGCTCCGCATTTTCGATCTTGGCACGGAATTTCTGTATCTCGTCGCTCTCCATGGCGATTTTTTCCCGAAGAGGAAGCGCAACGAACACGAAAAGCGCCACCAGACCGATAAAGACGATCACGGTCGGGATACAGAGACATTTCAATATCGAAGATGACAGATTCATGACCGTATCTTTCCTTTTATGCATTCATCCTTCACCGAAAAATCGATCTGGAAATCGACATCCTCCCCGGAAAAAAGATTCGAGACCGGCGCATTGAAATCAGTGAAACACGGATCATCCTTGAGTCCCTTCTCGAGCTGAAGAAAATCATCCCGTGTCCGCGCACGTCCGGACACGAACACCGAATAATCCTTGGTCGAGAGACTCGTGAGTGCGATATGCTCCGGAACCGAGCGGTCGAGATGCACGAAAAGCTCCGTCCACAGAAGGTGCTCGCGATCGAAGCGATTCGACTGTTCCGCGATACGGTTCACCTCACGGAATTTCTCTTCGTACGCTCCGAGTTCTTTCGCCTCGACCTGTGTCGCGGCCCGATCCGTTTCCGATCGTTCGGCCGTCATCCGGTTCTCATGGAGGACATAGAAGATACTGCCGAGCATGCAGGTATAAAACACCCCGATCGAGAACAGGAAGAGCGATTGCCAGAAAAAGAATCGGTTGTAATATGTCCACCGGATCCGGGTCTTCCCCTCCTCCGGCAGAAGATTAAGCAACACTCTCATACTCGTCGAGGGCCCGGAGCGCAAGCCCGATAGCCGTTGAATATTGAACCGACCGCTTCCGTTCGATCGGCGGAAGCCCGCCGCCGAGACGGATGTTCACCCACGGATCGCCGAATTCCATATGCTGTTTCAATCGCTTGGAAAGATACGGGAGCATCCCCTGCGTATTCGAACCGCCTCCGCACAGCACGACACTGTCTATCTTTCCGGAATACTTGAGACTCGTGAAGTAGAAATCCATCGATCGTTCGATTTCCGCCGCCAGATTCTCAAGAATCGGCTGTACGGCCTTGAGCTGCGGCGAGGGAAGAGCAAGGGATCCGAGACCTGTCGTGATCTTCAGTTTTTCCGCGGCCTCGAACGAAAGTCCCATCCCCTTCGATATCGCGTCCGTCATCGACTGCGACGACAACGGGACGCTCGACGTGAATACCGGGATGTTTCCTATCGCGATGAGAAAACTCGTCCGGCGATCTCCGATATCGACGATGAGCGTCGTTTCGTTCTCATGCGCCTCCGGGAGCAGGCTCCGGGCCTGCGCTATGGATTCGGTCTCAAGTCCGACGACCTCGAGTCCGGCGTCCTCAAGCGTCGTGCGGAACTGATCCACCATCGATCGAGCCACCGCGACCACGAGTACGCTCATCTTGTCCTTTTCCGAAACGACGGAATCGGACAGGATCTGCCAATCGTAATAGACCTGGTCGAGCGTGAGAGGGATATTCGCTTCGATTTCCCACTTTATGGCCTCTTTCGCCTCCTCGCGTCCCATTTTCGGGAGCGTGACGATACGCAGGAACGCTTTCGTCTCCGGAAGCGAACAGACCACGCGGCGCGTACCGATCCTCTTCGGACCGGACCGCTCGAGCAATGTCCGAATCCCGTCGGCGACCGCCTTTTCATCCGCGATCTCCCCGTCGACGATGGCACCCTGCGGAAGCGAGACCGAACCGAAGCTCGCCACATGCTCCTCGCCACCCTCGCGCGCAAGCCACACGCTCTTGAGCGACAGGTCGCTCATATCGAGACCGAAGGGGGGAGGGAAAAAATCGAAAATCTTTTTCTGTAGAAGACTCATCATTCCGTGTTTATGTTTTTCCTTCCTATCCATCATACCATACCGGAAAGGAAACGTCAGAGTTCCTCCCACAGGTCGATGGCATATTGCGTGCCGGTCGGGAAATACGGCGGCGGATAGTAAAGCAGGTTGTTGTCGTAGTAGAGATTCCTCGTCGTATACCCCGTTCCGTCCGTCCATGCGAATCCGTATCGCTGATTCGTGGCGATCGCGCCATATACGGTGATGACGGATCTCGTGACGCCGTAATGCTCCATCCCGACCCGCCCCTGCTGTGCGAGCAGTGCCGCGTCGATACGGAGATCGTTCTCGGCATCACGGATGATTTCGACATCGTCCTGCGCGATGACACCGATGACATCGCTCCCGTCATAGGTCGTATAGCGGATATCGTTTCCGATATAGACCGAAGGTGCCGCGCCGCCGATGAGATCCGCGGCCACGATCGATACCTTTTTCCCGTTTACGGAACCCGAAAGCCATACGTTGTCCTCGACGAAAACCACTCCGTTGTCGACGATCGGATAATTGGAAAGACTGACGCATTTCCCCCGGGAATGCTGGGCCGGACGGATCCACGGACACGATGCGTAGGCGCAACATGATGTCGTCGTGCAGGCATTCCCGTTCGTGCCGCTGAAACCGCCGGACGCGCCGGACACCGTTCCGGCATAATTCTCGATGCCGTTCGTTCCGGAATCGTATGAGCTCACCTTGCAGATGTCGTACGTATCATCCGTTTTCAACGTGATGTGTCGTCCGACTCCGCCATTATCGAAATATCTCCCATGTCCGGCCTGCGCCTCGCTCTTCATGTAGCTCAAATCCCCGAGCACACCGTTGAAATCGGTCGTCGTCACCGGGAACTCGCGACCGGCCTCGAAAACATCCGTTCGTGCCGGAACCGCCGCGGGCGGCAACGGATCGGTCGGCGCATCGTGCGTATGTACGCCGAATTCGTTGCCACCGCCATGATCCGGATCGTCGGCTGTCGCCACCGAACTCGTTATCAGGTTATGGGCGACCCCGTCGAAGCGGATTCCCTGGTTGGAATGTATTCTTCCGTACACCTCCGTCCCCGCCCCGAACCGCATGAAGTCGTTCGCGAGCACCGCACTTTCGCTCCACGACGGACGCCGGAACCGGACCTGTATCGTCCGGGTATGTGCGGGATATTTCGTCGTCCATCCGGTCACCTGCGCGATGACCATGGTCGAACCCTGCTCCGGTGGAGTGACCGTGACGCTGTATCGCCCGATCACATCGCCGGACGACGGATCCTCATAGTCCGCCTCGTACGCCGACCCGACACCGAGCGCGGCTCCCGAATCCCAGAACGCCTGGATCTGGGCGGTCGTCCTTCCGTCGGTATTATGGGCGAGGTACCACTTGTAGAAATGAATTCCCGATTCGGCGATCTGAAACGCCTGCTCCTTGGAATCCGTATAGAAACTGTTCTTGATCTGCGACACGACGAAGGTGAGGATCGACGAAAGCAGGATCGACACGGACGCCATGATGACCAGTCCGTAGGCAAGCGAAGATCCTCTTCTCGTGACGCGGGTATCACTGCACATAATCGTTGAGATTGCGGAATTGAACGAATGATTCGATGTTCGTATCATCCGGAGCGTTGTTCGGATCGATATTGATGACGAGCCGGATCTTCGCAAGCCGCGCGTCGCGCACCGCGATCGGCGTACCGAGAGGATTGTTCACGGTATCACCGGGATAGTCCTCGTTGTAATAATTGAAGAGCGGTTCGGTCGGCTCGTTCGCGATATCGGAAGCGAGCACCGTCACCGTCCCGTCGCCGTTCGCATAGGTTACCGGCTGCGTCGCCGACGGCTCGCGCACGCCCCGCTTGAACTGTCCGTCCTCGAGGAAGTACCTCACCCGTTCGGTCACGCCGTCATTGTCGATATCGATGTAGGCGATCAGTTCGAAATCATCGCCCGCTTCGATGGGATAATCCCCGTTTTCCCCCTGCTGCACCGTCCTCAATTCGGAGACGGCCACGCCGACCGCGCGCGAGGCGGCGGACGATGCGAGACCGGTCTCGAGTATGAACCCGTTCGTCTTCCAGCTCTGCAGAAACAGCGTCGTGAACCCGCCCATCGCGATAAGCATGATGGAAATCGCCACCATCAGCTCGACGAGCGTCATACCGCGCAGGGTTTTCGTCCGCTTTTCCATAGGCTCAACTCGCTGTCAGGTTTACGATCCTTTTCCCGAGCGCGTTCCCGGCGATCGCCTCGGTTCCGGTATCCGTCACATACCCCGTCGCGGTCGTTTCGATATCATACGTTCCGGCGGCAAGCGCCGGAACGGAGACCGGAAAAAACGCCTGACCGTTCGCGTTCGTGGAAACCGTCGCGTCGTATCCGAGCCCCGCATTCGTGAGACGAACCGATGCGTTCGGGATCACGCCTCCGGACGTATCGTCCTTCACGGTCACGAGAAGCGACCCGAACGTCTTATCGAGCAGCACGATCGCCGCGGTCTTCGTCTCACCCGGCAATACGTCGATCGTTTCCTTCATTGCGTCCGTCTCGGTACTTTCGTGAAAGATCTCATACCCGGACTCGCTCGCGTCCAACGTGAAGAAATACTGCCCGTAGCTTTCGTCCGAGTAGGAGACCTCCCCGCTTCCTCCCGTATCATCCGTCTGTACGAACCCGTACACGGGCTCGAGAGGGCTCGAAAGAGGAACGGTTCCGATCTGTCGGCCGCCTTTCACGGAAAAATCTACATCCGGTATCGCCGTCCCGAACGGGTCTTCCGTCCTGATGGTTATATCCGCGGACTCATCCACTTTGATCAGCGATTTCTGGTTGACCGCGGCTACCGCGACGGATGCGTGCAGATCGAGCGGATCGAACGAGGATGCCGGTGGTGCCGGATATGTCTGTACGCCGTAGTATCCGTTCTTCGTCACCGTGATCTCATAGTCCTGTGTTCCGGGGACGGCTCCCGGACGCATGAGGTTTCCGGTGGCGTCGGTCAGGTCGGTGAAATCCACGCCGAGCGCGGTGTTCACGACACGGACCGATGCCCCGGCGACACCGTCGCCCGCCGCGTTGAGCACATTTATCGAAAGCACGCCCGTATTCGATGCGGATTCCACGCCTTCGGGAGAAACCGTCGCGAACGTCACCACCTCCCGTGACGGTCCGCCAGTTCCCCAGGACACCGCGATCCTGACCGTCTTGTAATCGGTCGGAGCGATATCGTTCGGACTGCCGCCGAGCGTCCCATCGTACGGATCGTCGATATATCGGATCGCGGTATGAACCTGAAACGACGCGTTGCTCGCCTGAACCGTCTCGTTTTCCAGGATATCGCCTCCCGGGATACCGTACACCCACGAGGAACCGTTCCAGTTCTTCGTACCGATGATGTCGTAGTCGAGGCTCCTCACCATCTCCATCTTTTGGTTCGCCAAAGCGGTCGCGCCGAGCCGGTTCCGCGCGTCGAACATGTGCTGGGTCGAAAGAGACCAGGTCTGATAGAACGACATCGTGATCACGGAAAACAGGAAAAGCAGCGTCAGCGCCTCGATGAGCGTGAACCCTGGTATCTTGTATCTTGTATCTTGTATCTTGTATCTTGGCATCATTGGATATTTTCCAATACGCTGTACATCGGCTGGAGCATCGCGACCGCGAAAAACCCGACACCGCCGCCGATGAGGAGCATGAGCACCGGCTCGATGATGGACGACATATTCTTGGTGATCTGGTTCACTTCCTCCTCGTAGAACTCCGCGAGCCGCTCGAGCACCACTTCGGTCTTTCCGGTCTCCTCGCCGACCTCGATGATCTGCGAGACGAGAATCGGGAACTGGCGTTCGTGCGCGGCGATGACCTTCGAAAGCTCCGTCCCTTTCTGGATCTCCTCTACGGCCTCCGCGAGCACCGACTTGTAATGGACGTTCCCGATGGTCTTCCCGACGATATTGAGACTGTCCACGACCGACACGCCGCTCTTGAGGAGCGAGCTGTAGATGCGCGCGAACCGGGCGCAGTTCACCTTCACGACAATATTCCCGACGATCGGCATCCGGAGAAACAGGAAATGGAAGAACCGCTTCCCGCCCGGCGTCCCATAGAGAAATTTCACGCCGAGAACGAGGGCGACAACGATGGAAAGGGAAAGAAATGCGTGCTCCCGGAGGAAATCGCTCATTCCCATGATGAAAAGCGTCGTTTTCGGCAATTCGACATCCATGTCCTTGAACACTCCCGTGATCTTCGGAAGGATGTAGGTGAGCATGAGGACACCGATGCCGATCATCGCCACCACGATCACCGCCGGATAGGTCATCGCCCCTTTCACCTTGCTCTTGAGGTCGTTCTCCTTCTCGAGCTGGAGCGCAAGGATGTCGAGGACGCTCTCGAGATTTCCCGAAACCTCACCGACGTAGACCATGTTCGTGAAAAGTTCCGAGAATACGTTCGGATATTTCGCCAGGCTTTCGGACAGGGTCTTCCCCGACTGAACTTCCCCGTGAACGTCCTCGAGGATCTTTCGGAACGTCTTGTTTTTCGTCTGAAGCGACAGGCTCTTGATCGCCCGAGCCACCACGAGCCCCGACGAGATCATGACCGCGAGGTTCCGCGCGAAGACCATCTTCTCCTTGAGCGGCACCGACATGAACCGATCGAGAAACTTGACCTGGACCTGCGATTCCTCCCGCATCTCCTTTGCGGACGTGAGGAGAAGCCCTCCGGCACGCAGATCCTGGGCGAGCGTCCGCTCGTCCGGAGCGGTGGCTTCGCCGGCCGATGCCGAGCCGTCCGCGATATTCTTCGCCGTATAGAGAAATTTCGGCATAAGAAAAAGTCTGTGTTGATGTTTCGCTTCTTCCAGTATACCACGAAATCCGAAGTATCTTCACGATTTATCGCCCCGCGTTATAGAGCGCGGTGATCTCCGTCTGTGTAAGCGCTCGATTGAACACTCTCACTTCGTCGATAGAACCGTTGAAATAGTAACTGCCAGTACCACCGATTCTATGAGAGGAAGCCCCGCTCGTATCGATGGCACCCGTATCGGTGTAACTTATCTCGCTGTCGAAAGATCCGTCGATATAAAAACGGACTTTTTGTGCCGCAGTATCACGCGTAAAAGCAACATGATGCCAAGCATTGTCGGTCACGCTCTGAGCGCTACTGAATACGGCAACACTTCCACTATTCGTACGGAGATAGACGACGAACTTGTTTGCCGTACCTCCGGCGGTCGTCGGACCGACAGACATATAGACAAGCGGGGTGCTATTCTGATACTCGAGTATCAGCTTCCCATTCGTCGCTGTCTTTATCCATGCTGAAGCGGAGAGATTATTCGCGAAATTGAACGCTGTTGAGGTCGTACCAAGAGCCACATAGTCATCGCTCCCATCGAAGCTCATCCCCTGGCCGATCTTGCCGATAGCGCGGGTCGGACCGTTGGTGAGGGTGCCGGTGTTGCCCTTGCCGGAGCGGTCATAGGCGGTGGTACCGGCGATGTCGGGACCGTTGAAGGGCCAATACCCGACGAGTCCCGTGTCCGGGTCGTCCGGCATAGTGGTTTTGTACAGCTTCACCACCTCATCCGCGGACAGCGCGCGGTTGTATATGCGGACTTCGTCCATCTTCCCATCGAATGATTCGGTGCCTGCGGATTGGTGATTGCCGATGGATAGATTGGCAGTCAGAACCCTTGCCTGTGCCGAAGAATAATCCGTTCCGCTCTGGAGCGCGCCATCGACATAGATCTTTCTTGTCGAATTGCTCTCGATAACTCCGACGATATGATGCCACGCGCCCGTCGTCGGGAGCGTGGAAACGCGCTGGGCCAGCAAATTCGTTCCGTCCCACCAGAGAAGCTTCAGACCACTTCCCCCCGTACCGGCATCCGCATCTTTTCGAAGAATATAGTTCAGATCCTTTTTGACAAGAGTGCTGATATTCCCTTCACCGGTCCAGTTATCCGCATTCGCCCATACCGAAATCGTCATATCCGATGTCAAATCGAGCGAATTGCCGTCCGGAACCGTGATATAATCGTCCGTCCCATCGAAACTCGTCGCGCCACCAATTTGGCCGGTGGTCCAGGTGGGACCGTTCGTAAGGGTGCCGGTGTTGGCATTGCCGCTCGCATCCGAAGCAGAGGTACCGCTCGCATCGTCGAGCTTCCAGTATCCGACCATGCCTTTCTCGAGACTGTCGATCTGGCTGTCGGCCGAATTCATCTTGTCCGCGGCTCCGGCCTGATAGAGGTTCCATATCTCGGATGCGGAAAGCGCGCGGTTATAAATGCGCGGTTCGTCGATTTTCCCGCTGAAATATTCTCCGGTCGTGCTGAGCGAGCCGATGCTGTCCGTAAGGGTCGTCGGAGTTCCATTCGTGTATGAGGCATTCGCGAAGGTTACTGATTGTGTCACTCTCAAAACTCCGTCAAGATACAGATAGATCTTGTCGTTCGGAAAATCCAAAATACCCGTCACAAAGTGCCATTCGTTGAGCGCGGGGTACGCGACTGACGCCGTTTGAAATGAGTCACCTGTCGAGCTTCTTCCTCCCATTTCTATCAATCCGGAATCGTCGTAGATATTAAGCAATACGCCCGCGGATGTATCGTTTGTCAAAATACTCAATATCCGTTTTCGCGCGGCATCCGCGGGGTACGCAGACGGATTCACCCATGCGGATACGGTCACCTGAGAACGCCCATTGAGTATCGGCCCGAACTTATTGATCCCAAGAGAGGCATACTGGTTCGTCCCGTTGAACGAGAACGCTTGACCGATCTTTCCAATTGTTTTCGTCGGACCATTCGTAAGCGTACCGTTCCCGCCTTTGCCACTCCGGTCATAGGCGGTGGTACCGGAAATATCCGAACCGTTGAAGGGCCAATACCCGACGAGCCCCGTGTCCGGATCGTCCGGCGCGGTGGTCCTGTAGAGCTTCGCTACCTCATCTGCGCCAAGTGGACGATTGTAAACACGGATCTCGTCTATGGATCCGTCCCAGTACCTGTTGCTGGTAACATGGTTCGTTTCAGCACCGATTTGAAAGATTCCGGCATTGGAAGCCGATGTTGTCGCCGGGATAGTCACTCCTCCACCAAAAGTAAGCGCCTGCTGAGTGCCGTTCTTGTACAACTTCAATCTATTGGCATTTCCCGTCTGCGTCCCGTCGAACACCATGACATAGTGGTTCCATACTCCCGTACTCACGATATCCCCCGTCGTATACGCATATTGGTTCGACGCATCACCGATCGACAACGTGATATCATTGGGCTCTCCATAACCGGTTCCGCCAAGAGCCATCTGTATCCTATTCCCATCAGCGCTGCTGTTGCTCTTTGAAAAAATCGTCTTATCTTGGGTAAGCGCGTCTATGTTCGCCCACGCGCCTACAGTCAAAAAAGATAATCCATCAAGTGCATTGATATCATTCGTGACGATATGATCATCCGTCCCGTCGAAGTCCGTCGCGCCGCCGATCTGACCGGTGGTCCAGGTGGGGCCGCTCGTGAGAGTGCCGGTGTTGCCGTTGCCGCTCGAATCCGCCGCGCTCGTTCCGCTCGCATCGTCGAGCTTCCAATAGCCGACAAGGCCCTGCTCGAGAGAATTCTCGAAGGAGTAATCGATTTTCGTTTCGGCATACGAAGACGCGATCTCTTCCATGGGCAAGGCACGATTATAGATGCGAACTTCGTCGATCGAACCGTTGAAGTATCTCGACCCACCACCCGGTTCGGCACCAATCGCAGCCGCCTGACCAGCAGATGTCGAGAGCGTGCCGGTCGCGGAAACGGTCTTGTCGAGTTTTCCGTCGATATAGATACGGAATTCGCTCGCATCGATGGTGACGGCGATGTTATACCAAATACCCGTCTTGAGCGCCTGATTGGAATGATGATATCCGACCGGCGATTTCCCATATCCGTAGACGCCGACATTACCGCTCGTGTTCACGGTCACATAATGTGAAAGATACTTGATATACACCGCATTCGTATCCCCGTCCGCCCAAGAATCCCCCTTGACCCATGCGGAAACGGTGACCGCCGTCCCGATATTTATGGAAGTGCTATCCGGAACGGAGACATACTGGTTCGAACCGTTGAAAGTGATCGCTTTATTTTTCTTTCCCTCGACACGGGATGGACTGCTCTGAAGAGTCCCGGTATTGTTGTTTCCGGAAGAATCGGTGGCGGATGTTCCGGCTGTCTCATCGAACTTCCAATAAGCCTTAAGTCCGCTATTCGAAGGTGCTTTGATATTGGCGCCCGCCTGCGCCTGCTTCCAATACCAGTATCCGCCGCCGAGTGCAGCCATGATCAAGATGATGCCCAGGTACTGGAAGGCGCGGTTGAGAAGAAGGTTGTGATTTTTCGTCGGCATATCTATAGTATATCATCCGAAAACACAAAGCATAGTACACAAAGAACCAAACAAAACCCAAAACACGGACTTCAAAATACAATTCTGGATTCTTCTCCCGCTGAGGCGGAATCAGAATGACGGAAAGAGTGGAATAACAGACGAGAAGTTTGGATTTTTGTTTTCTGGATTTTTGTGCTTTCCGCCCTGCGGCTATTGTATCAAAAAATCCCGAGATTGTCGGGATACGAAAAACCGCCCCTGAAATCAAGGACTGTTTCCGGAAAAACCGTTTATCGCGAGGCGGAGAACACGAGTTTCTCGACTTTCACCATGCGTTTTTCGAGTTTCTTGAATTCGGCACGATCGACTTTTTCCGAAAGCATGTATTTGACGTCGGTCATGTCTTCCTGGAGACGATCGATCTTCGACTCAAGCGACAACATCCGTTGCTTGATATCGGATTGGTCTTCAGCGATGATCTGAATACCTTCATTCATCGCTTCAAGAAGCGACATCACCTCGCCCGAGCTGAAGCTCTTCTCATCGTCCTTCTTTTTTGGAATTTTTTTCGCCATATTCGTAAACACAGTATATCACTCGAAAAAAAGACGTCAACGGATCCGGAGCGCGGTCCAGGTACGCATGAAACGCTCGAAGACGCGCGGACCGCGCGGTTTCGGGAGAAAGATGAGCGCCTGATCGGTCGCCTCGATATGTCCGCCGAAGATGCGGGTCTTCGGGTTCCGGGCGATCTTTTTCTTCTGCCATGAGGCAAGCCACGACTCGAGAAACGCGGAATCGAAAACGACTTCGAGCAACCGACGGACGCGTGGTGCGGCGCCCGGCTCGCGGACATACCAGAGCGGCAGGAGTTCGATCGGTCGGAACTGCGGCTTGAATTTTTTGATCCATCGGTTCCGAAGCTCGAACCGCCGGAACACCTCCTCGCCGACGACGGGAACGAGAAACTGGTACTCGTGCGCGGAAAAGAGATCCTTGGTGGATATCTCGAGCGCATCCTCGGAAACATAGTAGTTGAGACAGGCACGGTCGCGATGGTATTTTCCGTGCCGCCGCTTGCCGATAATATGGAGGAACCCGGTCAAAAACGTCCGTCCGACCCAGATCCGACCGGCACGGAGCACGACGAAGAAATCCCAGTCGCTCTCCCTGTCGCCCGCTTTCATCGCGAGACTCCCCGTCACGCCGATCATGCGGACGAACGGCACGAAGGCGAGAAACCGCGAAAGCGACCGTACGCGTTTGAGTTTCGCCGAGGAAATCTTTTCGGAACGGATCCGGGAACGGACGAGTGCCTCCCGTCCGCGGAGCGGATAGAATCCGTCGCATGGGACGATCCGATCCGAAAACGTATCCCCCGAAAGCGCCGCGACCACGTCGCCGAGACGGATCGCATGCCCGTCCCCGTCCGCATCGTCCTCCATCCGGACACAATGCAGCCATGCCTCGAACGCGGTCAATGGGCAGTCGAGCGCGTCGTAGTAGGCGATGGTGGCGAGAAGGTTTTTCGAGAGAGACACGGAGGTAATGCCAAATTTCAAATGCCAAATTTCAAATCAAACACAAAAACTTAATTTTGAAATTTCGATTTTGAGCTTCACTTGGCATTTGTCATTTGGATTTTGAAATTTCAAAGATATTTGGCGGTCGGGCTTTTTTTGCATTTCCTGAGTCCTTCCGGCGTCCCTTCGAAAACGAGTTCGCCGCCCGCGGATCCGCCGTCCGGACCGAGCTCGATGACCCAGTCGGCATGGTTGATGATATCCGTGCTGTGTTCGACGACGAGCACGGTATTCCCCTTGTCGACGAGCGCGTCGAGCACGTCAAGAAGGCGGCGTGTGTCCTCGAAGTGGAGACCGATCGTCGGTTCGTCGAGGATATAGAGCGTGTTGCCGCTCGACTTCCGTGAAAGCTCCGTCGCGAGCTTCACGCGCTGCGCCTCACCGCCGGAAAGCGTCGGCGCGGACTGGCCGAGCACGAGGTATCCGAGACCCACCTCTTCGAGCGTCCGGAGTTTTTCCTCGATCGCCGGTACATCGAGAAAGAAGACCCTGGCCTCGGCGACGGTCATCCGCAGAACCTGGGAAATATTCATCCCGCGATAGATGACGGAAAGGGTCTTCGCGTTGTACCGGCTCCCCTGACAGACCTCGCACGGCGCGTACATATCCGGCAGGAGGTACATCTCGATCTTCTTCACGCCCGCGCCCTGGCAGACCTCGCACCGTCCGCCCTTCATATTGAAGGAGAAATGACTCGCGTCGAACTTTTCCTTTTCCGCCTCGGACGTCGCGGCGTAGAGGTCGCGGATGTGGTTGAAGACCCCCGTATAGGTCGCCGCATTCGAACGCGGCGTCCGACCGATCGGATCCTGGTTCACGGTGATCACCTTATCGATATGCTCGAGCCCTTCGACCCGGGTATGCGCCCCGGGAACCGCGAGCGCGCCGTAGAAATGCGCGGCGAGCACCCGGGAGAGGATATCGTCGACGAGCGAGGATTTCCCCGACCCGGAGACGCCGGATACCGCGACGAATTTCCCGAGCGGAATACGGACATCGATATCCTTCAGATTGTGCTCGGCCGCGCCGATGACGGACAGGAATTTCCCGTTCCCTTTCCGGACGGATTTCTTGTCCGAAACGCTCTTTTTTCCGGAGAGGTACGATCCGGTCGTCGACTTCGACGACATGAGCTTCTCCGGCGTTCCCGCGAAGATGACCTCGCCGCCCTGCCGACCGGCACCGGGACCGAAGTCGATGATCCAGTCAGCCTTCTTCATGATCGCGCGGTCGTGTTCGACGACGACGAGCGAATTGCCGCTTTCCTTGAGTTCGAGGATCGCCTCGGTGAGACGATCCGTATCGCGGCTATGGAGACCGACCGACGGTTCGTCGAGGATATAGAGGATGCCCGAAAGCCCGGATCGCATCTGCACCGAAAGCCGGATGCGCTGCGCCTCGCCGCCGGAAAGCGTGTCGGCGCTCCGGGAGAGGTCGAGGTATCCGAGGCCGACTTTCTCCACCGCGGAAAGACGCGATTCCATCTCGCGGAAGATGAGGTCCGTCACGCGCTTCGCTTCTCCCGAATATCCCTTCGAAAGGTCACGCAGGAACGGACGTAGCGTGAAGACGTTCTTCGTCGCGATGTCATGGATGGACAATCCGCCGATACGGACCGAAAGCGATTCCGGCCGGAGCCGTTTCCCACCACAGTCCGAACAGAGCTTCTTCCGCATGCACTCTTCGAGTTCTGCACGGAAATGGTCGGACCGGGCTTCGCGGTATTTCTGTTCGAGAACGGGTATGATCGCCGAAAACACGATATCCAGATGTTTTTTGGGAAGCTTCTTCACCGGAACCGAAAGCGAGAAGCGGTGCACACGGGCGAGTTCTTCGAGCATCCGCGTCGGACCGTTTCCTGACCCGCGTTCACCGCCCGTCTTCGCGAGCGGACGGATCGCGCCTTCGAGTATGGAAAGGTTCCGGTTCGGTATGATCAACCCGGGATCGAATTCGAGCGTGATACCGAGACCGGAACAGCGCGGGCAGGCACCGTCCGGACTGTTGAAGGAAAACGAGCTCGGCACGAAATCCGGAAGACTCACCCCGCACGCCTCGCAGAGAAACAGGTTCTTGTAGGGATATTCGTCCTCGCCCGCAAGCAGCGTCATCGACCCGGACCCGAGGCGGAGCGCGGTTTCGAGCGAATCGAGGATGCGCTCCTTGTCGGGTCGTGCCGCATCGAGGACGAGGCGGTCGACCGCGACTTCGACCCGCTCCGGTTCGGCTCCGCCCGAGACGGACCGTTCCGCATCGGAAAGGGTCATCAGTTCACCGTCCATCCGTACGCGGACATATCCCTGTTCCGAAACCGATGCGATCCGCGAGGACGCGCTCTTCCCCCGGAACGGTTCCGGTTCCGCGAGGAAAACGAGCTGTGTCTCGTCCGGAAAGGAAAGGATCTCTCCGAGGATTTCCTGGGCGGTTTTTTTCGAAAGCGGATTCCCACAGGACGGACAGTGCGGCACCCCTTCCTTCGCATAGAGAAGCCGGAGATAGTCGTAGACCTCGGTCATGGTGCCGACGGTCGACCGCGGAGAACGGGAAACGGATTTCTGGTCGATGGAGATGGCCGGGATGAGGTTGTGCACCGCGTCCACATCCGGTTTGTCGAAGGCCTCCATGAAGTTCCGCGCGTACGACGAGAGCGACTCGACATAGCGGCGGTTCGCCTCGGCGTAGAGCGTGTCGAACGCGAACGACGATTTCCCCGACCCGGAGAGACCGGTTATCACCACGAACGAATCGCGAGGCACGTCGACGTCGACATTCTTGAGGTTGTTCACCCGCGCACCGCGAACCTCGATGACCGGCTTCTTTCCTGGCATAGGCGTGGAGCAATGGAAGGATGACAGTGTTTCCCAGGGTAGCATGAAATCAAGGGGGCGTAAAGCGACGCTTCCGATTGACATGAGTGCACTTCCACGCTATGATCGCCACCGTCTTTCACCGAAGGGAGCGCACGATGAAAAAAACCATCCGACACCGGCATGTCCGATCCGGACGGGATCCGGACACGGAAATACGGACTGCAGAAACCCCGACGGGAAAAACGTTCCCGGGACATGTTCCGGACATCAATCCGAAGAGCATGACATTCATGCTCGGACTCATATTTTTTCTCGAACCGGAAAAGGGACCGGAACGGGAGCTGTTTCCGGAAGGGGAAAGATTCGTCTGCGATTGAAACCGACCCCGCGACCACGCTCGCGGGGCTTTCATTTTTTGGACATCGAATGCCCGAAATCATTCTCTCGACGTTTGCGATGATAGGAAAGAGCGAAGCGGTGCGCTTCGGCGTTACAGAGCAGGATCGCCCGACGGTACTCCGCGATCGCCGTCCCGTCGCCGATCAACCGCTCGGGCTGGTGTTTCGCGTTCTTCACGATACCGACGATCCGCACGTCGCCCCACCCCGCTTCGGCAAGAAGCGTTTCCGCGACACGGAACTGGTTCGCGTTCCCGTCCACCGCGACGATATCAGGGCGGGGCCATTCCCCGTGTTTCAGTCGCCGCTTCAGTATTTCCCCGAGTGCGGAAAGATCGTTCCCCGCATGCGCCCCCCGAAGCAGGAATTTCCGATACGCGCTCCTATCCGGAGTCTCTCCATGACAGACGGTCATCACGCCGACCGACGACTTTCCCCCAAGATGTGCCGCATCGTACGCCTCGATCCTCACACCGCTGACTCCCCCTTGTCCCTTGTCACTTGTCGCCTGTCCCAACAAAGACACTTCCCGAATATGTCCGAGCGCGAAGATCGTGTTCCGGATTCTGCCTGCCTTCTCGAATTCGAATCCTTTCGCCGCCGTCATCATTTCCCGCTCAAGCCGCCGCACGACCTCCGCTTTCTTCCCATCGAAGAACAACCTGATACGTCGGATGGTCTTCCCGTACTCGCGCGCGGAAATCTCCCCCGTACACACGCCGGGGCACAATCCGATCTGCCGATGAAAACACGGCTTCGACCCTTTTTTCTTTTGTATCTTGTATCTTGTATCCTGTATCTTCCCGTTCGCCGGGACGCATTTGTCCCGATACGGGAAAATTCTCCGAACGATCTTCATCGCGGCGGTAAGCTGCGCCCCATGCGGGAACGGGCCATAGACCGAACGGATCGGCTCCGTGAATTTCCCCTGGCTCAGATCTCGCCCGCGCACGAGCATCACCCGCGGGAACTCTTCCTCGGTGATGACGACATGATTGTAGCTCTTGTCGTCCTTCGCGTCGGTGTTATAGGGCGGCTGGTGCATCTTGATAAGCCGCGATTCGAGGATGAGCGCCTCGAGCACCGAATCAGTCACGCGCCACGCGACGCAGCGCGCAAGCGCAAGCATCTTCGCGATCTTCGGTCCGCGCGTATCGAGGATATCGGAGGAAAGATAACTCCGCACGCGGTCACGGAGGATCGTCGCCTTGCCGATATAGAGCATGTCGCCCGTCCCGTCCAGGAAAAAATACACCCCGGGGAGTTCCGGCAGTTTCTTCAGATCGTCGATACCGGTCTGTCCGTCGAATTTCGGTTTCATATATCTATATCCGTTCTAGCACATCTACTCCGAAAAGGAAGCTGACGCGTCATGGTCGGCGACGAGATGCATCGAAAGATTGAAGGCTCCACATCAGACTTTCCTTTGAGGGGTTTTGAGACTGCGACCGGCAGTTTCATAAGGGATTTTCTAGCAAGAAAATCCCGACCCTGAGAAGGAAAGTCTGATGCGGAGGCGAATGAGGGCGTCACTCTTTACAAAAAACACGAAAGGTGCTATAATATAACGCAATAGAGTTCTTTCAGGAGATAGAAATGGAAATTCATACCCTTGTTTCCGCCATATTTGAGGAAATCGGTATTGCGGAACGCATGTTCGACGATGCGTTCCA
>JAGOTT010000023.1 GCA_018061645.1 Candidatus Moraniibacteriota bacterium
ACGCCTACATCAGTATCACCGGCAACCTCAACATCGGCTTCCGGCATCTCTTCCCGATTCTGCCATTCCTCTATGTCCTCATCGCAAAAACCACGTTCGATTTCATCCGTCGTCGCGACTTCCAGGTCGAGCGCGTCTCACGCATCATGATCGGGTTCATTGCTCTTTGGATCGCCTCCGTTCCGTTCCTGACATATCCATCGTACCTCTCCCATTTCAACGGCATCGCCGGAGGGACGGAACGCGGTTACATGATCGCCACCGATTCGAACTACGACTGGGGACAGGATATGAAACGACTCCGGGATTTCACCGAAAAAAACGGCATCGACAAGATCCACGTCGATTATTTCGGCGGAGCGGAACCGTCATATTATCTCGGCGACACGTACATCCCTTGGTATGATCAGCGTGATCCGGAGCCCGGTTGGTATGCTATCTCCGCCCTTTTCTACCAGGAAAGCCTTTACCGGAAGAACCCCGAGGGGAAGCCGACCTACGCCTGGCTCCGGAATTACGAACCGGTCGCCCGCGCCGGCGACTCCATCTTCATCTTCTACGTTTCCGCTCCATCATCAAGTGAGGCTATCGAATAACAAAACGCACATTCGCCCCACCCCGGACTTCCCTTCCCGGGGTCGGGATTTCTTTGGTAAGAAATCCCTTATGAAACTGCCGGTCGCAGTCTCAAAACTCCGGAAAGGAAAGATTCGGTGCCGAGGCTTCAAAACATCGTTTCACCTCGTCGCCAATCAGGGATGCCTCCCATCCGGCGGGAACCGCACGTTGCTCGAGCAAGCCGGTTCTTTTCTCAAAAAATCTCCTCTGGATGCCGATGAGTGAGGGATATTTTTTGAAAGAAAAGACCGTGCGGTGAGGGTGTGGTCGCGGATGGGAGGCACCCTGGTAGGGCGACCCGTGATGGTAGCTGTGAAGGGAAAAAGGGAAGTCCTGGATGGAGACAAGTAAGGGAAAATGGATCTCCCCAAGCTTACACTTGAAGTTTTTTATACGAACTGATAAACCTATTACCATTCTTTCTTTCTATCTTTCGCTTTTTTTGTCCTCAGAATCGAACTCTGCGCTCTTTGATACCTCCTCCGAAACGGGCTCCTCCGGAATGAACGAGTAGAACGCCTTCTTTTCGGTACGAAGATCGACGTATCGGAGCTTCGTTCGCTTCTCTTCCGGGATTTCCTTTTCCAGGACGAGACGAAGCGATGCCACGATCGTCGTCGGATCCGGATCGACGGTCGTCATGATATCCCAGCCCTCGACCGTCGTGAACCGGAATTCTCCGGATACGCGCGATGGAGTGACTGCGCGCGGAACGATCCCGACCGTTCCGGATATCCGGATCTCGCTCTCAAGACCGAGAATCCGGGAGAGTGTCCGCTCATCGAGGATCCGCTCTCCGAAAGCTACGGCGCGCGCGCCTGAATCCTCGATACGGAAAAGAAATGGTTCGTTTTCGGAGCTCTCCGCAAACCGGGCATCTTTGGCTGCGCCATCGTCGCCGAGCAGGACACAGGTTCCGGAAACGCACCAGAGCGGTATGCGATCGCGTTCGGAGACGGCGACCTCGATACGGCCCGGGAACCGTTTTCGGATCTCGACGGAGCGGAGTTTCGGAAAATGTTCGAGCAGCGCATGCTCCGCTTCCGAGGATGACAACAGGAAAAAGTTATCCTTCGGAAATATCCCGATCCGCCTTCCGTTCATCCGATCACGAAAAAACGCCTCGATTGTTTCATCGGAAACGGTCTCCGTCCCGGAAACGGAAACATCCGCAATCGAATGGAACGAGGATACGAAAAGGATGTATGTGACCGTCATGAAAAACCCCGCCCAAAGCACCGCGATCATCGGGATGCCCTTCCGGATCCGGACATTCCCCGCCCGTTTCGGAACGATTGCCTTTTTCTGGGGAAAAAACGCCTCACGAAACAGATTCCTCTTCTTCGGGGCTTCATCTTTTTTTCGATTCTTTCCCCAGAGCATAGGCGGGATCATATCGAAAGAAAGAGTCGATCGATCAGCAGCCGCGCATTCGCGTTCGTATCGCGAAGCGCGAGCGAACAATCCTCGATATCCTCGAGAAACGAGTAATACGTTCGGATCCGAACGTCGTCGCGCTCGTCCTTTCGAAGCATGCGGAGACCGGTCGTCCACAGAGCGAATAATGCGACCGTCTCACCGAGATTTTCAGACAGCGTTTCGGAAAGACGAAGTCGTTCGTGAAAAGGAAGCGAGGAAATCCTGAAGAGCGACCGGAGAATGTCCTTCCGTTTCGAAAAGGCGTCCGGATCGGAAAGTGCCGACACGACGATTCCCGGACGACCGAGCGCAAAAAAGAACGGTTCAAGAGAATCCGCGGCATTGCCTCCGAAAATATCCGTCACGCCGGCACGGATATCTTCCTCCGGAACCAGCGGGAATATGATTCGGAACGAGCGGGAGATGATGGTATCGCGGATATTTCCGGATCGTGAAGCGACAAGGATGACGACGGAGCTTCCATTCGGCTCCTCAAACGCTTTGAGAAGCGCGTTCTGCGCCTGTTCCGAGAGAAGCTCCGAATGTTCGATCAGCAGCACTCGTCGCTTCGCTTCGGCCGGGAATCTTGACAGGAACGCCTTCGCTTCGCGGATGGCTTCGACAGGAATCTTTTTTTTCTTATGTTCACCATCTTCCGGACGGATGACCAGAAAATCCTGCGCCCCTTCGGGATCATCCGCGCCGAAACCGAGCAGCCGTCCCGCAAATTCGCGTGCGACAAGCGTCTTTCCGACACCCTCCGGACCGATGAAAAGAAACGCCTCATGCGGCAGAACACCGGCCGATGCGATATCGGAAAGCTTTCGCCTGATGATGTCGTGTCCGATGATATCCATTTCAAAAAGGATGAAGGATGCGGGATAAAAGATACGAATTGCAAGGATACGGAGAGTTAGCGATTCTCATGCATGACGGAGGCGATAATCCTCTTCCACTCCGACAGGAACCGTTCCTCCGAAAAACGTCCTGCGGCTTCCCGACAACCCGGTTCGTACCGGGTCGCTCCTTTCTCGAGAAATCGTCTGACGGCGTCCGCAAGCACTTCCGGAGTATCGGATCGGAAGAATTCTCCGGTCACTCCGGCCTCGACGACCTCGAGCGCACCGCCCCGACCAAGTACGATCGCCGGCGTCCCCGAAGCCAACGCTTCCGCCGCGGCCATGCCGAAATCCTCTTCCGAAGGGACGACGACCGCCGTCGCTTTCGAATAAAGATCCGCAAGCATCGCATCATCGACCCGACCGAGAAACGAGATATTTTCATCGGCCATCCTTTCGAGCCGTTTCCGCTCACGTCCGTCGCCTACGACGACGAGCCGTAACCCGAGCTTATTGAATGCCGCCACCGCCGTTTCGATCCCCTTGCTTTCAGTAAGTCGTGAGACCACGAGAAAGAAACCTTCCTTTCCTGAATGATTTCCCGCACTCCGGATCGTGATCGGCGGATAAATGACCTCAGATTCGCGGCGATAATATTTTTTCGCACGTCGTACGGTGTATTCGGAGTTCGATACCAGGACATCCGGTCGGTCGGCCGCCTGCGCATCCCAGATACGGAGATACGAAAGAATCATGCGACCGAAAAATTTCCCGAACCATCCGGCACGGACCACCTGCAGATATCGTTCATTCGCATCCCACAAAAGCCGCATCGGCGAATGAAGATACGCGATATGTCGGGTCTTGAGCCGCGTCACGACCCCCTTCGACCACGCGCCGGACGACGAAATGGCAAGATCAAAGTCCCGGAGATCGAACGCCTCGACCGCGATCGGGAAAAACAGCAGAAGCGCCCGATATCGCTTCCGAAGAAACGCCGGCAGTTTCTGCAGGAACGAGGTCCGGATCTCCCGCCCGGAAAACCGGCCATCCATCACACATTCATCGTAGAGGAGCGTATAGATCGGCGCATCCGGATAGAGCTTCATGAGGCTTTCGAGCACCCGTTCCGCCCCGCCGTACGAGACAAGGAAATCGTGCACGAACGCGACCCGGATTTCCGCTTGACCTGAAGGATTTTTTTCCATAGTATCCATACTGTTATCCATCACAATGAGGAGGTATATCGTGAACAGACTGTTCTTTCGGAAACCGCCGCCGGACAATCCCCGGGTCAAAAGGATCTTGAGGGGGAATTGGTTCGATTACCGGGCCAGAAAGCAAGCGGCTACCTCAACGGAGAGGAGCACTGACGCGAAGACCGCCCTCTTCCTTTTCTGGTGGATTTTCATTTCGCTCTTCCTCTCTTCCAGAAAGAAAAGGGCGAGTTGAACCCTATTGCAGGAGCCCCGACGAACACGGCGGCTCTTTTTTTATCTCAGCAGCCCGGTGATCTTTTCGGAACATTTCCTCCAATCGAATCTTCGCACGTTTTCGAGTCCCGCTCCCATTATACCATCACGGACATCCTTTTCCGAGAGGAATTTCCAGGTCTGTTCAGCAATATCTTCGGGAGAAAGTGGGTCGGCGTAGAGAGCACCTTCACCGCCGACTTCCGGGAGTGAGCTCGTCTTGGACGCGACGACCGGCACGCCAGCCGCCTGCGCTTCGAGCACTGGCAGACCGAATCCCTCATACAGGGTCGGGAAAAGAAAAACGTCGGCGTTTTTCAGGAGCTCCCGCTTCTCCCCCTCACTCACATATCCGGTTTCCCGTATCTTGTATCTCGCGCCCTGTATCTTGCGCCTTATGTTCTCATAGCCGTGCCCCGGCTTTCCGGCAAGCACCAGTTCGTGCGGGATATGATACTTCTCCTTTAGGATCCCGAATGCCTCGATGATCCGCACGATGTTCTTCCGCTCTTCCAACCTTCCGATAAAGAGCAGATACGGTTTTTGATTCCCTTGGAATTTGGAATTTGGAATTTCGAGTGAGACACCTTCATATATCACCGCTATCCTCTCCTCCGGCACGCCATAGAGACGTGTCAGATCCCGCTTCGTGTTTTCCGACACGGCGACGATCCGATCCGCCACACGCACCGAGAACCGGATCGAGAGCCGCATATAGAGCCGCTCCCAGAAGGAATACGCCTTCGGAAACATCTCGTACTCGAGTCCATGAACCGTCACGACGGTTTTTTTCGGATGAATGACCGGCACGGTATGCGCCGGAACGAAGAGGACATCCGGAGAATGGAACAGCATCTCAAGTGACAATCTGATCTGCGTCCAGAATCGCGGCGCCCACAGTCCTTTCACCTCCCAATTTTTCGGGAGCTCAAAGTCCATCCTGGGCGATTCAAAAAAGGAAAATTTTCTCCTCTTGTCATCCTGAGCGAAGTCGAAGGATCTACCGGACATCAAAGCGAGATTCCTCGACAAGCTCGGAATGACAGCGGAAAGAGAAATCTTTTTTCTCACATATAAAATTACAAAATCCCCTTTCGGAATCGCGTCACGGAGATGCCTGATGACCTGATAGCTATACTCCTCTATCCCCGTCCGACGATGAAGGAATGCGCGGGATGCATCGATACCGACCAACATAATTTCCAATTTTTAATTCTCAATTTTCAAACAATGATGAAATTTCTTAATTTTTAAATTTTGAAATTGAATCATTGAAAATTGTTTAGAAATTAGAAATTAGAAATTGAAAATTTGTGCTTTATTTCCCCAACATGATGCTCCGCTTGTACGCCTCGAGGTTCTCGAGCACGATGCCCGCCCCTTTCACCACGCAGAATGCCGGATCGTCCGCGACATAGCACGGCACGCCGATCGTCTTCCCGACGAGCTGGTCGAGAAACCGGAGCTGTGCCGTCCCTCCCGAGAGCACCATGCCCTTGTCCATGATGTCGGCGGCAAGCTCGGGCGGCGTCTCCTGAAGCACCTGCTTCACGACGTTGACGATTTCGCGAAGCTCATCCTGGATCGCTTCCGTCACCTCGTTCGAGGATATGGTCACGGTCTTCGGCAATCCGCCCATGAGATCGCGCCCGCGTATCTCCGTATGATCCTCCTTGACCTGCGCGATCGCCGCGCCGATCTTGATCTTCACTTCTTCCGCCGTCCGCTCGCCGATCGCGAGACTATATTTCCGCTTGATATAGTCCGAGATAGCGAGATCGATCCGGTTCCCACCGACCCGCGCCGAGGCCGACGCCACCACGCCCCCGAGCGAGATGACCGCTATCTCCGACGTACCCCCGCCGATATTGATAATCATGTTCCCTTGTGCGGTGTGAATCGGAATACCGGCGCCGATGGCCGCCAGTATCGGCTCCTTCACGACATAGGCCGCGCGCGCACCGGCCTTCTGCGCCGCGTCGATTACCGCCCTCCGCTCGGTCGAAGTCACGCCCGCCGGGATCGAAAGCACGACTTCCGGCCGGAAGAATCGGAATTTCCCGCTCACCTTCTGGATGAAATACCGGAGCATCGCCTCCGTCACGCGATAGTCCGCGATCGCCCCATCACGAAGCGGCTGCGAAGCGACGATCGTATCCGGCGTCCGTCCGAGCATCTCCTTGGCCTCGTTGCCGACCGCGAGCACCTTGTTCTCGAATACGGATATGGCGACGACCGACGGCTCGTTGATCACGACGCCCTTCCCCGGCACGAACACGAGCGTGTTCGCCGTCCCGAGGTCGATCCCGATTTTCTTTACGAAAAAAGACATTGCGGATGGATTTTCAATTTCTCATTTTCAATTTTCAAACAATGACAGAATTTTTTAATTTCAAAATTTTGCAATTGGAAATTGTTTAGAAATGAGAAATTAGGACTTGAAAATTATTTCTCCACTCTCCGTATCACGGCTCCCAGCTTCGCGAGCCGTTCCTCGATCCGCTCGTACCCGCGATCCACCTGATAGATCTCCTCGATGGTCGTTTTTCCGCTGGCGCACAGGGCCGCGATGATGAGCGCCGCCCCGGCGCGGAGATCATAACTGCGGATGTCGGTTCCCCGAAGCGGTGTCCTCCCGAGGACCATCACCTGGTGCGGATTGAGGATGAGCACCTTCGCTCCCATCTTTTCGAGCTCGTACGCATGGTTGAACCGCCCCTCGAAAAGCGTGTCGAAGATGAGCGTCTCGCCCTCCGCCTGCGTCGCGAGCACGGTGAGCGGTGCCTGGATGTCGGTCGGGATTCCCGGATACGTCCGCGTCTCCACCTTCCGCACCACGGAAAGCTTCTTCGCCGGTACGACCGTGATCGCGTTTTTCGAAACCGTAAAATCCGCCCCGAACTCGCGGAGTTTCTCGAGTACCAGGTCAAGATGCTCCTCACGCGCGTTCTTCACGGTGATCGGACTCCCGGTCGCCACCCCGAGAATCAGAAAGGTCGCCGCCTCGTTCGCATCCGGGATGACCGTATGCGTCGCGCCACGGAGGGTTTTCGATCCGGTGATCTCAAGCGTATGTGTCCCGAGCCCCTGTATCTTGGCACCCATCTTCACGAGGAACCGTCCGAGATCCTCGACGTGCGGCTCCGCGGCGGCGATCTTGATGATCGTCTTGCCGGGCATCCCCGCGGCGAGCATCATCGCGTTTTCCGTCGCCGTGACCGAGAGCTCCCGCAGGACAGCCTTCCCCGGTTTCCGTTTCGACGCATCCACGCGGTATCCCTTCTCCTCGCGTACGATCGACACGCCGAGCTTGCCGAGGACATCGATATGGGTATCCGTCGGTCGCTTGCCGATCGTACACCCACCCGGCTGATGAAGCGTGAACCGCTCGAACCGCGCGGAGAGTGACCCGAGGAGCAGGATCGATGAGCGGATCTTTTTCACGAGCGCGACATCCATCTTTCCGGGGTCGATCTTCCCCGGTGTGACCGCCACCGTCCGCTTTCCCTGCCACTTTACCGTCGCCCCGAGGCTCTCGAGGATTTCGAGCATGCGGAACACGTCCTCGATGAGCGGGATACCGGAAATAATACTGGTTTTCGCAGAAAGAAGCGTCGCGGCGAGGATCGGCGTCGTCGCATTCTTGGATCCGCGCACCTCGATCACACCCCTGAGCCGCTTTCCCCCTTCGATTTCGAATACATCCATAATGAGCTTCCCTTACAGGGTCTATAACAAGGGAATTCTAGCGGAAAGCCCGGATTCAGGCAAGAAAAGCAAAAACCGCCCGAAGGCGGTTCCATAAAACACTGAACTCTGAAATCAATTGCCGACACAATTGCAAAATACTCGATATGCCGGAGAACTACTCCCTGTATATAGCGAAACTTGTCCACAACTATAGCCAGTTGCTGTGACATTTGCATTTCCACATGAATGTGATCCCGCAGGATTATAGGCGGTATTACAGCCCAGTCCCCATCTTTCCATCGTCAAATTATCTGTGGAAGAATCTCCGTAAAGAATGCATCCCCCAGTCAACCCTCCCCCAGCAGCAGCCACCGCCACCTCCACCGCCCGCGTCGTCGTCCCCGCCGTCCCTTCGGACTTGATCTTCACCACCTTGTCGCGCCAGTCGTCGTCCGGTCCGGCGCACTTGTTTGTATAAAGCGTCGTCTCATCCT
>JAGOTT010000011.1 GCA_018061645.1 Candidatus Moraniibacteriota bacterium
GACGACCTCTATGCGCAGATCCCGCGGGTCAAGGAACTCGTTGCCGCGTTCAATATCCCGATCTATGAGCACGAGGGGTTCGAGGCGGACGATTGTGTGGGGACGATCGCACGACAGGCGGAACGCGAAGGAATCGAGGCGATCATCGTGACTGGGGACAACGACGCGCTTCAGCTCGTCTCGCCGCTCGTCAAAGTGTTTTCGATACGCAAGGGGATCAAGGATCTCGTACTCTACGATCGCGCCGCGGTCATCGAAAAGTACGGCTTCCCGCCGGAATCGATTCCCGACTACAAGGGGCTCGCGGGTGACGCGTCGGACAATATCCCCGGGGTCGCGGGTATCGGCGCCAAGACGGCGACGGATCTCCTGAAAGCGTACGGAACACTCGAGACGATCTATGAGAACCTCCCGGAGGTGAAGGAGTCCGTGCGGAAGAAGCTCGAAGCGGACAAGGAACGCGCGTTTTTCTCGAAAGACCTCGGGACGATTCGGACGGACGCACCGGTCTTGTTTGATCCGGAGAAGTGCGTGACGCACGATTATGAGCGCGAGAAGGTCGCGGCGATGTTCCGTGAACTCGGGTTCTATAGCCTTTTGAAAAGAATCAGTGGGCAAGGAGTAGGGAGCAAGGAGCAGGGAATAGGAGAAAAGAAACAAGGAACAAGAAACAAGAAACAAAAAATCCTGAAAGAAAAAACCGAAACCGAGAAACTCCTTGGTTCGATCGATGGGGACGCGGCGGTGTGGATCCATGTTGGTGAGGCATCCCTTTTTGGTGGGGCGGGGATTTCGATGGTGGAAATAGCATTTCAGAAAGACTGGATTGCCGCGTCGAAGACTCATCGCAATGACAAGGAAAAAGAAAGCATTACGGTGACGGTCGAGTGGAATGAGGAGACGAAGAAATCGCTCACGGAATTTTTCGAGGACGAAAACAAGAAGAAGATTTTCTATGACGCGAAGGCGGCATGGCACGCATTGAAAAAGGAGGGCATCGAACTCCAGGGAATCGCGTTCGACGCGATGATCGCGGCCTACCTTCTCCAGGCGGGGACGCGGGTGGAATTCGACCATCTCGTCATCGCGGAATTCGGGGAGGAAGGGCTTGGGCGGAAGGCGGAATCGCTGCTCGGACTCTCGAACAAGCTTTCGGAAAAAATAGCCGAGATAAGCAAAGAACAGAACTTGGAGGTTCGACCTCCAAGTGAGGAGTGGAACATGGGGAGGCTTTTTTCGGAAATTGAGATGCCGCTCATTCCTATTCTCGCCGAAATGGAGCAAAACGGCATCCGGCTCGATACGGGAAAATTCAAGGCGCTTTCGGATGAACTCGGGTTGGAGATAACGGAGATAGAGAAAAAGATATACGACCTCGCGGGGCGGGAGTTCAACGTGAATTCGCCGAAGCAGCTTGCGGAAATCCTTTTCACGGATCTGCATATCCCGACCGCGGGAATCAAGAAGACGAAGACCGGTATCTCGACCGCTTCGCCCGAGCTCGCGAAACTGAAAGAGTATCCGATCGTGTTCCTGGTCGAGGAGGAGCGGGAACTCTTCAAGCTCAAGACGACCTACCTCGACGCATTTCCGTCGCTTGTCGATTCCCGCTCCCGGCTCCACACGACGTACCAGCAGGCGGTGGCGGCGACGGGGCGGCTTTCGTCGACCGAACCGAACCTGCAGAACATTCCCGCGCGGGAGAAGTGGAGCGAGGCGATCCGGAGCGCGTTTCTCGCGGAAGAGGGAAATCTTTTGGTCGGTGTCGATTATTCGCAGATCGAACTCCGGGTGATGGCGCATGTGTCGGGGGATGCAAGTCTTGTGTCCGCCTTCGAGCGGGGAATCGACGTGCACCGCGCGACAGCGATGGCGGTCTACGAGGTGAAAGCGGAAGACGTGACGCCTGATCAGAGGCGCGAAGCCAAGGTGTTCAACTTCGGACTCATGTACGGGATGAGCGCGTACGGGCTCGCGCAGTCGCTCGGCATCGACCAGAAAAAGGCGGCGGATTTCATCGCGATGTATTTCGAGAAATTTCCCGGCGTCGCGACGTATATGGAGAACATGAAGGCGTCCGCGAAGGAAAAGGGGTACGTCGAGACCGAACTCGGGCGGCGGCGGCTCGTTCCGGAAATCCAAAGCGGCAATCCACAGCTCGCGAAGGCGGGGGAGCGGATGGCGATCAACATGCCGATTCAGGGACTCGCGGCGGATATCATGAAACTCGCGATGCTCCGTGCGGAGAAACTCGTTTCGCGGTATGACGGGAAGGCGAAGATGCTCCTTCAGGTGCACGACGAACTCATTTTCGAGGTCGAGGAGGGGATTTCGGAGGCGTTCGCGGCGGAGGTGAAGCGGGAGATGGAAGCGGCGTATGCGCTTCGCGTGCCGCTTATCGCGGAGATCGCGGTCGGGAAGAACTGGGGAGAGATATGAAGAAGCGACAAGAAACAAGGAACAGGAAACAGGGAACGAGAAAAACACGGACAAGAAAAAACTCCCGAGAGGGAGTTTTATGATGTGAGTCCGCGGATATTTCTGATCCGGATCTTTCTTGGTTCGTCATCGATCGGTTGATTCGGGCAATCCGGACAGCTGTCCGTTTCCAGATAATCGCCATCATGAAGGTCGTTTCGGGAAAGACCGTTTTCATCGAGGAACGTCCCGTTCACTTCCGCGATCATTCCGCACTTCACGCAGAATTCCCTCGCGACCGATTCCTTTGATTCGAGCGGAGAGAGGATGGTTTCGATGTCCGGCCGATCCTTCGCTTCGGATTTCCGTTCGATCGTCCGTCCGATGAGCATGTCAGGAAATTCTTTCATAGGGTGGTTCGCTCCTCTTTTTCAGGGATAAATGTTTTTTCCGTAGGTCTCCCGGTAAGCCGATTGAAGATGAGTGATGCTACGGTTTTTGCGACTCGTCCGATGATATCGTCGAATTTTCCGACGGAGATATCCTGTGCGAATGTCTCGACATCGACCTGTCCGACGCTGAAAAGTATATCGGCTTTCCATGCATCCTTCCCGGGTTTCATCGTGATATCGAGCGTGATGCGGATTGGATCTTTTCCGGTGACTTCGAATTCAAGAAACGCATCGATGCCGTGATATCGGTCGAGTGGGGATCCGACGGAGGTATAGAACTTGAGATTCCTGTGAAGCTCCTGCGGAAGTCTTGGCATGGAACTGAGTGCGGCTTCACGGAGCTTTTTCGCGAAGACTGGACTTGGCATGACGGGGTCTTCCCATGGCTGGTGCTCCTTTGCAAGCTTGATCGATGCCGCATAGGGAACGTATCTTCCGTCCAGATGCTCGTTTCTCGGGAGATCGACTGAGCCCATCACGCGTTCCGCGGATTTCCCCGCGCCTTCACGAAGTCCGTTGTCCTGCCAACCGGTATTTTCGTATCGCATAAATCCGTTTGTCTTCACCAAGGATACCATATCCGGAATCGGAATGTCCAAAAGAAAATCGCCACGACACCGATGTGCCGTGGCGATGACCGCTTCTTTGAATAACGGTCACTGCGTGTTCTCCTCGCGCGCATCCCTGAGAAGCTCGGTGAGGATGGTTTCGGGCGTGACGACCGGAGTCGGTCGGCAGAGCGCACTGATCTCCTTCGCTGTTCCGGATTTTTCGTCGATATTATTGGCTTGGCTGATCCGTTTTGCCAGAAGCACAAGGTGCGGGTAGACGATTGCGCGCACTTTTCCGAACGCGCGCATTTCCGGATCCGTCCTTCCGAACGATTCCCGTTCACCTGATTTTTTCGGATAGGGAATGAACATGTTGTCCATGGCGGCAAACATCCTTTCTTCCAATGCTTCGTTCAGCGAATCAAGCGCGGATTCCAGTTGTTCGCGCGGATGGTTTTGACAGACCGCTTCTTCCACCGATCCGCTTTTCCGGATCCGGACCGAAAGAATGGAATATTCAGGAAATTCTTCGAGATGTTTTTTTGCTTCGGTAATCGCTTCCCCGAGACCGTCGCGCATGAACCAGACGAGTCGGTCGATGGTGTCGTCGAAAGGGATCGAGTAGGTTTCCTGGCCGGGCATGATAGACTCCTTTCCGTTTGGTTTGTTAAATAACGTCCGTTATTCATGCCATGTCCGGAGAAAAAAGTCAAGAAAAAACCCGGCCATTCGGTCGGGCTTTTGTCTATAAGGAAAGATGTCAGGAGCGTGCGGCGTATGCTGGGAGCATCCGCCTGATGGCGTTCGGTTTCCCGGCGTTCTCGGATTTCCGTATCAGCGCTTCGATGTACCGCTTCAGGTTTCCGTGAGCGGAAAGGATGTGGGCGAGCCGTTTCCTGCCGAGTTCGCGGATTGGGTCTTCGCCTTCCCCCGAGAGCTGCCGGAAGAGCTTGCTGTCGGTCTTGAAATCGAGCACGGAATGGATGTGGGCGGTTTCCCGGAGTATGCGGTCGAAATCCGCGTTCTTTTCGAGATCGACGGAGCCTCTGAACTTCTTCAGGGTACCATCCAATAGCCTGATGGCAGCATTGGTTTCATCGAGCATCCGCTTCAGCTGTTGCATCTCGGTCATCGCGTTCTCCTGTCGTTGATTGGAAAGGTGCTGCGTACTACGGAGTCAAATAAACAACATAGGAGGATTCCTGTCAAGCGCGTCGTGTGATACAATAAAATCCGTAAAATGTTCCGAAAAAAATATGCAAGGAAGACAAAAGGTCGTGATCGCCTTGGCTGCGATGACCATCGCCGGAATCGTGGTCTATTTCTCGTACGGTCGCGACGCGATCCGTCGTGCGCAGGTGGAGCGGCTCACGATCGAAAACGATTCCGTTCCGGCAAAGACGTCGTCCAATCCGATGAATTCCGGCCCGGTGAGTGCGTTCTCCGGTATCGCATGCGAGCATTGGAGTCGCCGTCCGGTCGCGGTCATGCAGCCGGCGGATCTTTCCGCCCGACCGGCAGCCGGATTTTCGCAGGCGGACATGGTGTTCGAAATGCCGGTCATCACGGCGACGATAAACCGGCTTATGACGGTGTATCAGTGTGCGCTTCCGACGGAGGCCGGGGCAGTCCGCTCGTCGCGACACGATTTTCTCCATCTGGCCAAGAGCATCGGCGCCATCTATGTTCATTGGGGCGGATCGCATTTCGCGCTCGATCGGATAAAGGAGGGAATTCTCGACAACATCGACTGCACGGGGGCCGCGGGGAATTCCGCCGGCGGAGATGTCTGTTATCGCGCGGAACAGGCGAATGGCATGAAATACGAGGACACGAGCCGAGTGAACGTCGAGAAGGCGTTCGACCGCGCGAAAGAGCTCGGATACGGTCTGGAGAACTCGTTTTCCGGGTATCCGCATCGGGCGGAAACGGATGCTGCGGATCGCCCATCGTCCGGACACCTTCGCATCGGATATCCGGGGAAGGGGGAGGTCGAATATTCGTACGACCGTGATATGAACGCCTGGAAGCGGACCTGGGGAAACATTCCGGATACCGATCGCAACGACGGATCGCGGATCGCACCGAAGAACGTCGTCGCGCTCTTCGTGGAATCCGAGCAGATCGAGGGACAGTACAATAACCTCAATTTCGGCGATCCGTGGTATGACCAGGCCGTCTCCGGAGACGCATTTTACTTCATCGAAGGGAAACAGACGAAGGGATCCTGGAAGAAGGACAAGTCGGATCTCGGCAGCAAGCTGCTCCTACTCGATCAGGGTGGATCGGAAGTGGCATTCGTTCCGGGGCAGATCTGGGTGAATGTTGTCGAGCCGGGAACGGCATTCGAATGGACGCCGATGAATTGAGTCGTATCAAACGATGATTCGAAGAAAGGCGGCGGAAGCCGCCTTTTTCGTGTATACTGGGGATATTCTCATCGGATACCTATGATTACGCTTCTCTACGGGAAAGACCGGTTCCGATCCATGCGTCGTCGATCGGAACTGAAAGACGCCTTTTTGGCCGAATATAAAGACGGTGAAATCGTCTCGTTCGACATGGCGTCGGGTCCGGGCTCGTTTCCGAAGTTTCTTTCCGAAGCGGTCGCTACCGATCTGTTCGGCTCCCGCCGGTTCCTCGATGTCAGGATATCGTTTCCCGACCGCAAGGATGATACAGAGGAAGCTGTGGATCCCGGCCTGTCCGAGAAAATAGCGGTGGCGGTCGCGGAAACGGATTTTTCCGGTGTAGACGGGGTCTTCTTTTCTCTCTCTGTGCCGAAGGCGAAGGATCCGCTTTTTACGCTTCTCAAAAAGAAGGCGGATGTCGTCGAGGAATGGAAACCGCTTGCGCCTGAAGAGGTACGTTCGTTCCTTATGGCGGAGACGAAACGTGTTTCGACGGACGTGTCGTTTTTGAGACCGGTGCTTGAGCGGATGACCGCGCTTTTCGGAACCGACTCCGCGAAGCTCTCTAGTCTGGCACGGACACTTGCGACCTATAAGGAATCCGGAGAAATCGCTCTTTCGGATTTCGATCTTTTCGTGTCGGAGGTCCCGAAGGAACTCTTATTCGCGGCGCTCGACGCGCTCGTTTCGGGAAACCGCGGGAGAGCGGTCACGATGCTGCTCGAGGAGGTACGCGGGGACAGCGGTGGTGTGCCGAAACTCTTCGGGCTCCTCGCCTGGCAGCTTCGTGAGCTCATCAAGGTCCGTGGGGAATATGACAAGGGGAATATGCGTTCGGACGGGATCGCTGCCGCGTGCGGTATGAAGCCGTTTGTCGCGGGGAAACTCCTCTCCCGGATTTCCGGATTCCCGCTCGCGCGGCTACGCAGCGGATTCAATCTTCTCTCGTCGCTTGACGAGGATATGAAACTCGGGCGGAAGGACCCGGAACTCGCGTTGACCCTGTTCGTGGAAAAGTTCTGATATCAAAGAATAGTGAGTAGTCAACAAAAAACCCGCCGGGAGGGCGGGGTTTTTAAATGCGGAAGCTATTTCTTTGCCGGTGCGGTTTTCTTTGCCGTTGCTGCCTTCTTCACGAGGGCGTTGAGGCGGGACTTCTTCCGGGCGGCGGTGTTCTTCTTGATGATATTCTTCTCCGCAGCCTTATCGAGTGACTTCTGAGCTTTCTTGTATTCCGCCTGCGCGGTTTCGAGATCGCCTTTGGCGACCGCTTCGCGGGTCTTCTTGATCGCGCTCCGGAACACGCCGGTGACGATCTTGTTCTTCACCGTCTTGCGGGCGGCAACCCGCATGTATTTCTTCGCGTTCTCCTTGATAGGCATAGCAACTAGCTTATTAGCTTCATTAGCTTCCTAGCTTTTTAGGATAGAAGCTGAAGCCTCGGATAAAAAATAGGCATGGAAACATGCGCTGAGACCTCCTGTTTGTACCACGCCTTCCGTATTTTGGCAAGCCACGGTCGCTCACGGGCGACGCGGCGGGCATCCAAAGAAAAAGACCCGAGGTTTCGGGTCTTTGAAACGGTTGTGCTCATGGCATGATTTCGGAAAGGAGCGTGATAGCCTTTCCCCAATCCTTCTTGTCGAGGATGACGGGAATCTTTCCGGCCGGATGGAGCGGTGCGAGCGTCGTCGCGAGCCGAGGCACGAATCCGACTTCGTGGTGGTCCGTATCGGAACAGACGACGACCGGGACTTTGTGCTCGATGGCCATGAGGATCACATCGATCCCATTCGCCTGCACGCCTTTTCCGCGTCCGCCAGGGAACATGAGATCGGTCAGGATGCCGACACTCGGAAACGCATTCCGGAATCCAGGCGATTTTTCATCACCGAATACCTTCTTGAGCCCCGCGTTCGCTTCGGAGAGATTCCGGGCGGTCATGATAGACACGATTCCGTCGCCGACCTTGTATGCTTTCCAGTCCGGAAGCCCGAGTTTTTCTTTGGCAACCTCGAGCCCGAGATAGGCGCCCGACTCATCCAAAGGGATGCCGAAGTGATTCTTGACCGCCTGTTCTGCGGCGATGATTTCCTCGTCCTTGTCTTCAACGATCAGGATGACGATGTTGGTCATGATGCTCTCCAGCCCCAGATCTCCCCCGGGAACGGGTTGCGAAGTATTCGCGATATTTGATTCAGAGAACGTGATCTCTAAAAATCTCCAAACGGATTTGGAAACTTTATAGAGTGGGCGATTTGATGCGGCTCGCCCGAGCCGTTTTGTCATGTCTCCTTATGACCTGGTTGGTCGTCCTCATCCGGGACGGGAACATCGATGACCGGCAGCAGCGTCCCGGCCGCCTTCCGCTGAGCGAGGTATTCATCGCTCGGAACCGCCGCGGTCGTCGGAAGTGGAACGGAGGTCACTACGATCGTACCGCTGTCAATCTTGATGCTCATCTTTTCCATGGCTGTCTCCTATGTGATGGAAAGAACTGATCTCTATGAGATTTCAATCATCTGATTGAAATCTCAATGGAGAGGAGAAACATCGTATTTCCCCGGTCCGTTTCTTTATTTTCTTTTCAGGAGCGTCTGGACAAGGCGTCGCTCGGCATCGGCGAACCGGTTCGCGACGGCGAGCAGGTGTTTTTCGGTAGCTGTTTCGGCGAACTTCGCGTCGGCGACATCGGCATCCGCATGGAAGTTTCCGGTCCAGAGCAGTGTCCGTTCCCCGAAGGTCTGTACGCTTAGTGGCTTGTACACGATGACCGTGCCATTCTCAAGTTCGGTGCGGAGTGCGTCGCCTTCCTGGCGAATAGTCCAATCGTATCTTTTGAGGAGTGGCAACAGCGGTTCGACGTGCTTCGGGTCGTAGAGATTGATGAGCTTCGGCATACCGCCGACGACTTTCTTGAATGCTTCCCGGATGCCTTCAGCGTCGAAGAGCGGCATATTGCGGTTGAAGTTCTCCTGTACGCCGAGGACCGGATTACACGACATCGCGATGTTCTCTTTTGTGAGTAGTCCCTCGAATTGTTCCCATTGGTCGATATTGAGCGGCGAGAAAGTCGCTGACACGACGGGACGGAGCGCTTCGCGTGACACCTCGTCTTGTCGTTCCTCCGCGATCCGGTTCATCTTGCGGATGGCGGCGAGGGCGATTTCGAACGACCCTTTCTTGTTCCTCTGACGGTCATGATCCTCCGGGACACCGTCGAGCGATATGTTCACGTATTCGTAATATTTGAAAAGCTCCGGATGCGACAGGATCGTGTAACCGTTGTCGACGATTCCAACCTTTTTCCCTGAGCGCTCGCAGTATTCTTTGATGAATTCGGCGGCTCGTGGCGTGAGGATCCTTCCGGCGTAGGCGACGTCGGCGTTCCAGGAAACGATCTTTTCGATCTGACGGCTCCAGTCGTGCGTTCGTTTGCCGTAGTCGATGCCGTCGTGGTTCCAATAGCAATGTGAACATTTGAGATTGCATCTCGGTTCGAGCACCGCTATGACCAGCCTCGGGTCGGCTATCGTTTCGAATTTTTTTCCGCTGAGCAATATATCCATCGGAGAAAGCGAAGGTGTCGATATTTTGCTTCGAGTAGATTGTTTCATAGTCGTCGTCTTGAATGATGAGTGGCTGCGACTCCGTATCCATTTTCTCTCGACCAGGCTTCAAATCGTATTGAAACCTCGTGGAGAGAGGGAAGCGGATGGCTTCCCCGAGAAATCCTTGCGCGCTACTTGCGCGGACGAGGAGCCTTTTCTCCTTTTGATCCTGCACCGAATGGCATAGATTCGCCTTAATGGTTAGGATTGTCGCGCTGTTCCCGGCATGGTATTTCAGCCGACACGGAAGCATACTCTTTTGGTAAAAATATTTCAGTAAATTTTCTTATATACAAAAATAATGCTTTATATAAAAATTAATTATACTATAAAATTGACAGTAATCTTGTCATTTGATATGATATATGCATGAAAGACGAGACGAAATCGGCATATCTGCTCGAATTGAAAAAGCCGGAAGAGGCGGTGCTTTTGGTACTTTCCTGCGAGCCGATGTCCGTCGCGGAAATCGCGAGGAAGTCCGCATTGCCGCGTATGACCGCTTTTTCCGCGCTGCAGTCGCTCAAGAGACGGAGGCTGGCGGAGCGGTCACTCGTCGGAAAGCGGCATTTCTGGGCGCGCACGGAAACGAATAGAGTGAGCGGCTTGCTCCAGATGACATTCGATGCCCTTATCAATCCAGGCAGTCACGGCGAGCAGAAGCTGTTCATCAAGACGTATTCTGGATCCGGAGAACTCTTTTCCGTGCTCAAGGAGCTTCTCGAAGCGCATGCCGGCGAGCGATTGTACGGTTTTCAATCGACCAAGTCCGCGAAAGAATGTATCGAGACGCTCGGAACGGAGCGGGTCGTCGCCATCAATAATCTCATCAAGGAGAAGGGAATCATCGTCGAGGCGGTGCTCGGGAAAAGCTTTGCGGAAATGGGTAAGGAATACGGTTCGGAATGGCAAGAGAGCTATGTCGGGCGCGCGGCGGCCATCACGGTCGTGCCGGAGGAATTCCTGGACCTCGGGGTAGATATATTTGTGTTCAATCATTCGCTCCTCATCTTCCACTGGAAGGAAGAGGCGCTGGTTCAGATCATGCATCCGGAGGTCGTTCGCACGTTCCGAAAACTGACGCAGGCATTCGCTCTGCTCGGGCGGAAGGTCGATATAAACGCGCTTGTGGCTGAATCGACGGGGAAGAAAGAATAGGGATGTGGCGCGGAATCCAGCTATTTGGTATGGTGGAGGAAAGATTTCCCATATTTTTCTGCCTAGGAAGCTAATGAAGCTAAAAGCTAGCAAGCTGCTTATATGTTTGCACAATTGTCGGGGAAAATCGTCGCCGTGAAACAAGGGTTCGTGGTACTCGACGTGAACGGAGTCGGATATAAGGTGTCCGTGTCCGCGTATACGCTCGGCAAGGTCGCGGGCGTGGGCGAGGCGGTGTTTCACATCCATACGCATGTCCGGGAGGATCAGCTTGCGCTCTACGGATTCCTCGGGGAGGACGAACTTGATATGTTCGAGCTTCTCATCTCGATTTCAGGGATCGGTCCCAAGGCCGCGCTCGGGATTCTTTCCATCGCCGATCCGGACACGATCAAGATGGCGATCATCAACAGGGATCCGTCCGTCCTGACGCAGGTTTCGGGCGTAGGAAAGAAGACCGCTGAACGCGTTATTATCGAGCTGCAGAACAAGGTTTCCGCGCCGTCCGGAAAATCCGCAGGGCAGACGATGCCGGATCATGAAGCATTGCAGGCGTTGCTTTCGCTCGGGTACAACGTGTCTGAGGGGCGGGAGGCGCTCAAACTCGTATCTCCCGACGTCGGGGATATCGGCGAGCGTATCCGTGCCGCACTCAAGCTTCTCGGGAAGAAATAGGAATCGAAGTCATGAATCACGAATCACGAATCACAAATCCTGATTTTCTCCAATCGGAAGGTTGGCTCCGGTTTCAGGAGGAGGCGGGACACGAAATCGTCCGGGTGACGAGTGCTGGTTTTCCCGTAGGCGGAATCGTTCACTCGCTTCCGATCGTGGGAAGATACCTGTATACCCCTCGATACCCATCTCTGGGAATTTCAAATTTCAAATTTCAAATTTCAAAAGTAATTGAAGAAGCGAGAAGTCGAGGGTGCGGATGGGTGCGGGTGGAGCCGGGGACGGAAGCGATACGAGACGAGATTCTTCGCCTCGCTCAGAATGACAAACTTAAAACAGTGAAGGCGTCGCACGACATGCAACCGCGCGAGACGTTTGTCATCGATATTTCGAAGGATGAGGATATGCTGCTCGCGGAGATGAAATCGAAGACGCGATACAATATCCGGCTCGCGGAGAAAAAAGGCGTGCGGGTATTCCTATCGAACAATGAAAGATTCCGGAAGGCGTTCGTCGATCTCGTAACGGGAACCGCGGATCGGAAAGGAATCGTGCCGCATCCGCGGAAGTATTACGAGAAAATGCTCGAGACGCTTCTCGGCGACACTGCGACTCTTTTCGTCGCGGAACACGAGAGCGATATCCTCGGGGTCAACCTTATGGTTTTTCATGATGGTACCGCGACATATCTCCATGGCGGATCGGCGGATGTGAAGCGCGAGTACATGGCGCCGTTTCTCCTCCAGTGGGAAGCGATCAGGGAGGCGAAGCGTCGTGGGTGCACGAGATACGATTTCGGGGGCATCAGAACAGTCAGCAGTCAACAGTCAGCAGTCAACAAGAAACAATCGACATCAAACAACGGATGGGAAGGAATTACGAGGTTCAAAATCGGGTTCTCACCGGCGACCGAACCGATCGTGTTTCCCGGGTGCTACGATATCGTCCTCTCACCGGCGCGGTATTTTCTGTACCGGTTTTTCTCCATCTTTCGTGCCCATGTCACGCGTATCAGGAAATCGGCCGGTGTATAATGATTCCATGCGATATTTTCTCTCGAAACTGTTTCCTCAACCGGTCAAGAATCTCCTGCATCTCGCGGAGGCGATTCTCGCATCCTGGTATTTCGGGCGTCCCGCGCGACGGATGGTCATCATCGGCGTGACGGGGACGAACGGCAAGACGACGACCGCGAACATCATCGCACGCATCCTCGAGGAAGACGGGAAAAAAGTCGCGCTCGCCTCGACGATCAACTTCCGCATCGCGGGAAAGGAGACCGTGAACGCGTCGAAATTCACGACGCTCGGCGGGTGGAGGCTTCAGCGATTTCTTCGGGATGCGCTTCTCGCCGGATGCACGTATGTCGTGCTCGAGGTGTCGTCGCACGCGCTCGATCAGCGGCGCGTATCCGGTATCGCGTATGAGGTGGCGGTCGTGACGAACGTGACGCGTGAGCACCTCGATTATCACAAGACGATGGAGGCGTATCGTCGCGCGAAACGGCGGCTCTTCGACGGAGCGGAAAAATCCGTCGTGAATCTCGATATGTGGGAACCGGAATTCTTTCTCGAGGGTGCAAAAGAGAAACGGACGTATAGTCGAACCGACGCTTCCGCCGACTTTTTCGCGGAGGGGATCGAATCGACGCTCAAGGGATCCGGATTTTCCATCGCCGGTGTCCCGTTCTCGATCAACCTCCCAGGCATGTTCAATGTCGAGAACGCGCTTGCCGCGATCGCCGCAACGTCCTCGATCGGGGTACCGCTTCTGACTGCGGCGAAGGCGATCGCGAAGATATCGCTTGTTCCCGGCCGGATGGAACGGATTCCGAACCATCTCGGCGCGACGATACTCGTCGACTACGCGGTGACGCCGGATTCGCTCGAGAAACTCTATGAGCTCGTGTCCTCGATGCGGAAAGGGGACGCGAAGATCGTCGCCGTTTTCGGGGCGTGCGGAGAGCGTGATCGGGGGAAGCGTCCCATCATGGGAGAAATCGTTTCGTCGCAGGCGGACGTCGTGATTCTCACGAACGAGGATCCCTACCACGAGGATCCGCAGCGGATACTCGACGAGATCGAGGTCGGCATCAAAGGGAAAGAAAAGAATGTGGATTTCTTCAGAATTTTCAATCGGCGCGAGGCGATCGCGAAGGCGCTCTCGCTCCTTCGTCCGGACGATATCCTGCTTGTCACGGGTAAGGGCGCCGAGGAGACGATGGCGCTCGGCGACGATCGGATTCCTTGGAACGACCGGAAAGTGATCGAGGAGGAGTTACTAAAGGGAATGAGCGCGTAAAAAAAGAAACCGGCGTCCAATCGGATGTCGGTTTTCGTTTGTCAGTCGAGCGGAACCGGTACGGCGAGAGCGAGTTTTCCTGATTCGGAAATCAGTCGCTCTATCATGTTGATGACGCGCCGTTCGTCCATGCGGCCGAGAAGCCCGGTATATATGACCTGTGCCGCCGCGTTCACATCCTCGTCCTCCGCGTAGGCGATGATGCGGGAAATCCCGATTCTGCCGATACCGGCTTTATCGAGAATGGATTTTCCGGTGAATTTTTCCGGTCGTTCCTCGATGAAGCGTTCCTCGACGAGGACGACGGTTCGACGGCATATCCCATCTTCCTCATCATCGCAGATGAGACGGATGATACGAAGATATTTCAGCCGAATTTCCGAGATATCAAGAACGGTTGCGGAATCTTCCGTAGTCATGGATCCTCCTGGCAAGGAACGAAAACAGATTCCGTTGTACTCCATGGAATCCGTTTCGTCAAATGGTCGCGGATCCGCGCGTTGTCTATTCGAAGATGAAGATGAGAAGCATGGTGCCAAGGAAACCCACCAATGCGCCGACGACGACTTCGCTCACGCGGTGCCCGACGCGCTCCTTGAGGTGCGGGAACTTGGTTTCGTCGACATTCTCCTTCAGCTGGTCGATGAGCATGTTGAGATAGCGTCCCTGATCGCCGAGGTACATGCGGATGCGCGCCGCGTCGTCGATCAGAATGAAGGCGAACGCGAGTGAGATGGCGAACGCTCCGGAGTGGAGCCCCTCGTACCACCCGATCGAGGTCGCGAGCGAGATGGCGAACGCGGTATGTGCCGAAGGCATGTGTCCGTGCGTGAACATGTATTCCGGTTTCCATCCGTGCTTTACGGTGAAGATGACGAACTTGAGCGCCTGTGTCCCGATGCCGACGACGATCGGTATGAGAACGACGAGATATGGCTCGAACATATTTTTTCTAGGTTGTAGAGGCTTATAGGGACGTTAGAATACGAACTTTCGTGGCTGTTTCTTCTATCACTCTATCACCTATTTCTCTATTCTTCCAGGCGTGTCTACGCCATGCTACACTGTACCGGTTATCAGTGAGCGAAAAAACATGAAATTCTGGGAAGAGGGACTGAATTCGGAGCAGCGGAAAGCGGTGCTTCAAACGGAAGGGCCGGTGCTTATCCTGGCCGGCGCCGGATCGGGGAAGACGAAAACGCTCACCCACCGGATCGCGTATCTTATCGCTGAAAAGGGCGTGGCTCCGGGGAATATCCTCGCGGTGACTTTCACGAACAAGGCGGCCGGCGAGATGAAGGATCGTATCGGCGCACTCCTCGCGAAGGCCGCGGAAGCGAGTGCGGAGCCGATTTCATTTCACGGGATGCCGGTCGTCGGGACGTTCCATGCGGTCTGTGCGCGGATCCTCAGGCGCGATATCGGCGTCATCGGCTACGAGACGAATTTCAATATCCTCGATGCGGACGACCAGGTGAGCATCGTGAAGACCGCGATGAAGGAACTCGAGATGAATCCGGATCAGATCAAACCGCGCTCCGTGCTGGAGGCGATATCGCGCGCGAAGAGCGATTTTCTCGATGAGGAGGATTACGAGGTCCGCGCGGGAAGTTATTACGAGGAGCTCGTCGCCAAGGTGTACAAACGATATCAGGCGGAACTCCGGAAGACCGGCAGCCTCGATTTCGACGACCTTCTTCGGCTCACCGTGAAACTGTTCAAACAGTCGCCGGAGACACTCACGCGGTATCAGGACACCTTCCGATACGTCATGGTCGACGAGTACCAGGATACGAACCCGTTGCAGTATCTTCTCGTCCAGTCGCTCGTGAAGAAACATCGCAACCTCTTCGTCATCGGTGACGACTACCAGTCGATCTACGCGTGGCGGCAGGCGGACATAAAGAACATCCTCGAATTCGAGCGTGACTATCCGGAAGCGGTCGTCATCATGCTCGAGCGGAACTACCGATCGACGCAGATCATCCTTGATGCGGCTGGCGGGGTCATCGCGCGGAACAGGAGTCAGCGGGAAAAGAAGCTCTGGACGGAGACGAAGGAGGGCGAGCTCATCACCGTCAAGTCCATGCGCGACGAGCTCGAGGAGGCGGTGTTCGTCGCCCGGACGATCCGCGACGGACACGGATCAGGGAAACGGTTCGGCGACTTCGCCATTCTCTATCGGACGAATGCTCAGTCCCGCGCGCTTGAGGAGGCGCTTCTCCGCGCATCCATCCCATATCGCATCGTCGGCGGACTCAAATTCTATCAGCGAAAGGAAGTGAAAGATGCCATCGCGTATCTGCGACTCCTCCAGAATCCCAAGGATACGCTCGCGCTCTCGCGTGTCATCAACGAACCGAAGCGGACGATCGGCGATGCGACGCTCGCGAAATGGATGGCGTACGCGGACAGTCGCGGACAGGATCCGCTCGAAGCCGCGCGGTCGATCGCCGCAGACAAGAGCGGTATCCCGGAAAAGAAGATTCTCATCATCCGCGCATTCGCGAGTCTCTTCGAGCCGCTCAAGCTGGAGATGATAAAGGAAAAAACCTCCATGAAGTTCTCGTTTCTCCTCGAGGTGCTCGCGACGGAGTCCGGGTATCTTCTGTCGCTTCATGATGGAACAAGCGAAGGATCGGATCGGGAGGACAATGTCCGCGAGCTTTTCGGTGTCGCGAAAAAATACGATGAGTGGCCGCTTTCCGAGGGTGCGCGGATGTTCCTCGAGGAAGTCGCGCTCGCGTCCGACACCGATTCGATCGAGACCGGTGCCGACTCGGTTCATCTCATGACATTGCACAGCGCAAAGGGACTCGAGTTCCCGATCGTCTTCATCGCGGGTCTCGAGGAGGGAATATTCCCGCATTCGCGGAGCGCGTTTTCGGAGGACGACCTTGAGGAGGAGCGGCGGCTCATGTATGTCGGTCTCACTCGGGCGAAGGAGAAACTGTATCTTCTCTCCGCCGAACAACGTATGATCTTCGGTTCGACGAACGTGAATCCGTCATCCCGATTCATCGCGGAAATCCCGTCGCATCTCATTGCGGAGACGGTCGAGGAGGAACCCTCGTACTTGTCCGGTTTCGGCATGCGTCGACCGAAGGGACGAGGCGGTGCGTATGCGCGGACCGGAAAACTTTCCGATATTTCCGATTTCCAGGCGTCCGTCGCACGGCTTCCGAAGAAGGCGGAGGGCGCTCCGGTTAAACCGGCCGCAGCCTTAGATCTCCGTCCGGGGGACAACGTGACGCATCCGGACTTCGGCGGCGGTGTCGTCATCTCCATCGTCGGCTCCATCATCTCGGTCGCCTTCAAGAAAGTCGGCGTGAAAAAGATGATGCTCGGCGTCGCGCCGCTTTCGAAGGCATAGAATCACGGGTTGGTTTCAAACAAAAACAAACTCCTCGGAGTTTGTTTTTTTGTTCCCTGTTTATTGTTCCCTGTTTATTGATTTACGCTTCCCATGGAACTTCTCGTGGATTTCGCGGAGACGTTCATTCGTGACGTGCGTGTAGATCTGGGTCGTGGTGATGGACGCGTGGCCGAGCATCGCCTGGACCGATCGTATGTCGGCGCCGTTCTGGAGAAGGTCGGTCGCGAAGGAGTGGCGGAGTGTGTGCGGGTGAACGTCCTTTATGATACCCGCCTTTGTCGCGGCGCGTTTCACGATGCGCTGGACGGAGCGTTCGGTGATCCGGAGCCCCTTCCCGCCGCCGCGCTCTTTCCCCTCGCCTTTTTTCGGAACGGAGACGAAGAGCGCCGGATCCATATCGGTGCGTTTTTCGAGGTATCGGGCGATCGCGTCTCGCGCGTCGTCGGAGAGGAAGACGACCCGAAGCTTCGACCCCTTCCCGCGGACTGAGAACTCGCCTTTTTTCAGGTTCACCTGGTCGCGGTCGAGCGAGGTGAGTTCGGAGACACGGAGCCCTGCGGAAAAGAGGAGTTCGAGCATGGCGCGGTCGCGTCGTCCGCGGAGGCTGCCGTCGCCGGAAGCGGAGAGGAGCTGCCGTATTTCGTTCCATTCGAGAAAATCGACCTGCCGGTCCGGCGTCTTGCCGATCTCGATCTTCTCGGCCGGGACGCTTCCGATATCTTCCTTCGAGAGGAACTTGAGGAAAGAGCGTAGGACGACGACGTGGAGGTTTTGGGTGCTCTTCCTGAGAGTCTCGCCACGACCGTTTTCGGCACGGTTCATCCAGATCCGGTAGCTCCTGATCTTCTCAAGCGTGATATCTTCCGGACGAATCACGTTTCCCCATTCAAAGAACTTCGAAAGCACCCGACCGTAGCTCTCGATCGTTTTCGGGGAACGCGAAAGCTCGATTTCCAGGTGTTCGAGGAATCGGGAGGCGAGTTTCCGGATGGGATCGGTGTCTTTCATAGGCGGTTCGACCCCATTATACATGGGAACCGGATCCCCTGTTTTTCCATGTCGTTCGGTATTCAATAAAATTGCTTTTATAAGCCAAAAACAAGCACAAAGCCTTGACAAAATCATTGACATCCATGGCGGAAGGGGCTATACTCTTCCTTGCGTAAAAATTAGGACTGGGGCCGATGGCTTGGCGGCTTCTTTTTTATTAAAGAGGCGCCCCGCCTACCGTCCCATGTCTCGCGAAAGGGATTTTCCCTATAAAACTTCTTCGTATCAAAGAGCTCCTTTCCAGGGTTCTGGAAATGGCGACCGACCGGTATGCCGTCTTCGAGACGGCGGTCCATAAGATACAGCGGGAGATACTCGATGCCTTCAAGGGAGGCTTCGGACGGCATTTCGCGGAGCCGTTCCGGAACTACGGCGCGTTCTCGCTCGTGGTGTCGAGCGCCCTTCTCGTCTCCATAACGAATGTCACCCAGGAACAGGGCTCCGAGAGCCCGGTGTTCGGTTCCTTCCGGAGCACGGTGTCCGAGACGTCCGAACAGCCGCGGAAGCGGTTCGCTATGGAGCAGCCGGCGGTCGCGAATCTTTCCCTTGTTCCGCTTGCGAGTCCGGATTCTCCGGTCGATCCGACGGAAAAGCCTGTCGAGGAAGGCGATGATCTCGCTTTCCAGAGCGGAGCGCTTCTTTCCGCGCAGACGGACGCGACTATCGCCAAGGATCCGGAGGAGGAAGGCGGCGTGTCCATCTATACCGTCGTCGACGGCGACACGGTTTCCGGTATCGCCAAGAAGCACGGTATCACGGTGAATACCATCCTGTGGGCGAACGACCTCGACAATGTCGACTCTATAAAGCCCGGTGATCAGATATTCATCCTGCCCGTCGCGGGACTCTCGCACAAGATAGCGTCCGGCGAGACGCTCGATTCCATCGTCTCGAAATACAAGGCCGACCGCGACAAGGTGATCGCGTTCAACGAGCTCCCGGCGAACGGCGAGATCAAGGTCGGCGAGACCATCGTCATTCCTGACGGATACAAGGAGGTTCCGCGGCCGACGCCCGCCGATACCGGCATCGCCCGCCGCGAGTACGCGTCCTCGTCCTCATCCGGAAACATCACGGACGTTTCCGGAATCGGAAAGAAGCTCGAAGGCAAGGCGGGGACCGGACACAAATTCCCGTACGGATACTGCACCTGGTATGTCGCGCAGAAGCGGTACGTACCGTGGCGCGGCAACGCCGGAACCTGGCTCTACCATGCCCGGGCGATGGGGTATAAGACGGGGAAGTCGCCGGCCAAGGGAGCGATCGTCGTGACGACCGACAACGCCTACTACGGCCACGTCGCGCTCGTCGAGAGCGTCGGAAAAGGGACGATCACCGTGTCCGAGATGAACTACCGTGGCTGGGGCAAGGTGAACAAGCGCGTCGTCGCGACGAACAGCCGGTCGATCAAGGGATACATATACTAGGACAATGTCAAATTCCAAATGACAAATATCAAACGGAAGCGGGGATAGGGACTGATAAAAGAGCGGCGGAAACGCCGCTTTTCGCTTGTAGAAAAGGAAAATCTGTGGTATAATGTATCTATGAAAATCCATGATTTTATCAAGGAGCGGAAATATCTCATCTGGTATGTGAGCGATTATGATGCGCTCGACGCGGAGGCTATCGTCGAGGCGACGCTCAACTATGGTGACTGGGACGATGTTCAAAATCTGATAGGAATTCTCGGCATGCGGGAAGTCGCCAAGATTTTCCGCGAGAAATCGAAACCGTCCGGCATGGGTCGGACGAACTATCGGCCGGAAATCAGGAACTATTTCAATCTTTATTTCGCGAAATATGCTTCATGACGAAATCCTAAATGAAGAGCAGAAGAAACTACTTCCGTTTCTCGGCGTGTTTCGTGATGATTTCGGAATGGTCGGCGGTACGGCCATCGCACTCCATATCGGGCACCGCGAATCTATCGACTTCGATCTCTTTTCCGTCGGTCCGATCGGTACGGATGCGATTCGCCGGAAACTTGCCGGTTCCGGATCGGAACTTCGCGCGATGATCGATACCCCGGATGAATATACCGTTCTTGTCGGGGATGTGAAGATGACCTTTCTCCGGTATCCGTTCCCGATAGAATTTCCAATTCCGTTCGGCGATGTCGCGAATCTTCCGGACGTACTCACGCTCGCTGCGATGAAGGCGTATGCGCTCGGGCGACGCGCGAAGTGGAAGGACTATGTTGATCTGTACTTCATCATGAAAGACCGGCATACGATCGGAGAGATAGCGGGGAAAGCATCCGAACTGTTCGGCGGTGAATTCAATGAGAAGATTTTCCGGGCGCAGCTCGCGTATTTCGAAGACATCGATCATTCCGAGAAGGTCGTTTTCATGCCTGGTTTCGAGACGGACGAGTCCGTCATAAAGGATTTTCTGGTGCAAGTATCGATTTCGTGACGCATGGATCCGTGTACTCTCAAGAGGCGGCGGGAACGCCGCTTTTTTCGTTGCCGCATGACCGCTTGATGACCGTTGACAAAAGTAAGCGGTCGTGGAGTTTTGTTTACGGTTTTTTCCCGCTATGAAAAGCCATGGAAAAAAAATTTGACAAACGTACGAGGTTGTTGTATAAGGGAAGGCTCCGCGAAAGGGGAGCAGGTCGGGCTCGCGCCCTCCTTTTTCTTTAACAAATCCTTAACCCGTCATTGCGAGCGCAAGCGAAGCAATCCAGATCCTGATAAACAGGAAGACCCTGGATCGCGGAATCGCGATGACATTCTCTCTCATTTTTCCTCAAAGGAGGATGCCATGAAAACCCCACTCAAGTCCGTACTCGCGACCCTTGTCGCTCTGTTTCTGACCCTGTCCCTCTCCGGCTGTCTCGAGGAGGGAGCGAAAACCGCTTCGCAAGGCGGTGCTGCCAGCTCTTCGGTGTTCCAGACCACAAAAGAAGGTGTTCTCGGAAGTGATGGAACAATTAAGTTTTATCTTCCGGCTGGGACAGGAGCCCTGGCAATAAAATTCAATTCTTCTAGCAATCGTATGGCAAGCAAGGCTTCCATCGAGAAAATGCTTGCGGACTCCGGCGTAAATATCGAAATGTCAAACGATACTCGCTTCGGTTTGTACTACCAAATCAGGGTGTCGAAGAAAAGGATTCTTATCAGTCTTCCGGTGACAGGAATAAAAAACGTCGTGCCTTACGGATTGAATGGATCGCCGGTTTTCGAATGGAATTATGTCAATGGGTTTGTCTTTGACTCTCGGGCATAAGGATTTTGCAACTTCAATTGAGTGTTTGGCCTTTCGTTTCTTGAAAGGCCTTTTTATTTACTTTTTTTTATGGTAAACTTCTACGAGGAATGTTTTGCCTCGTGCTCATATGATCTCGAAAAAAATAAAAAGACAGAAGACTCTTGTTTTAGCTACTTCCCTCTTGTTTTTGTTTGCGTTTTTATTTGATATTCAGTTTGTTAACGCCGATACTTTCATGGATTGCGCTCCTGGCGCTGACGGATTCATGGATTGTATATCTTCAAACGGTGCGCAAGGTAATGCTGGCGGTAATCCATTCTTGTGGGTTATAAATGAAATTCTATATGCGGTATTCCAGTTGGTGTCCTTTCCTGTTTCTTGGGCGGCGATGCTTTTTGGTTTGACGGTGGACCCTGTTGCGGTGAATACCATGTTTACGATGCCGGCTATTTATCTGCTTTGGCAGATGGTTCGGGATTTTTTCAATCTTTTCTTCATTCTTACCCTTCTCTTTATCGCCTTTGCGACGATATTTCAAATCGACTCCTTCAATTACAAAAAAACGCTCGGGAAGCTGCTTCTTATGGCGCTGCTTGTGAATTTCAGCTTTCCGATTGCAAGATTCGTTATTGATGCCGCCAATGTCCCCATGTACTTCTTCATGGAGAGCATGTTCACTAATAAATCAGCGGCAAAGGCACAGGATGTCGCAAGTGTCGCATTCGGGATATCGAATCTTGAGAACGTGCTTCTTGGAACGACCCCTGGTACGGAGCTTAATATCAAAGGGGATAGTAGCCTTACGCTCAGACTCCTTGTCGGAATCATTTTTATGTTTCTGTTCGGAGTGTCCTTATTAGCGCTCGCCGTTTTGTTTCTCATTCGTTCTCTGATGCTTGTTATTCTCATTATATTTTCTTCCGTTGGGTTTGCAGGTATGGTTATACCCGGATTCCGCCAGTATGCGACGAAGTGGTGGGACAATTTGCTTAAGTATGCGCTCTTTGGTCCTGCGGCAATGCTTATGATGCTTGTCTCCATAAAATTTATGGAGGGATTTAGCGGTGCCGGCGGGATAGGAAATTCCAAAACAATCGCTGGCGTAAATTCATCGGTTGCCGCATCTGACGGCTCTGGGCAATATCTCGCCGGAATGGTTGCTGTAATGGCCCCGATTGTTCTTATCTGGATGTCTATCGCAATCGGGCAGACGATGGGCATCCACGGGGCGGGGATGGTGACGGGTCGCGCGCAGCAGTTCTCCAAGTGGGCCGGCCGGAAGGCGAGCGGCGCGGACGCCGCGACGAAACGCTGGAGAGCCTACTCCTCGGAACGTGAAAAACGTGCGAACGCGAAGTTCGCCGCGACAAATATCGGTACGCGACTTGCGACGAAGGCGAATTCGAAGCTTGATCAGTTGAGTGCGAAGAGAATCGGTGGTCGGTTCGAAACCGAGGCGGCGCGGCTCGCGCGGTCACAGGAGGCCGAGCGCCAGAAAGCGCGTGTTGCAGAAGCGAAAAAGACGCATATGCTTGATCAGACGAGTGATAAGGATCTGCTCGAGATGAAGCGACAGGCCGCTGTAGGGAAGGCGAAGACGAAGGATCAGAAAGCGCTTCATGTGGCGGCGACGCAGGAAATCTCGAAGAGGAAACTCGATGAGAGTTCCGGGGAACCTGGACATGGTTATACTCAGGCGGAAGCGGAACAGGATATGCATACGGTACGTGAGAACTTTGCCGAGATGCCTGGTGGCGTGAGTAATGCCGTTTCCGACGATACGCAGAAGCAGATGGCGCAGCCGTACGGCGAAGCGGCATTCAAGGACAAGAACGGAGTTCTTGATGAGAAGAAGATGCGCGAAGCGATCCGCAGGGGAGAAATCGACGCAGCCAAGATTTCAGGTGCTGGTATCACTCAGAACTTCATGCGGCTGATGGCAGCTGAAGGAAAACTCAATCAGCAGGTCGTTAAGACGCTCAAGGAGAACAACCCGACCGTGGATATAGACAGTCATCTTGATGGAGCTCTGGATCAGATGACAAATGACATGGCGGCGCCTGGTGGCGCGTATGCTACGGCAAGTCCTGAAGAGAAGAAACGGATGGAAAAATCGTATACGGAAATGCAGAAGAACTACGTGTATGCAACCGGGAAGTTCCATAGTTCGGCAACGGAAACTGACAAGAACAATGTCATGAAGAAGGCCGACCACGAAACGCTGATGAAGATGGCGGATACAAACAAAGCGGAATTCGACAAGGAGGCGGCGAGACTCGCGCAGATGGCTGGACCAGGAAAGACAGCCGCTATTTTGGCGAAGATGTCCGAGGAAGGGAAAGATATCCAGGGTGCTGTCGATAATTTGAATCTGGCCGCTAACGCCTTCGCTCTCCCAGGAACACCGCAAGATCTTGCGCAAAAAGCAGCTGACAAAGCAGTTAAGCGTATGCAAGGGGATTATCGTTTCGATGGTATTGTTTAAAGAGACTCGGTATGGCAGGTCTTATCGAAAAAGCGAGGCAACTTCCGGCGGATCTGAAAACGCTCTTCTTCGGCGACGACCCGATGATTGCCGGGGAAGAAGCTTGCTTCCTGTACGGGTTTCCGGAGGAGAAGATTTCGGCCGTGACGCTTCCGCTTGGGGCGATATTCGTGGGTGATATGAAACTCGGCGACTATCCGTCCGATATTGCAGCGAAGGCGGGGGTCGATGAGGCGACCGCGTGCGGGATCGCCTTCGAGGTGAACAAGCGGATATTTCTCAAATTCCCGGAACATTTCAAGGATGCGGAAGCTTTGCAGCGGGATTGGGAAAAGAAAAAGAAACCGCCGGTCATGAGCGAGGAGGAGGCGAAGAAGAAAGTCTTCGAACTGGAGCCGTGGCTTTTGGAAAAGGACGAGGACGCTGTGGCGCAGGAAAACGCGGTTCAGGAGTCACATGTGAAACTCTCGCTTCTTGCGGCACTCGGGAAATACGCGCGGCTCGGGGAGCAGGCAATCACTTCCTCGCGACTCACGCTTAAAGGGAATCCGGAGCCGGTTCGGGGAAACCTCGTCAACTGGCTCAAGGTGTACCGCGACGAGCTCGGGGTCGGGTATCACGATCCGGTGCTCCGTGCGAAGTTTCTCTTCAACTCGCCGAACGCGAAGAATATCTCCTCCGAGGAGCGTGAGCGACTCAATCTTATCCTGCGCTCTGTCGAGGAAAACGCGCCGCTCGATATCGACCTCTCGAAGATGGAAATCGTGTTCCCGTCGTTTACCGTGACGGAACCGAAGGCTCCCCCGACACTCGTGTCAAAAGAATCTTCCGGACAAACTCCGATGCGATCGGTGCCTGCGTCGGTTCCCGTTCCCAGTGTTCCATTGCCGACTCCTGGCGTGCAGCCGGCGCCCGCGCCGAAACGGCAGGGGATGTTCTCTTCCGCGTTTACCACGCGTCCGACGGGGAGCGGCTCCCCGGCTCCTTCCGGCTCCGGAAATACGGCTCCGGAAGCCCCTGCTGGCCAGGGCGGGTTCCGTGTGGGGAAAGGTATGCATTTCACGAGTCTCGAGCCGAAATCATCCGCTCCTGTCGCGCCCTCTGCTGTTCCGGCTCCGGTCGTCCCGCAGCCTCCGACGCAATCGCAGCCTGTCGGAGGTGGCTTCTCCTTCTCGTCGAAGCACGCGTTCCCATCCGAGCACACCGAGGAGGGAGGGTTGTCGATCAACCGCTCTTCCGGGGAAACATTGCCCTCCGGGCAGGCGTTTTTCAAAGGGAGTGGCACAGCACCCGCTTCTGCCGCTCCGTCCGTTCCGAAACCTGCAAAACCCGCGATGAGCCCGTTCCAGATCCGTCCGGTGAGTCTCCATGGAAAGTCCGGTGACGAGGATATGGGACGGATAGTCGACCTTCGGAACGAAGGTTAAAGCGCATGGCGCTTTTCGGATCACAAAGCCCAGACCACAAACATCCAAACAAAGCACAATGCCTGAAAGCACGAACAAATACCGGGATCTCGAGAAGCGGACGACTGAATTTGCAAAAAGAATCATCAGACTTTGCAAGGCGCTTCCGACAAACACCATCAATAGGCGGCTCGTGGATCAGATTGTCCGTTCCGCCGGATCGGTTGGAGCGAATTATCGTGAAGCGAACGAGGCGGTCGGGAAAAACGATTTTGTGTATCGTCTTCGGATCGCGCGAAAGGAATGCAAAGAAACAGAGCACTGGTTGGAATTGATAATGGAAACGAATCCCGACTTCGAGGAGAGAATGGGAGAGATTTTTCAGGAATGCATCGAATTGAGAAATATCCTTTCAGCGATCATCGAAAAATCAAAGTAAGACGTTTAGATTTTGAAATTTGTACTTTGTTTGGTTTTTGTGTTTTGAGGATTGTGTTTTCTAGCGTATGATGTTCAATGTCCCACAATTCATCGATGTCGAGGACAAGATCGCGGGTCCGCTCACCTGGAGGCAGCTCCTCTGGATGATCGGGATGGGCGCGGTCGTGCTCATGCTGTTCATGTTCCTGGACGGCGCGCTCCTCTTCGTGGCCGCGGTGCCGATCGTGCTTCTGTTTCTCCTGTTCGCATTTTACCGTCCGAACGGACAACCGTTCATCCAGTATGTCATGAGCGCCTTTTTCTTCCTGTTCCGTCCGAAGGTGATGATGTGGGACCGTCCGGTCGGAGGGATGCTCCGAAAGCCCGTGACGAGGAAAGCGGAACCGGCCGAAAACAGGGCATCGAAGATCGTGACGACCGAAGAGATCCGACGAATCGCGGAAATGGTGGACAGACGATAATATCGAAAACACAAAGCCCAGTGCACAAACATCCAAACAAAAACACAAGGCACAAAAATCCAAACGGGATCTAGTTTGTGTTTTCATGTTTTGTAATCCGTGCTTTGTTTGGTTGTCTGTGGTTTGAAAGTTGTGTTTTGCGAAGCCTATGGAATTTCTCAATAAAAAAAAGAAAATCTCGTCCGGAGCCTCGTCCACGCAGAAATACGTGGATGTCGAGGAGGTGCGTGACGGCGTGATGGTGCTCAAATCCGGGGCGCTTCGGGCTGTGCTGCTGGCCTCTTCGGTGAACTTCGATCTCAAGTCGAGCGAGGAGCAGGACGCGATCATTTCCCAATATCAGAATTTCCTCAACTCGCTCGATTTTCCCGTGCAGATCATCGTGCATTCGCGGCGTTTCCGTATCGAGCCGTATCTCGAGAAACTTACGGAGCAGGAGAAGAGCCAGGAGAACGAACTCCTGCGCTTTCAGATATCGGAATATCGGAATTTCGTGAAAAACCTGACCGAAGTCTCAAACATCATGTCGAAGTTTTTCTACGTGGTGATTCCGTTTTCTCCTTCGGAGACGGATTCCGGCGGATTTTTCGCGAAACTCGGTGGCATGTTCCGACCCGCCGAACATATGAATGCCCGGGGAGAATTGTTCGAGACCTACAAGAGTCAGCTTCTCCAACGCGTCGAACAGGCGTCCGCCGCGCTTTCCGGGACCGGTGTCCGTACCAGCATGCTTTCGACGGAAGAAGTCATCGAGCTGCTCTACAATACCTACAACCCGTCGCTCTATACGACGACGGTCGTCCGGAGCGTCGATCAGATGGAAATAAAGAATCGTTGATCATATGGCCGATCGAATCATCTTCAAGGAAGACCTCAACAAGAAAAAGTCGCTTTTCGGCTGGCTCGGCTTCGGGAAGAAGAAGCAAGAGCTTCCGATGCGCGCGACCTCGGCACAGGCCCCGGTTCGGACGGAAATACCGCGCCCGGCCCCGTCTCCGTTCGTCGCTCCGCCGGCCTTCGCAGCCGCACCGGCGCCTTCCCGTGAAGAGCATGGCACGCACGCGTCGAACCTTCTCTATCCGTCGGAGCCGAAAGCCGAAACGGTCACGCCTGTCCTCGCAGCAGCTCCTCCGGTTTCTGCGCCGGTCTATGTGCCCGAGCCGATTCCCGATGAGCCGCGTCCGCAGGGGGATCCCGTTCCGGAAATTCCTGTCGCGCCCGTTCAGGCGCCTCCCCGGGAACGCGAACCGGCCCGACCGACCGATTCGGGGAGTTTCGCCGTCCCGCGATTCCAGCCGTTTACCGCCGCTCCCGTGTCGGCAGACCGGATCCGACCGCAGGAACCAATCGTCCATCCGACCGCCGTATCGGAGAAGAGGTCGCCCGCTCTTTCGGAAAGCGAGATGCTGTATGAGAAGGGTGTCGCGACCCTCAAGGATCTCATCGCGCCTCCGGCGATCCGCCTCACGCCGAACGTGATCCAGGTCGGCGAGGTCGCGTCCCGGACGCATTTCATCGTTGCGTACCCGAAATACCTCGGGACGAACTGGTTTTCACCGATCATCAACCTTGATGCTCCGATGGATATCGCCTTTTTCATCCATCCGATCGACACGCGCGACATCGTGCAGGATCTCCGTCGCGCGGCGACACAGGTGCAGTCGCAGATCTCGATCGAATCCGAAGAAGGGAAAATCCGCGATCCCGTGCTCGAATCGGCGCTCGAAAACATCGAAGAACTCCGCGACAAGCTTCAGCAGGGGACGGAAAAATTCTTCCGGTTCGGGCTCTATATGACGATCTATGCCAAGGACGAGAAGTCGCTCAACGAGCTTTCCCAATCGATCGAGGCGCTGCTCGAAGCCCAGCTCGTCTTCACGAAGCCGGCCGTACTCCGCATGGATCAGGGATTCGTCGCGACCAGACCGCTCGCGATGGATTCGCTCGATATCGCGAACAACCTCAATACCTCGCCGCTTTCCACGACATTTCCGTTCGTCTCCTCGGATCTTTCGAGCAACGAAGGCGTGCTGTACGGCATCAACCGGCACAACAACTCGCTCGTGCTTTTCGATCGGTTCAATATGGAGAACGCGAACATGGTTGTCTTCGCGAAATCCGGCGCCGGAAAAAGCTACACCGTAAAACTCGAGGTGCTCCGTGCTATGATGATCGGTACGGCGGTCATCATCATAGACCCGGAAAACGAGTACAAGCACCTCTGCGAGACGGTCGGCGGGACATTCATGAACATCGCGCTCAACTCTCAGGCGCATCTCAATCCGTTCGATCTGCCGAAAGTCGCGAAATCAGACGACGATGAAAGTGACGGCGTGTTCCGGAGCCATATCGCGAACCTGATCGGGCTCCTCCACCTTATGCTCGGATCGGTGACACCGGAAGAGGATTCCATCCTCGACCGGGCGATCCGCGAGACATATGCCATCCGTGACATCACCGAACTCTCGAATTTCTCGGCGCTCACCGCAACCTCGTATCCGACGATGGCGGATCTCTATGCGGTACTGCAGAACCTCGAGGGAGCGGAGTCGCTCGCGGCACGGCTCGAGCGGTATACCGAAGGTGTATTCGGGGGATTTCTCAACAACCAGACGAACATCTCGATGGACAAGCAGCTCGTCGTCTTCAACATCCGGGATCTCGAGAACGAGCTCCGACCGATCGCGATGTACGTGGTGCTCCAGTACATATGGAACGAGATGCGGACCGCCATGAAAAAGCGCCTGGTCGTCGTCGACGAAGCGTGGATCATGATGCAGAACGAGGACGCGGCCGCTTTCATGTTCGGGATCGCGAAACGGTGCCGCAAGTACTACACGGGACTCACGACCATCACCCAGGACATCGCCGACTTCATGGCGTCGCGATACGGGAAGCCGATCGTGACGAACTCGTCCATGCAGCTCCTTCTCAAGCAGTCGCCTGCGTCGGTCGACCTCATCGCCGAGACCTTCTACCTGACCGACCACGAGAAATTCCTTCTCCTCGAATCGAACGTCGGCGAAGGCATCTTCTTCGCGGGGACCAAGCATGTCGCGATCAAGGTCATTGCCTCGTACTCGGAGGATCAGATCATCACCTCCGACCCGCGCCAACTCCTCGAGATCGAGGCGGCGAAGAAGGAATTCGATGAGAAGCAATAGGAATGACAAATACCAAATGGCAAATGTCAAATCAAGCCCGAATGTAGAAATGACAAATTGAGCTTTTAACTTTGGATTTGGTTTGGCATTTGATATTTGGATTTTGGCATTTCTCCTATGGGTATTCTCCCGATCCTCGTCATCGTCTTTTCCGCGCTGAACGACATCCTTGATTTCGCGACGGCCTATTTTCCGGGGATCAACGAGGTGATCACCTTCATGTTCGCTTCGATCATCGGGATGCTCGTGTTTTTTGAGGCGCTTCAGAAAAAGCTCGCGAACGAGAAGGGTATCGGAAAGATGGTCGCGAAGAAGCTCCTCACGCTTCTCGCGGCATCGCTCGCCGAGTCGTTCCCGGTATTCGGTTTACTGCCGTTTCAGACCATCGGCGCGGTCGTGATGGGAATCATAAAAACCGCTCCGCAGAAGAAATGAGTGGGGTCTACAGGATCGGGAAAAAGTGATATGATGGAATCGACATAAAAACGGTAAAAAAACCTATGCAATCACTCGCATTCCTCTCGCCCAAGAGACAGTTCGTCGCGGCGGGACTCATGGCGATCGGCGCGCTTCTCCTCTACTATTTCTTCCCGTTCGACGAGAAGCTCAACGATTCCGTCCAAGCGGTCGTGTCCGGCGCGGTCTTCTTTCTGCTCCTGCCGATCCTATACGTGAAGCTGATCCTCAAGGAACCCGTCTCCGTGATCGGTTTCCGTGGGAGCAGTCGGAGTCATGGGTGGATTTCCGTTCCGCTCGTCGTCGTGCCGATTTTGTCCGTGCTCTATCTGCTGGTGCGGTATTACCCGGTCGAGGAGGGATATTATATCCCGTCGCTCGCGGAATCTTCCTTTCCGATATTCCTACTTTACGAGATAGCGCTCGTCGGAACGATCGCGTTCCTTTACGAAGTTTTTTTTCGGGGTTTCGTACAGCTTCTCTGGCTCCGCGATCTCGGTCTGTGGTCGGTATTCATCCAGGCCGGAATCTTCTTCGCATTCGTGCTGTTCACTGACGGGGTGACGTGGCAGAGTGTCCCGATGATCCTTTCAGCGTTCGCAGCCGGTTTCACTGCGCACTATACCCGGTCGATCTGGTATTCATGGATCGCCGCGTGGCTTCTCCTGTTTCTTTCCGAAACTTACCTTCTTACTTTGGGCTAATCGCACAAACATATGAATATATCGAGCACGAAGAGTCGCCGCACAATTTCTTCCGCATTCGCGCTTGCGCTCGTCATGCAGCTTGTCTTCCCGATGCAACTCTTGGCGATGTTCGGTGGCGGACCGAAGATACCGTCCCCATCCAAGGTCGCGAAGGAAATGGAACAACGGTATCATATCAATACCGAGTCCGTACAGAATATCGGGGAGGGCTTCAATGTTGCAGATAGCAAGAAAACCACTCCGGAAGTTTCCGTATTCTTCAGTCCATCGGATCCGCGGGAGGGGCAAAAAATCACCGCGAAAGCGTTCCCGATGTATTTTTCGAACGAGAATCAACATCTCTACTACACCTGGTATCTCAAACGAACCGGCTGCGATCTTGGTCCGGCGGGAGGGAAGCCGGCATACTGCAATGCCGATGGTTCCGGCAACATCACCGTGAATGATTGGAAGGTCGCCGCTGGAAGGATACTGGCTACCGATAACGCCGATAAGGCGGGGTTTGACTATGGAAGTAGCACGGATTCAGATTCATACAGTGCCCAATACGGTGGCGGGAATCAGGTAAATACTTCGGGTGACTGGTGCTATCTCGCCGATCAGAGCAGTGGGACAATTTATGAATTGGTTACTAAGGCCACTTCGGACAGTTATACATGTGGAGCTTTGTATGAACCTGGTTGTGTTTCCGGTTCAGACACGATCGATCCGGCAGCGTTCAATGCTAGCGCAAGCGCGGACGCTCTTGGCAACTCGTCTGTTTCGGTTGTTGGAAGCACATTTGTCAATACGTCCACATATGAGTCAGTCGGATCGCCGGATTGCAAGAACAACACCCCGACGTGCCCATCCGGGACGGTTGCGCGGTGTATCCTGAAGGCTAAAATGGATTCGACATTTGATTATAATGCCGATACAGCTGGGATAGGCTGTACATCCGGAAGCGTGGTTGCCGGAGGCTCGAAATGTTCGTTCCACCTGTTTCCCTGGCCGGATACGAACCTGGATGGAAACATCGCGGCAGGAGAGAAGAATGATTCCGGGGACGGAGCATTCGGGGTCAATGAAGAGAATTTCTGGGGGACAAATCCGAATGATCCCGATACCGCGGATAATGGCAATAAGGATGAGGCGAACGTGGTCGGGCTCGGACGGGATACTTTCACCTGGAATTATCAGCAGGGCGATATGCTCGGGGTCGTCGTTGAAGGGGTCTCGATGATTACGACGAAACACAGCGACTCTTCGTCGGCTATCATGTGGGCTTTTCCAAAAAACGACTGCGCTGTTCTCGGTAAGGGATCCTATAGCCAAACCATAAAAGGATATTCCGTGAAAATTCCGACAACTGACATGACCGTTGATGACGTGAATGCCTGTCTGGATGACAATCTTCTGGATCCGCTCGAAGGCGGTCAAGGAAGCTCGAAAAAGCTCGAGGTGGAGGTTTCCGCGACCCCTGAAAATCCTGTGAACGACGAGACGACCGAGGGATGGGGCGATACGGTTTCGGCCTTCGTGTCGGTGTCCAATTCATCGCGTGCTTCTTCCGAGCTTTCATATGACTGGACGGTGTCCATCAGTGATAATCCGAACACGGGATGGAAGGATATCACCGCCAATCTCAAGACAGAGGGACTCCTTCAGAACTCTGCGGGAAACGGACTCGATTCCATATCGATCGAACTCAATATGCAGACAGCGTTTCTGACCCCACTCGGATTCAATGGTGTTGATCCTCTCTATCTCAAGATCGCTCCGACGGTGAAAGAGAATTTCTCCAATGCAGTTGTTCGCGAGGGGAAGAGCGACGTGATTGTCCGGGTTCTGAATACGACGAACAAGATCGTGGCATATAGGACGAGCGCGGAACTTGCCGGTGGATCATACAAGGTGACATTCGACAGTGATTTGGCTCCGGCTGCGCCCGGAGTGCAACTGGCTCCGATGTGTAATAACTATTATGGTGATTTGAGTCCAGGAGCTCTCGCTCTTGCCGGTGTGACGCTGGAGGAGGCTGTGAAAGCAAACCTCAACCGCATCGCCTGCCGGGTCGTGAAGAACGAGATCATCGGTCTCAAATTTTCCGATGAAGCGGGTCTTTCCGATTTCAGGTGGACACTCAATGACAGGCCGGTAACCTGCTCGACGAATGTCTCGGCTGCGTGCGGAAACGGGGTATTCTTCGCCGTTGCCGGTAATCCTGGAGAGACGTATTCCATCAAGGCGAGCGCCGTGGATACGGCAACCGGAAAGTCGGTGACGCTCGTCCGGACGTTCCAGATCGTCGAACCGGAAGTTGTGATCGAATCGGATGATTTGGCTCTTTCGTGGCCGAAATACGTCGGATCTCATACGGATCTTGCCGGGAACGTATTCGATGAATACAGCGACGTCGCATTCGAGACAGAGGGAGCTGGGAATATCAAACTGAAGGCGCGGTTCCTGCCGGGTTCGGCGAGATTTCTGTCCTCGGATTTCGGTCCGGACTTGTCGTTCGGTACGGCCGACGATGTGTCGAGGAGAATATGGTTGGTAGACGATATCGAGGTGCCGGAGACCGCGCCCGGGTCGCTTGCGATAGACTATGCTCCGGTGACGCCGAAGGTTGCCGGAGAGGTGTACAATATCTCCTTCAACGCGTTGCTCGTGCAACCTGTCGAGAAGCGGCAGGCACTCAAGGATATCTGGGGGATAGATACGCTCGCATCATCCGAAATCCGGGTATCACAGAGCATCCAGATGGATGTCGTCGAACTCGAGTATATCGTGCAGGGTCCGAAAAAATTCTTTGCTGCCATATCGAGCTATCTTCCCGCGTCGATACTCTTCGCCTTCAAGATCACGCTTTCCATGGCGCTACTCCTCTTCACCGTGGGATTCGTATTCGCGCTTATTCCGGCCGAGCCGCGGACGGATGAGGTGATTCTGTCACGACGAAGCTGATCTTTGCGGGCAATAGCAATAGTATCGAAAAACCGCTCCCGTATGGGAGCGGTTTTTTCGCGATACAGCGTGTGCCGAAGGAGAGACTCGCCAGCCCAAGGCTGGTCCGCCTTGGGCGGAAACTCTTCTCTGTGTCTCTATTGTACCAAACTCGCACCTATTTCCAAAACAAAGTGAGGTAATGACTTCGCACGCTCCGCGTGCGTGGTGGCTTGAAACTGCCCCGTACGCTCGAAGAAAGCCCCACGCACTGGC
>JAGOTT010000012.1 GCA_018061645.1 Candidatus Moraniibacteriota bacterium
CGTGAGACGCGCTCGCCCTGGAAGTCGCGACGACGGATGAAATCGAACGTGGTTTTTGCGATGAGGACATAGAGGAATGGCAGAATCGGGAAGAGATGCCGGAAGCCGATGTTGAGGTTGCCGGTGATACTGATGTAGGCGTAGAAGAGGATGAAAAATCCGAAGAGGAACTGCGTGATGCGCGATTGAAAGGAATGCGCGAGGAGATGGGCAATCGATCGGGTCGGCGTCTTCGCTATGGTCTTCCCGATCCGGTATATCGTATAACAGCCTGTTGCGGCGAGAAGGATGAGGAAGGAAGCGGTTTCCTTGAGAAGGAAGATGACAGGAAAGTACCACGGATCCGCATCGCTCCCGACCGTGCCGAGGAAGTAGAAGACATTTCCGCCACCGACACGTTCGAAGACCATGCCGACACCGAGGAAATACGCGGAAATCGGTTTCGTGATCGCTGAATGGCTGGTCGTCTCGACGAGGGAATGCGCGAACCGGGCGGCGGCATTCGGTTGCCCGAGCTTGATATCCGCGATTTCGATGAGCTTTTCGCCTGGCATGGTGACGGTGTTCGCGGCATAGACGGTATAGATGAGAGCGAATGCGATGCCGACGATTCCCGCATACTTTCCGAGATAGTGGAATGTCGTGCGGAGCCGTTCGGCTATCGTCGTGACCGAGCCGACTGGCTTCGTGAAGCCATAGAAGACCGCGAAGAGCAGGAATATCGGGAAGAGGAGCACGGCGGAGAATTTCGTCAACTCGGCGAGTCCCAGGAAAAGTCCGGCGAGGAAGACGTTTTTCCGACACGGATTTCGGAGGAATCGGAGGAAAAAGATGAATGAAGCGAAAAGGGCGGCGGCGATGCCGATGTCGGTCGTCACATAATGGCTGTGAGCGATCACGTTCGGGTCGGCGACGTAGAGGAGGAGCGCGAAGAGTCCGGCGATCGTTCCGGCGAACTCTTTCGTGAAGCGATAAATGAGGAATCCGAGCAGGAGCGCCACGAGAATGATCGGAAGTCGTGACCAGAACAGTATCAGATCAGCATCATTTCCGCTTTCATAGAGGAATTCCGTGCCAAGCGACCATTGTCCGTGGATACCGCTCTTTTCCCAGTCCGGATGATCATAGGGGAAGGAGGGATCGAGGAAGAGGAGCGGAAAACCAGAAAGATTCTTGAGGAGCGGCGGATGTTCGGTATTGAGCCGCATGTCGCTTTGGTCGACGTAGGTATAGGCCGCCGGGATGTGCGCCCGTTCGTCATAGGTCGCGGATTCCTGCCAGGCGAGGGAGAGCGAGAGGAGGAAGAATGCCCCGAGCATGATCGAAGCGAACAACCCGGCGTGTTTTTTGAGGTTTTCCATATGATGAATCGTGAATGAAGAATAATGATGAATGAAAGGCGATATGATGACGATTCTCTTCGGATTCCAACCGGACTTTCTTTTTCAGGGTCTCCGATCCGCGATTGGCGGATTTATAAGGGATTTTTCAGCAGAAAAATCCCGACCGTGAAAAGGGAAGTCCGGTTGGAATCCGTGTCCTGTCCAAGAAAATCTTTTTGACCATTTTTTTTGATACGCCATTAAGGGCATGTTATTCAGTTTCCTATTCCGGCAACACGATGGCGGTGAAGGCGGAGCCGTGGCCGGGACGAAGATCGACATGGAGTTCATAGGCTTCGGGGATGCGCTTCCTGATATTTTCGAATATCCGTGAATCGTAGCGCTGAAGGAGAATGACGGCGGGTCGTTTGATGACGGTATTTTCCTCGAGGAGTTCGAAGTTATCCGTTTTTCCGTGTGTCAGGTAGAGTATCGGTTGAACCGCGACGAAGGAGCTCTGTGCCACGTATTTTTTCGTTTCTTTCGGAAGGGAGAGGAGATAGTCCGCCATATTCCGATATTCGGCGTTGAAGGCCGCGTGCTGCTTCGGATTCTCCTTGAAGAAAACGAAATATTTGGCGATGTTCCACGCGGCGGATCCGGCGAGTGCCAGTACCATGAAGGTGATGATCGCGAATTTCGTTCCACCTTTCGTTTTTCCGATCCGACGGTAGACGAAGAAGAGCGGAATCGTTGCGAAGAGAAAGACGAATGGTTGCGTGCCGATGGAACGGAGAGCATGCGGGAGTCCCTCATTCGTGAGAAACTCCGGAATGAGCATCGTGAAGAATCCGAAAAGAAGCAGCGCATGGACGGGGAGTTCGACATCGCGCCGTCCTTCGCGGATGCGTCTGCCGAGGAGACGTACGAACATCGAGAGAGAAAAGATGAATCCGGCAAGGAAGCATGTCCCGATGATCGGATCGAGCACCGGATAGGGCGGGTAGTTGTGCCGCCAGTTCATATCCCCGACGAAATTGTATTTGATGAGCGAGAGACCGAATGTCTTGAAAAGCGTTCCCGGAAGATTTCCTCCGTTCGCTTCGGGTGAGAAGACGGAAATCGCCGATGATCGGGAAGAGAAGATGTCCGGTTGGGTAAGGAAAAGGTGAAGCATCGGGGCTGCGGCGATGAAAGCCGCGACGATGAATGTGAGGCCGTGTTTCCAGAATCTTCGGAGAAAGTTCCCGTAGGAAAGGATGAGGATCGGGAGAAGCAGGATGAGGATGAGCGGTGCGACGCGGAATGCGACATAGGTATGGAGACCGATTCCGAACAGGAATCCTGAAGCGGCGAAGAAGCGGATCTTTTCGGTACGGAGGCCTCGGAAAAAGAAGAAGAATATGAAGGAAAGGAGGAACGGAACCATGATGGCACGGAAACCGATCCGGGAAAAATTGATCGCCCAGAACGAAGTCGCCATGAGAACGGCCGACAGGAGAGCCGCGGATCGGCTCCGGAAGAGCTCCCAAGCGAGAAGTCCTGTTCCGAGAACGGCAAGCGTGCCGAAAATTCCTGACCAGAGCTTGAGTGCGGGAATGGTGTTCCCGAAAATCGCGATCGAAAACGCCTGCAGGTTGATGAAGAGCCCTTCGCGGCCGTAGTTGTTCGGATAGAAAAGCCTGAAGCTTCCGGATTCGATCGCATTGATGGCGTCCGTGCCGTTCATCGCCTCGTCGGGATAAAGTCCTGTCGGGATGTCGTCGATATGGTAGCTTCGGATCGCGAATGCAAGGAGCGTGATGGCGAGAATCGCCATGAGGAAAAACGTTTTCGAACGTATGAACCGCGCCATAGTTTTTCTTTTTGCTTTCCGTTTATTGTGGTAGAATTATACCATAAAACACAATCGATAGATGCATATCAGTATGAGGACGGATAAATTGTTCGCTGACGAGGGTGTCGGTGGTCGTGTTCCCATGAAGAATCGACGGGAATCGCATGATATTCGGGACGATTCGAAAATCGCTTCCGGAGAACGATCGAAAAAGCCAAAGATAACGGATCTTGGTCAGGATGCTCCCGCACAGGCGCGTGACGACTTCGCATATGCCGATTCGGATAGTTCGGAAATATCGGAAACCGACCGAACAGAAGAAATCCCTCCCGTTCAACTGAAGGAAGCCGTTCAGGCTGTCAGGTCCGCTATCGGACGTGCCGAGAAGACGGTTCTTTTGGCGTGGGAAAATAGGGGAAAATTCGCCAAAAATACACGGATGACCGAGAAGATGAGGGATGACATGATCGGAAATCTTTACGCGAAACGGGATCGTATCGATGCCCTGCTCAAGGATGCCGGAATGAACGCCGATGACATAAGGAGGGAACTCGATATCATAGGGAGCGATATTCCGGATATCCAGGCGAAAGAAACGATCGATAGTCCGGCTGCCGCGGTCGGGATGGAGGTCGGATCAGTCGCGGCTGACGAGATCATCCGATCGCTATCCGATCGGGATGCGGGCACTCCGATCGTTTCGGAAAAAATTCCTGAAAAATCGGACGATTCCGAAGCGGCGCTTATCGGCCTTGAGGAGGCGAAGCAGATCGCCTCGGATCAGTTGTTGAGGATCCGAAGCGAAATATTGGAAGAAATCAGGAACGCCGCCGCCGTGGGAGATATCCCTGCGCTCAAAAAAATAAGGAAATCCGACAGATGGAGACTGTTCGATCCGAAGAAGATCGGCCTCGACGGCCTTCCTGATGCCGAGAGGCAGGAAATCGTCGATATGCTCGTGGCGGGAAGCAAGGAGAACGGTCATGTCATCAAGCGCGAAATAGCCGGGATTCTTGACGGGATCGGGAATTCGGAGGCTCCGTCGTCCGATACGGCTCCGATTGTTCCGACGGAAACGGCTTCCGCTGTCGGAACAGAGGAAGATCCTGTTTCTCCCGGCGAGAAACTGATCGTCGACGGGCTCGGGGAAAAGTCGGCAGTGGATGCGATGATGGCGGAGGCCCGTGAAAACGCGGAAGAGTCGGTCGCGGAGATTCCGAAAATAATGCATTCCCGCAGAAACGGGGAAAAGTCTTCCTCGCTCGATCGGGCCGTGATGCTCGATGAGAGACGAAAGGCGATCGAAGCCCTTCGCATCGATGCGAAGAATCAGGGCGCGCGTGTCGCCGAGCTGGAAACCGTCCGTCAACAGGAACAGGAGCGTTTCGATAAGGCGAAACAACAGAATGATCGGTACAAGAAGATAAAAGGCGTTCTGGGAAAGTGGTTCGGCAGCGAGGAGACGGTCGCGAAAAAACTGCAGGACGAGGAAGCTCAGAATCAGAGGCATCTTGACGATCTGGAGAGGGAGATCGTCGAGGAGACGCGAAAACGTGACCGTCTCCGCGCGGAACTTTCCGATATGGAGGGGGAATTTCAGGAGTCCGAGAGCGAGGCTATGCCTGCCGAACTGAAGCGCATGGCCGATGCGTCGTTCGGTTCCGGAAACTATGTTCTCGAGAAAAACCCTGAGAGTGCATTCGACGGCGTGCATGATGATTCCGCGAGTGAAGCCGCCGGTACCGGCGACCCTGTCTTCGAGGCTGCAGCGACCGGGGTCGGAATGGAGAATATTCCGGAAGGGGATACCGTCGGTATTGACGTATGGAATGGGAGTGATTCTCGGGGAACAAACGAAAAGATGCCGTCAGTCGAAAAGATCGGAGGCGGTGCTATCCCGGGAACAGAAGTGGAGTCTCCCCGAAAGGAAGGAAGGATATATGACGGTATCGCGGGCCGGTTCGTCGGTGAATTCGGAATCGAACGGGCCGATCTGGAGAGCATCTGGGGATTCGATCAACTTTCCGAGGGTCAGCAGATGCTTGTGTTTGAGAACCTGAAACAGTTGACACTCGGGCGGATACAGGAGGAAGCGGAGAAGAAGGCGGATCGGGAAAAACGTGAGTCCGGTTTTCTCGGGAAGATATGGAAGTCGATGTCGAAGAAATATCAGATCGCGAAGGCGGAGAAATCGACGGCGCAGGAGATCATGTCCGGCGGAATCCGTGTTCACGGGAAGATTCTGGAGCAGCTGGTTTTCGGAATGAGCAAGGGACCTGAAGCCGAGATCGGTACGGATGGGAAGACGGTGGAGATAAAATTCTCGTGTGCTTCGCAAAATCTTTCCGAGAGCGACCGCTCGGCCGCGGATGATTTCGACCGTGTTGCGAACGAGTTCGCGCGGATGCCGTATGAATGGTCTCTGCCGACCGCGACGGATGACGAGCGTGCCCGGTATCTTTCCGCACAAGGTGCCTATAAGGAGGCGTTGTCGCGATTCGGCGATATCGTGTATTCGAATGCGGGATCTCTTCCAGAGGCGCATCTGATACTGAACGATATGGACGGAAGGGTTCAGATGATGCAATTCCTTCAGACGCACCCGGAGCTTGAGGAACGATTGGACGATCTCAGGGAACAGAGCGCATGGCGGACGATGTTGAACACAGTCGTCGCCGAGCGCGGCGCATATCTCGCATACGGATATCTCGGTCGGACGTTTCTCGCCGGTGCGTTCGGATGGGCGGCAGCGCCGGTTGTCGCCGCGGGCGCAGGAGGATTCGTGTCGTGGAAACGTTCGAAAGAAACGTTGCGATCGAACGATGCCGCGGCACGGAGAGGGAAGAAAGACAAGAGTTCCGAAGCGAAGAACGTCGTGACGGTCAAGGGTCTTTCGGATAAGCTTGAGCGACTCGTTCAGAAAATCGAGGCTGCTCCGGGAGAAAGAGGTCAGGCGGAAGCCGTTCTTTCGCTGAAAACCAGAATGGAATACACGAGACGAAAGGTGGAGGAGGGACTTGTCGATTTCGGAGAGAAACCGGAATCCAGGGTCTGGGAACAGTACGATCTCTTGCAGCTTTTGGCGCGTGCGGAGGCGGTCGCAGGTGTTTATTCCGGCGAAAACAAGGCGCTGAATGACAGGTTGACCGGATTTCTTGATTTCAAGGAAAAGAAGATCTCCGCGGCACGGAAGAAATATATCCGAAACCAGGTTCTGAAGGGCGTTGCGATTTCCGGAGGGTTCGGCCTTGCCGGAGCCGGTGTGCGATGGATTTCAGAGCTGGCTTCCGATCACGCCGTCGTTTCCGAGGGAGTGACCGGAGAACCGAGCGCCTATCTGAAATCGACTGCCGAACCGATGGAATCTCCAGCGGAAGCGGTGCCGGTTCCGAAATCACCTGCTCCGGATTCGGTTGTGCCTCCGGCCCTGAAAGAAGATTGGGATCTTTCCGACAATGGAGCTATCCAGAATGCCTCGTATCGTGTTCCGGAGGCACCCGTATCCGAAACGGAAGGAATCGGGGAACCGATGCCGCGGAAGGCGATGGAAGTCGGATCCGAAGCAGGAGTCAAGGCGGAAGAGTTGCATGGTCGCGTATCCCGTGTCGGGGAGATCGGGAAAGGGATGTCTCCGGAGGAGCAGGCGACGATCCTGAGTGCCGGTCAGTCTGTGGCGGATCAAGGCGGAATGAGCGCCGAGACTCAGGCGGTAATCGCCGAGCAGGAAGCCGCCGAACGCGCGGCGCTCGATGCGGAAAACGTTTCCGGAAAGACGGAGGGAGGAGAGGCTTCGAAGGCCGTCTCCGAAGCGTGGAGCGAGAGCGCTGAAAAAGCGAAACTTGCAACGGGGAACGATCTGGCTCAACTCGGCGAGCGGGTTCCGGAGGAAATTTCGCTTGATTCCCGATTGGCGTCCGAACAGCCGACGGAGATCGGAGCCGTGAATCCGCCGGTCGAAACCGGATCAAACCCCTTGTCCGCCGAGGAGAAAGCGAATATCGATCTCGGTATCACGCACGAAACGGAGCAGGTGAGTTCGGCGGAGCAAGTCGCGGAAGCGGTTCCTGCGGACGCGCCACCGATGAGGGAAAGTATTCCTGAAAGTCTAGATATGGTGAAATCGGATGAAGTCAGGGGATATCTCAGCACGCATCCGGAACACGTCGAGATATTTCGGAAATCATTGGCGGATTACGACACTTCCATTTTCGAATCGGCACATGGCGGAACCGGTGCACGCGGGGTCGCAAATATGGCGGAGCTCAATGATGTGGTGAAGGCGAAGCAGGTCATGTACGATTGCCTCAAGCTTATCCGTGATCCGCTTACGCCGACATACGAGGTGCGGACATATCAGCTCGCCAATTCGCTCAACTTCGACCAGATGAAGAACGTGGGCGAATTCATGATGAAAGCGTCGGAGCGTTTCGGAAAGGGGGCGTTTCCGATGGGAGATGAGTCGCTTCGCGGATACCTTGAGCGGATGACGGCACTCTTCGTGGAACGGGGAGAGACGGTGAAGCTGAACGGGGATACGCGTCTTTTGAAGCAACTCGCATTCCAGGGTATTAAGAGGTAAGACGAATCATATGACAGAAGAACTGAAACCAATGGAAGGAGAATCGCGCGTGGACGGTTCCGGGGGGGTAGGTAACGTCGATCGGCGATCGGAAATCGGTCCGTTGGAATCGTTGGAAAATGTTTCCGAGAAAGTTGTGGAAGGTACGGGTGAACGATATCGTGAGATCCTTTCGAAAACCGCTGCCCAACAGGGTTCCGCCGTGACGGCTGCCGATTCGGCGGCGATCGAGGTGGATGCGAAGGCGGTATATGACGAGACGGACGCGGAGGCTCGGGTGGCGAAGCTCGTCTCGCTCGCGGAGGCGAAGGGCATCGAACACGCGGTTCGGGTAGCACAAAAACTGAACGATTTCTACGTGCTGGACCGGATGCACGACGAACTCTCCGGGAAATTCTACGATGCGCTCAAGGCGAAAGGACTCATCACCGAATAGGAATTCGGAAAACACGGAATCGAAAACACAAAAACCAGACAATATATGGAAACATCCGCTCTCTCATTCGATCTCAATCAGATTTTCATCCCGGTCGCGTGGTTCTTCGGGTTCCTGGCCCTTTTCACCGGCGTGTTGCTTGTCATCCGGAGTTTTTTCCGTTTTCGTGCGCAGGTGAACCAGTCGATCGCGATGGACATCGAGCTGGTCCGGGTCACGAAGCCCGTTGTCCCGGAACAGCGATCGCAGGACGCATGGAAGGAGGAGGTGCTCGTCATGGAGAAACTGCTCGAAGCGATATCGTCCTTCAAACGGAGCGTAAGCCCGATGAAGCGATTTTTCTATGAGGCGCCGACGATCGTACTCGAGATGGCGCAGCCGGCCGGAAGCGAAGAGATTCTCTTCTTCATAGCGATGCCGAAGAAGTTCCGTGATGGGATCGAAAAACAGGTGAACAGCTTCTTTTCCGGGGCGGTGCTTGAGAAGGTGTCCGACTATACGATTTTCACGCCGGGAAGCGCGACGGCGCTTTCCGTGCTCGGACTCAAATCCGATCCGGTACTGCCCCTTCGTACATACAATGCGTTCGGAACCGACTCACTCGACGAGTTCGCGAGCGCGATGAGCAAGCTCGATACGGAGACCGAAGGGGCGGCGATCCAGATCGTCCTTGCGCCGGCGCAAAACGGTTGGCGGAAGCATGCGAAGGAGATCGCACAGCGGATGCAGCAGGGGAAACGGCTCAAGGACGCGCTCAAGGCAGATTCGTCGGCGCCGAATTTTTTCAAGGAAGTCGGGAAAGGTGTCGGTAAGGAGATGGTGTCGACGGCGACCGGCGGTGTGACCGATACGAAATCGGATCCGACCAAGCCGAAGCCGGAGGATAAGACCGTGTCGCTCACGCCGGAGGAACAGGAAACGCTCAAGGCGATCGAAACGAAGGCGAACGATCCCGCCTTTCGGGCGAACATCCGGCTTCTCGCCTCGGCAGTGACGGAGTCGCGCGCGGAAGAGCTTCTCGCTCAGCTCGAGACTGCGTTCACGCAGTTCGATAATCCGGATGTGAATACGCTCCAGGTGAAGCGACGCGTGAAACGGAAGCGGGCCGCTTTCGACTATATTTTCCGGAACTTCGATGAGGAAAGCTCGATGATCCTCTCTTCGGAGGAGATCGCCAGTATGTTCCATTTCCCGATTTCGGTCACCGAGACGCCGAAGATCAAGTGGCTCAAGTCCGGGGCGGCGGCTCCGCCGATCAATGTACCAAAGGAAGGGTTGCCGCTCGGGTATAACGATTATCGCGGTCAGCGAACCGATATCCGGCTCACCGATGACGATCGCCGCCGCCATCTCTATGTTATCGGACAGACCGGAACCGGAAAATCATACTTCATTCAGGGACTTGCGAAGTGGGACGCGCGGCAGGGGCACGGGTTCTGCTTTATCGATCCACATGGCGATGCGATCGAGGACATCATTGCCTCGATTCCACGGGAACGGGCGGACGATGTCATCGTATTCGATCCGTCCGACGTCGAACGTCCGATCGGGCTCAATATGCTCGAGTACGATCAGAAACATCCCGAACAGAAGACTTTCGTCATAAACGAGATGATCGGAATCTTCGATCAGCTGTACGATCTCAAGGCGACCGGCGGGCCGATGTTCGAACAGTATATCCGCAACGCGATGCTCCTCATCATGGATAGCCCGGAGACCGGCTCGACTCTCATGGAAATCCCGCGCGTCCTCGCTGACGAGGAATTCCGGAAATTCAAGCTGTCCCAATGCAAGAACCCGATCGTCCGTGACTTCTGGCTCAAGGAGGCGGAAAAGGCCGGTGGCGAAGCCGCGCTCGCGAACATGGTGCCGTATATCACTTCGAAACTCACGACCTTCATCGCGAACGACATCATGCGGCCGATCATCGCACAGCAGGAATCCGGACTCGACTTCCGTGAGATCATGGATTCGGGGAAGATCCTTCTCGTGAATCTTTCCAAGGGAAAGATCGGCGAAATCAACGCGAAACTCCTCGGTATGGTCATCGTCGGCAAGCTCCTTATGGCAGCACTCTCCCGGGTCGATACGCCGGAGGACGAGCGGAAAGATTTCTATCTCTACATGGACGAGTTCCAAAACGTCACGACGAATTCCATCGCGCAGATCCTTTCCGAGGCGCGCAAGTATCGGCTTGATCTTATCCTGGTTCATCAGTTTATCTCTCAGCTCAAGGAAGAGATCTCGAAGGCGGTCTTCGGGAACGTCGGATCCATGGTCGCTTTGCGTGTCGGTCCGGAGGATGCCGATTTTCTCGAGAAACAGTTCGCGCCGGTCTTTACCGCGAACGACCTCATGAACGTCGATAACCGGCAGGGATTCGCAAGATTGCTTATCGGAGGGGAACAACGGAAGCCCTTCAATATGAAGACGCTCCCGTCGCCGTCGGGCGATCGCGAGCTCGCCGCCGCTTTCAAGGAACTTTCGCGCCTCCGCTACGGTCGCGACGCGACCATCGTCAACCGCGAGATTCTCGACCGCGTGAACCAGTTCATGCAGGTTGCGCGGAAAACGGATCCGGGACCGCCGGTGTAACCGGAAACCGCCGTCGGTGAGATGGTTCGATGAAAAAGAAAGCCCCGCGGTTGCGGGGCTTTCTTGGTGAAGAAAGAACTTCATGAAGTTTTTCTGCCTGGCTCTATTTACGGAACTCCGATACGCGGGCGGAATACTGCTCGAGATTCTTGAGTTGTCGTTCATTGAGCGTCTTCGACTGCGCGATGGCGTCGCGGATAAGGTCCTTCGAGAATTCGACGGACGTCCCGATGCTGACTCCTCCTTCATGCCCGACCTTCTTGCGGAGATAATCCTCGATATAGATCTTATGCTCCGCGGTAAGCGCCGAGTCGGTATTTTTTTCCAGGTAATGCGCGGCGGCCTTCCGGGCGAGATGTGTGAGACCCTCTCCTCCCGTTGCGGTTTCCACGAACGTCGATTCGGTCTCGCGGCTCGTTTCGGCCGGAACCATCGTATCGCTCTTCGTTTCCGATTCCGCAGCCTCCATTTCCTCGGTTGCCACGATGACGTCCTCCGCTTCGGTGGCCTCGGATGAGACCATCTCTTCCGCGACCATCGCTTCGTCGGTCGGAACCGAGCGGTCCGAGTAGGAGTAGATCCCGAGCGCGATCGCCGCGACGATGAAGACGCTGACGACGACGCGGAGATTTTCCTGGATCCAAGCCTTCGCCTTTTCCGATGCCCCCTCCTCTTCAAAACTCATCTCTTCGTTTTCATTCATGTGAGTCACCTTCCTTTCTAGTATTGGATTTTGAAAAGGAACCGCTTGCGTTGAAGTCTGGTCCTCGATGCGCCAGGAATATCGTCTTCCGGACGGTCGACCACCTTCTCCTTATCCTAGAGCCGAAAAAGCTCGGAGTCAACCACCTTTACAATGTGTGGCGTTTTCAGTCTAATAAGATTCTACACGCGTATCCTTGCCCGTTTCTTTCCCCGAATGAAAAACTGAAAAATCAAAATGAAAAATGAGAATATAAAACGGCAAAATAAAAAAAGTTCGGTATCGAAAACTCAATGAATCGTATCCCCGAGTTTAATTCATGTCTGCATCGGTATCTTTTAAATTTTTTTCATTTTGTTTTTCATTTTTATATCGTTGTCACTCTTGACACGTTTTTTATTCCTGTTGAATTTTTGTAAAAAATTTCGTATACTATCGATGCGATGGAGAAAAAAATTTCTCCGCGTGAAATAAACAATGTGTCCCGTCGATACAACGTATCGCGTGGATGCGAAAAAAATCCGCGAGAGCGGAAAAAATGAAAGGAGGTGAACAACATGGCCGCAAAAAAGAAAGTCGCGAAGAAGAAAGTCGCGAAGAAGGCAGTGAAGAAGGCGGTGAAGAAGACCGTCAAGAAGGCTGTGAAAAAGGTTGCCAAGAAAGCCGTGAAGAAGGTTGCCAAGAAAGCGACGAAGAAAGCTAAGAAATAGTTTTCATTTCCACTTTTTGGTTCTTCAAGAAACGATCCCGCCGAAAGGCGGGGTTGTTTTGTTTCTCGGCTTATTCCAGGGATATTTCAAGGACCCGCGTACGACCGGAGAGATCGGGAAACGTGTCGATTTTTCCATGAGGGAAATATGTTCGAGCGAGCTCTTCCGCGAGGAGTTCCTGTTCCGGACTGATTTCGCAGAAGATGGAGACATTCTTTCCCGGCAGGGCATGTGGTGCCATCATCCCGAAGAGCGTGCGGTAGTGGTCGAGTCCGTCTTTTCCGGAGAGAAGCGCGTCTTTCGGTTCGTGCCGTTTCACGTCATCGCTTGCGGACGCGTATATGCTTTCCGAAAGATACGGGAGATTCGCCGTAAGAATGATTTCGTCCGCTTCGTGGAAAATTTTTTTTATCGGTTCGATGTGGTTTCCTTCGTGGAACGTGATCATGTCCGCGACGCCGTTCCGATCAGCGTTTCCTTCGGCGATATCGAGTGCGGCTTTTGAGATATCAACCGCATGAAACTCGTATCTTATATCATGCATCATGCATCCGGTGTCTTTCCCGAGTGTGTGTGCGAGCGCGATGATGATCGAGCCGCTTCCCGTGCCGATATCCGCGATAAGGATATTCTTCGGTGTCTCCGATTCGCAATCTGCAATCTGCAATCTGCAATCTGCAATCACTCGTTCCACGAGAAGCTCCGTCTCCGGTCGCGGGATGAGTGTGTCGTGGGTGACGCGGAAGGGGAGTCCGAAGAACTCCTTTCCGCCCGTGATATATGCCACAGGTTCGCGCGTGATGCGACGGGCGAAATACTTCCGTGCGCGCATCCCTGCCTCCGCTCCGAGCTCATATTCCGGATGTGCGAGGAGATATTCCCGCGATTTTCCGGAAGCATGAGCGAGCAACATGAAAAAATCTTCCGGCGTCAGACGCGTCTTGGAGGATGGAGAAAGAAAATCCTCTTGGATCTGTCCGATGGTCATACCGAATGTTCCTCCATCTTCCGTCGCATATCCTCCTCTTCGAGGGCGATGAGGATTTCGCCGAGGTTTCCGGACAGGAGTCCCTGGATGTTGCTCCAGGATTGCTTGACACGATGGTCGGTGACGCGGTCCTGTGGGAAGTTATACGTGCGGATCTTCTCGGATCGGTCACCGGTGCCGATCTGGGAGCGGCGGGTATCGCCGAGCTCCTTCGCCTGTCGTTCCTCTTCCGCCTGGAGGATGCGGGAACGGAGGACTTTCATCGCCTTGTCCTTGTTCTTGATCTGGGATTTCTCGTCCTGGCAGGAAACGACGGTTCCGGTCGGGATGTGGGTGATGCGGACCGCACTGTAGGTCGTATTCACCGATTGTCCTCCGGGACCGGACGAGCAGAACGTGTCGATGCGCAGGTCGGCCGGATTGATTACGAGGTCGACTTCTTCCGCGACCGGAAGTACCGCGACGGTCGCCGTCGAAGTGTGAATGCGCCCGGCCTTCTCCGTTTCCGGGACGCGCTGTACCCGATGTACGCCGCTCTCATATTTGAGTTTCTGGTAGACGGGGGAATCGGCGCGTCCGTGGGTCACTTCGAAGACGACTTCCTTGAACCCTCCAACTTCCGTCTGGTTCGAGTGGATGATGGAGAGTCGCCAGCCGATCATTTCCGCATATCGGCTGTACATGCGGAAGAGGTTTTCGGCGAAAAGACTGGACTCGTCGCCGCCTGCGCCGCCACGGATTTCGACGATGGCATCCTTGTCGTCGTTCGGATCGCGTGGGAGAAGGAGCTGTTTCAATGTTTTCTCGAGCACATCCCGTTTCGCGGAGAGAGCGATGTTGTCTTCCATAGCGAGATTCTTCATTTCCGGATCCCCGGTCGTCTTCATGATTTCGGCATTCTCCTGCATGGAGCGTTCGACCGCCCTGAACGCGTCCGCCTGTTCCAGTATGTCGGACAGTTCGGCTTTCCGCCGTCCGAGTGCGGCAAATTTGGAGGGCGTTTTCGCGGTCTCCGGACTTTCGAGCGCGGCATCGATCTCCCGCGCCTCCCTTTCGATATTTTCGATGAGTGCTTTCATATGATCCGATGATACCCGATATTCCTACGGTTGTGAAACGAAAACACCTGCCGGAAAATCCCGAAGCAGGTGTTTGCCGTATTTCATAGCTATTCCACGGACTTTTCCGCCACTTCCTCCTTTACCGTCTCCTTGGTTGCGGATTTTTTCGGGACTTTCACGGACTTCTTCGTTGCGATCGCCTTCCGTTCCCGTGCCTTTTCCGAGAGCTGCTTGAAGCGTTCGACTCGTCCGGTGGTGTCGACATATTTCTTTTTCCCGGTATAGAACGGATGGCAGGACGCGCAGATTTCTATCGAGAGCGTCTTGACCGTCGAACCGGTCTCATGAGTCGCTCCGCATGCGCACGTGATGATCGCGTCCTCGTGATACGTCGGATGGATTCCCTGTTTCATAGCGATATCGTGGAGAAGTCAAAAAAGGTTACAAAAAAGAGGCTTCTCCCAAGCGAAAGAAGCGTAGCACGTACCGCGGAAATTGACAAGCGTCGTTCTCTCATGTAAGCTTGGAGTTGCCGTTTTCGAGGCGTTCGAGAGCGGTAATCATTCATGTTTCCCTTGGAGAAAGGTCTTTTCCTGTCCCGCTCCGGCGGGATCGAGGCTTTTTGGGAAACAGGTGGCAGCATCCCTTTTTCGGGATTTAAGCAAGTAAGGAATATCATGATGGCAGACAATGTTATCGGATCCGCCAAGGCGGAATCCGCGAAGACGAAGACGAACGTTTCTCCGATGGCGGGGTTTTCGTTCGAGAAGTTCGACTTCACGTCGATGGACGGAAGTCTTGAGGCGATGCTCCGGGCCGGTGTCCATTTCGGGCATCTCAAATCCCGGCTTCATCCGAGAATGGCGGATTTCGTCTTCCTGACGAGGCAGAATATCAATATCATCGATCTCGAGAAGACCAAGGAGTATCTCGATCGCGCGGGAGAGTTTCTCACATCGGTCGCGAAGAGCGGAAAGCCGATCATCTTCGTCGGCATGAAAAAACATACGCATCTTCTCGTGCGGTCGCTCGCGGAGCGGCTCGGCGAACACTATGTCGTCGATCGATGGCTCGGCGGGACATTGACCAACTATTCCTGCATAAACGGACGTACGAGGTATCTTCGTGATACCGAGGATAAACTCGAAAAAGGTGAGTTTCAGATGTATACGAAATTCGAGCGCCAGCGGAAGATGGAAGAAGTCGAACGGCTCGAGAAACGGATGGGCGGCATCAAGAATATGCGCGAAATGCCGGGTGCTATCGTGATCGCGGACGGGAAGGAGGCGAAGATCGTAATCCGCGAAGCGCACGCCACCGGAGTCCCTGTCGTCGCGATCATCGACACGAATGCCGATCCGTCATCCGTCGAATATCCGATTCCCGGGAACGACGACGCGCTGTCCTCTCTCCGATATCTGCTCGGATCGATTGGCCGATCCGTTTCGGCGGCCAAAGTCGGATCGACAGCGGCTCCGACCGCGACACCGAAGCAGAAATAACATACGATATTGAACACAGACATATGGCGACCACCATGGAACAGATAAAATCGCTCCGCGAGAAGACGGGTGCCGGAATCGTCGAAGTGAAGAAGGCTCTCGAAGAGGCGGGTGGGAACGAGGAGGATGCGATAAGGATCCTCCGCGAACGCGGTGCGGCCAAGGCCGTGAAGAAGACCGAGCGCGAGGCGAAGGAGGGGGTCGTGGCGATGTATCTCCATTCGAATGGGAGGGTCGGTGCCATGGTGAAGCTTTTCTGTGAGACTGATTTTGTCGCTCGGAACGATGAGTTCCAGTCGCTTGGACGCGATATAGCCATGCATGTGACCGCGATGAACCCGACAGTGGTATCTCCGGAGGACGTGTCGGATGAGATGGTCGGTAAAGAACGGGAGATTTGGATGGAGCAGCTTCGACAGGACGGGAAACCGGAAGATCTTGCAGAGAAGATCCTTATCGGAAAGGAAAAGAAATTTCGTGAGGAAAACGCTCTTCTTACCCAACCGTTCGTCAAGGATCCGTCGAAGACGATCAAGGATCTTCTGTCCGAGAGCGTTCAGAAGATAGGTGAAAACATACAGGTAGGATCATTCACCCGTTACGAGATTTGATTTTCCGTTCCGGCAGGCGGTCGCACTGAGAGACGAACGGAACGAAAACCCACATGTGGCATCTTATTCTTCCACCTTTCATCATCATAGCGGGAATCGGAATCCTGCTTTGGTTCCTTTCACGCAGAATGGATGACCCATCATTCCTTTCGAGAGTGAAATCCGCAAGGGGCGAGGTGTCGGTGGTTTCGCGTTCCCGGGCGCTTTCGCGAAAAGCGTTCTTTCTCAAATTACTCGAGAAGACCGCGTCGAAGTTCAAGACGAATTCTCTCCGTGTCCACAATTTTTTCCAGCACTCGCTCGAAAAGCTCCGTGAGAAGCGGAAAGTTCTTGATGAGATGCGTTTGGAAACGAAGATGGATGTCGACAAGACCGCTCCGACGGATAATCTCCCGAATGAAAGTCGTCATGGGTGGTTCGGCATGCTTCGGAAAAACAAAGTCGGGTCGGATCGCGAGGATACCCGGCCCACGGAGATCGTGACGGAGGTGGGCGGAGAAGCGACCCTCGAGAAACGACAGGATGAGTCTGGTACGAGGGAGCATGAGGACTCGGTTGTGTTCGGTATGTTCGGGAAACGTGGGCGGACCGTCGATACGCCGATGGAATCTGGGACAGATCCTATTCCGACGATTGATCCCGAAGCATCCGCTCCCGAACCTATTCTGAAAAAGATCGCGACCCGTCCGGAACGTATAGTCGTTCCGAAAAAGGACATTCGGGAGGAGCGGCTCATCGATCACATCGCCGAGAATCCGCGCGATGCGGCATCCTACGAGGAGCTCGGGGATCTTTACCTTGCGGGGGGAAATATGCAGGATGCGAAGGCGTGCTATCGGCAGGTGCTGAAACTCCATCCCACGAACCGCGCGGTGAAACTGAAAATCCGGAAAGTGGAGCGGTTTTTCGAGAAGAGTGTTTCATAGTATACTGTCGGGAGGCCGCCGTGCCACCTTAGCTCAGTGGTAGAGCAGCGGTTTTGTAAACCGTTGGTCCTCGGTTCAAATCCGAGAGGTGGCTCATTGTCGGATTGAGGGAATTGGACATACAGGAGATTGTGGTCTCGGTGCACATTTGGTATAATATGAATGGTCTATAGCCATTTGTATTATGTCGAAAAAGAAAACGCTCCGAAGCGAAGAACTCTCCGCAAAAAAGCTGTATCTGGGCGGATCGAGCGGATCGGAGATTTCTGCTCAGCTCGGGATTTCCCTGAAACAGGTATACGATTCATTGCGGCGACAGGAAATTCCAAGAAGAAGTTCTCGGGAGCAGAATCGAATTCGCTTCGAAAAGAAACCGCTCACGTTCACAATAAAAGAAGGGTTGTCGCGCAAAGAAAGGGATTTGCTTATTTCCGGCCTGATGCTCTATTATGGCGAGGGGGCAAAAACCGGTTCTACTGTTGATTTCGCGAATTCAGATCCGAGACTCCTCGGAGTATTCCTGAGGTTTCTGGTGACGATTTGCGGTATCGATACGAAAAAGCTCCGGTTTTATCTCTACTGTTTTTCCGATCAGGATAGTGACGCGTTGATACGTTTCTGGTGCTCTTATTTGGGTGTAGATCGGCGGCAATTCACGAGGCCGTATGTTCGATCGACGCTCAACAAGGGTAAACGGACGATGGAAAACGGAGTTTTGCATATCCGTTACAGCGACAAGCGTCTGATTGAAAGGATATTGTCACTCGGACGCGAGCTGATGAGTACCTTGTAAAATTCGGGTAGGTAGCAGAGCGGTCAAATGCATCAGACTGTAAGATACTATTGCAGCTCCAGGAGGGGACTCCTGGATGAACTTTCTGGGATAACGGTGGAGGCTACGTTTTTTCTGTCATTCCCACTTATGCGGGAATCAAGAGAAAATATGCGAATACCGTGGGAACCCCGACATTCGGTCGGGGAGCGCCGTAGAGACTAGATACCAGAACACCTAGAACAGGTGAAGATATAGTCCATGCCGGGGAGAAATTTCCGGGTTACGTGAAATCTGACGCCCTACGGGCTACGGGGGTTCGAATCCCTCCCTACCCACACAGCCGCCTCGCGGCAATGACCAATGATCAAAATCCAATGACCAATGAAGGTTTGGAAATTGGAGCTTGATGATTGGTGATTGCTTGCGCGGCAAGCCGTTGTAGCTCAGTCGGTAGAGCACGTCATTGGTAATGACGAGGTCATCGGTTCAATCCCGATCAACGGCTCAAGGGAAATCCCGAAAATTCGGCAGTGACGCGGGTTCGATGGGTGCGTTCTTCTCCGGACTGAGGGATTGAACGGGAAGGGGTCGGGAAACGGAAGTTTCCCGTTCGGGGTGACAGCGAAGCGTCAGAGGGCGGAAGAGCCCTATGAAGAGCGGAGCAAGTGAAGTCCCGATCAACGGCTCAGCATTGACGAAAATGCATTTTTTCCGTACAGTAGGAACGTTATCTTTTTAAGAGCATGTACACTAGCTCATGTCGAGATGAAATCTGTAAATTTCGAGCGAAAACCATGAAAGTTGAGAAGGGATACTGTCGTACCCCGACGAAACTTGAGCGGTTTGCAGCCGAAATTTACGGATTTCAGCCGGCAAGCGTTATTTTTCTTCTATCTGCGCGGTGAGATAGTGGACAGGCTCTTCACGATTATGGGGAAGATCAAGGACAATATGGCGAAAATGAAGTGTTCCGAATGTTCGCGCATCACGGCGCACACGAAACGGAACAAGAAGAAGGTGAAAGAGAAGCTTTCGCTCATGAAGCACTGCAGTTTCTGCAAGAAGCACACGCTTCACAACGAGAGCAAATGACCCGAGGGGTCATCCCGAGCGAAGCCGAGGGATCCCGATACGAAAGGTCGGGATTCTCTTTTTTCGGGGTGATTGCTATACTGGGTTCGTGTTCGGGGGCGTCGTATAGTGGTAGTACAGGACTCTCCAAAAGTTCTAGCGTGGGTTCGATTCCTACCGCCCCTGCAAGTTTCAAAAAGCTGGAAAGCTAATGAAGCTAAAAGCTATAAGCTGCTGTTACGGCCTCATCGTCTAGCGGCTAGGACATCTCCCTCTCACGGAGAAAACAGGGGTCCGATTCCCCTTGAGGCTACAAACAAAAATCCTCGCGTGATGCGAGGATTTTTTCGTCGCTCTCGGAGTGTCCGACAGGGGGATATCGGACATTCGATCGAACAAGGAAACAAGCCACACTGTCATTTTCTTGACTTTCAATTATAGCACATAAAAACAAAAAAGTCAATGGTGCAGGAATGGCGGATTTTGGCTATGATTGAGGTGCTTCAGTGTCTTGTTTTTTTGTCTGTCATTCCCGCGAAGGCGGGAATCCAGAAAGAACAAACCATAGATTCCCGCTTTCGTGGGAATGACAAATTGTGGGTGTTCTCATTTCTCCATTCCGCATTCGCCATTCATAATTCACCATTCGTCCTATGGCTACATTGATCTTCGACATCGAAACTATTGGCGAGGACTGGGGCGCGCTCGACGAAACGACTAGGGATGTGCTCACTCGGTGGATCAAGCGCGATGCGGAGAGTGAAGAGGGATACCAGGCGATGCTGACCGACGTGAAGGAGGGGCTGGGCTTTTCGCCGCTTACGGGCGAGATCGTCGCGATCGGGGTTCTTGATGGGGAGAAAGACAAGGGTGCGGTGTATTTTCAATCTCCTGGAGATACGAAAGGCGTGTTCGAGGAAGACGGATACAAGCATGACCCGCTTTCCGAACAGGAAATGCTCCAAAAATTCTGGGACATCGTCGCGAAGTATGACACGTTCGTGACGTTCAACGGACGCGGGTTCGATGTGCCGTTTCTCATGGTGCGTTCGGCGATCCATGGGATCCGCCCTTCGAAGAATCTTATGACGAATAGGTATCTCAATTATCAGCCGGGCAATGCCCGTCACATCGACCTTTTTGACCAGCTCTCGTTTTATGGCGCGGTGCGACGCAAGGGGAGCCTTCACCTCTGGGCGCGCGCGTTCGGTATCGAGAGCCCGAAAAGCCAGGGTGTTTCCGGAGACGACGTCGCCACACTTTTCAAGGAAAAGCGCTTCGAGGATATCGCAAGGTACAATGCCCGCGACCTCAAAGCGACCCTCGACCTCTACCGTAAGTACGAGGAGTTTCTGGCGTTTTGAAACTAGCCTCAGATTGGCTATTCGTATCCGAATGCGCTTGAAAAGAAACCGGTGGTGGGATAGTATTGAGGGCATGGATATTTCGAAGGAACTCAAGGATTTCAAGGTGCGGATCGACCCCCATATCATCGCGTATTTCGATTCGGCGATCGCCGAGGCGAAGAAGGAGGACGAGCTCGTGACCGAGGCGCTCGTCGCAGTGAAGGAGCTCGCGCTTGCGGGCGGGAAGCGGCTCCGGCCGGCGTTCATGTATCATGGCTATCTCGCTTCCGGCGGCGACGACGAGGAGCGGATACTGAAGACGGCGGTCGCGGTCGAGCTTCTGCATCTGTTCCTGCTCGTGCACGACGATATCATCGACCGGGACGACATGCGACACGGTATCCCGACGCTGCACCGGAAGTATGCCGACATCGGCCGGAAGTATTTCCCGCTGGAGGACACCGACCATTTCGGTATGTCGATAGCGATCATCATGGGCGATATGCTCATGGCGTTCGGGAATGATATCATCTTCCGGTCGGGATTTCCGCAGGATCGTATCCTGCGCGCTCTCTCGAAGCTTCAGCGGGTCGTTTCATATACGGTCATCGGGCAGGGTCGGGATATCTACATGGAGTACAGGAAGGAGGCGTCCGAGGCGGAAATCCTCCGCATGTACCGGAACAAGACGGCGCAATATACGGTGGACGGGCCGATACAGCTCGGCGCGATGCTCGCCGGAGCTCCCGAGGATCTGTCCGGGAAGTGGAGCGAGTACGCGATTCCGGTGGGTGTCGCCTTTCAGATCCGTGACGATATTCTGGGAATCTTCGGAACCGAAGCGAAACTCGGAAAGCCGGTCGGATCGGATATCGAGGAAGGAAAACTGACCCTGCTTGTCTCGCGCGCGCTCGAGAAAGGGGCTGGTTCCGAGAAGAAGGAGCTTCGGCGCATACTCTCGCTCGGCACTGCGCTGACACCCCTTGATGTCGATCGGTTCCGTGGGATCATCCGTGATACCGGCGCGCTTTCGTATGCGGAGACGATGATGCGAGGACTTATCGGGGACGGTCGGGCGGCTATCGACCGTATGGGTGGCAATATCGACGGCGCATCGAAGGAATTTTTTCTTGCCGTGGCGGACTATCTTGCGGAACGGGAGCATTAAGAATGCAGATTTCAGATTGTGGAATGAAGATTGAAAGAATCTTATATGAAGTGAAAGCTTGAATTCAGCCTTTCCGTTCTGCAATCTGCGATCAAAAATCTACAATTATGGATAGTATTCCTAGTCACATTGCCATCATCCCGGACGGGAACCGGAGGTGGGCGAAGGCGCGCGGGCTTGATCCGTGGAAAGGCCACGAAGCAGGTGCCGTGAATTCCGAATCGCTCATTCGCGAGGCCAGGGCGCTCGGCATCCGTGAATTCTCGTTGTGGGGGTCATCGGTCGAGAATCTTGAAAAACGACCGATGGCTGAGAAGCGGGAACTTCTTCGGGTGTATTCGGAACATTTCAGAAAGATTCTCCATGATCGCGAAGTCATGGACGAAGGGGTTCATATACGGTTCATCGGCCGTTGGGAGGAACGGTTTCCGGATGATCTGAAACGGATGCTTTTGGACATATCCGAAAAGACTGCCGGAAACGGGCGGTATTTTCTGAACTTCTTCCTTGCTTACAGCGGGGATGACGATATGATCGAGGCGTTCCGAAAAGCGTCGGAAATGTCGATAAAGCCGGAAGATGTGACGGCTGAAACCATAAAGTCGTTCCTTTCCACGAAGGATGTCGCTCCGGTCGATCTGCTGATTCGGACGGGCGGTGAGCCGCATCTCTCCGCCGGATTCCTCATGTGGGAGATGGCGAATGCGCAACTTCTGTTCTCCGGGAAGAACTACCCGGATTTCGGTGCGGTGGATCTTTCCGCGGCCGTTTCCGAGTATGGATGTCGGCAACGTCGGCTTGGGAGCTGACGAACGATTTGACAAAATCCGGGACGTTCCGTACAATAGCTCCACACAGAAAAAACGCTTTCCTTCGGGACAGAGACGGCGCAGGAATGGTTTCATGAATGAGGACTGCCGGATCCGCGAAAAAGCTCTCTGTTTTTGTGTTGTTTTTCAGTCATAGAAGGAAAAGTCCAACGTATGGCAAAAGAGAAAGAGGTGATCCGGATGGAGGGGGAAGTCATCGAATCCCTCCCGAGTGCGACTTTCAAGGTCAAACTCGACGGCGGGCACGAGGTTCTCGGTCACATCTCCGGAAAGATGCGGGTACACTATATCCGGCTTCTGCCTGGAGATCGGGTCATTATCGAAATGAGCCCATATGACCTTTCCAAAGGGAGGATTGTTCAGAGACTCAGGCAGTAGGGTACGAATATTGACGTTTTGAACGGTACGAGGTATGAAAGTAAGGGCATCCGTGAAGAAAATCTGCGTGCATTGCAAGGTGGTCAGGCGGCGACGGAAAGTATACGTCATCTGCTCGAACCCGAAGCATAAACAACGACAGGGATAATAACGGCTTGTGGCTGTTGGCTTCTTTGGCTTCATAAGGAAAACCATGTGTTTCTCTTCTGAAGCTGACGAAGCTAATGAAGCTGACGAAGCTAATGAAGCTCTCTTATGGTAAGAATCGCAGGTGTAAACATCCCGGACGAGAAGCGGATAGAAGTCTCGCTTACGTATATCTACGGTATCGGGCTCACGACGAGCCGGAAGATTCTTTCCGGACTCAATATCGATGTCGATATCCGGACGAAAGATCTGTCTTCCGCGGATGCGAATCGTCTTCGTGAAGCGATCGAAAAGAAATATCGTGTCGAGGGAGAACTCCGACATCAGGTCAAGATGAATATCAAACGGCTTCGGGAGGTCGGATGCTATCGTGGAACCAGACACCAGAAGGGGCTTCCGTCCCGCGGGCAGAGAACGAAGACGAATACTCGGACCGTTCGCGGCAATGTTCGGAGGACTATGGGAAGCGGTCGGAAGAAGGCCGGGGATAAGACATAAAAAATACGCTCAGTTTTCACCAAGCTATCAGCCTATCTATGTCAGACGAAGCGAAAAAGGAAACATCGCCAGCTGCCGAATCCCTGGAAACTCCGGTGGAAGCCGTTTCAGCTTCCGTTGATGCCGAAAGCGCGAAGAAGCGCGTAAAAAAAGGGAAACGGCAGGTTTTTCGTGGCCGCGCCAGTATCCAGTGCACGTACAATAATACCATCGTCACGTTGACCGACCAGAACGGAGCCGTACTCGGCTGGTCCAGCTCCGGGCATCTCGGTTTCAAGGGAGCCAAGAAATCGACTCCGTATGCCGCCACGCAGGTTGTCGCGGATGTGACCGAGAAAGTGAGGAAATACGGTCTTTCCGAGCTTGATGTGTTCGTGAAGGGTGTCGGTTCCGGTCGCGAGGCGTCCGTTCGCGCACTTTCGAACAACGGATTTTCACTGCTGTCGATCAAGGATATCACGCCTCTTCCGCATAACGGATGTCGCCCGAAGCGGCCGAGACGAATCTAAAATCAGCTTTTAGCTTCTTTAGCTTCGTTAGGGAAACTGACCGTTTCTCTCTCGACGCTAACGAAGCTAGTGAAGCTAACGAAGCTATCTATGGCGAAAATAATGGACAAATGCAGATTGTGCCGTCGTGCCGGAGAGAAACTTTTCCTCAAAGGAGAGCGCTGTTTCTCTCAGAAGTGCGCTATGGTTCGTCGCCCGACCCCGCCGGGGGTTCATGGGGCTGCCAAGTCCCGTCAGGCGAGTGAATTCGGTCGTCAGCTTGCCATGAAGCAGAAAATCAAGCGTGTATACGGTGTCATGGAGCGTCAGTTCCGCAAGCACTTCGATGAGGTGAAGAAGCGGAAGGGTATCGTCGGAAACGAGTTGCTTGGCAGGCTCGAACGTCGTCTCGACAATGTCGTCTATCGTCTCGGTTTTGCGTCCTCCCGCTCGCTTGCGCGCCAACTCGTTTCGCATAAGTGTTTTCTGGTGAACGGGAAGCGCATGAATATACCCTCCTTCGAGGTAGGTGTCGGCGATGTCATTGTCGTGAAGCCGGGGAAGCAGGAAAAGGAGTATTTCAAGAATCTTTCCGAGACGATCAAGACGAAAAAGGGCGTTCCCGCCTGGCTTTCTCTCGATGTCGTGGCTCTTCAGGGAACAGTGGTATCACTTCCTTCGCGGGGTGATGTCGAGGTGAACGTCGATCCGCAGCTCGTCGTGGAGTATTATTCGAAATAACATTTAAGGAGGGGTATCCCGGCGCCGAAATACGCTGGAGGTATCTGGAGAAACCTATGATTTCCGTCCCGCAGCAGCCGAAGGTTACCGTTCTCGGTGAGAATCACTCGAAATTCGAGATTCTCGGGTGTTATCCCGGGTATGGAGCGACTATCGGAAACGCCGTGAGGCGGGTATTGCTCTCCTCTCTCGAAGGCGCAGCCGCTCGTTCCGTGAAGATCAAGGGAGTTTCCCATGAATTCGCATCGATTCCGGGGGTCATGGAGGATGCCGTTCAGATTCTCCTGAATCTGAAGCAACTCAGGTTTCGTCTCCATGGGGATGAAACGGTGAAAGTGGCTCTGAAGGCGAAGGGTGAGGGCGAAGTGAAAGCTTCCGATATCAAGGCACCGTCCTCCGTGGAGATAGTGAATCCGAGTCATGTCATAGCGACACTTACCGATAAGAAAGCGGAGTTCGAGATGGAACTTGAAATCGGCAAAGGGATCGGATATGTTCCTGTCGAAGCTCGCGAGCATGAGGAGCGCGAAATCGGCATGATCGCTCTCGACGCCATTTATACGCCGGTTCGTCGGGTGAACTATGAGGTGGAGAACATGCGCGTCGGAAAGCGGACGGATTATGACAAGGTTTCCATCGAAGTCGTAACGGATGGCAGCATCGCTCCCGAGGAAGCGTTTTCGAAGGCTATCGAGATCCTTGTCGGGCAGTTCTCTGCCATCAGAACGGAAACTGCTCCGGTCGCTGGATCCGTCGAGGAGGATAAGCCGAAAAAGAAGGCCGCGAAGAAGCCTTTGAAAAAGGAGGAAGCCGAGGAAGAATAGTTTCAGTTTCAACTACCGATATCGAATGAGCATATGAATCATCGGAAATCCGGACGGATATTGAGTCGTGGAAGGAATCAGCGTCGAGCGCTCTTCAAGACGATGCTCGGAAGTCTGATTGTCCGCGAACGGATCGAAACTACCCAAGCGAAGGCGAAGGAGCTCAAAAACATGATCGATCAGCTTGTCAATAAGGCCAAGAAAGCTTCTGATGAAACGAGGCGGGTCGCTGTTATCCGCGAGCTTCGGAAGCATCTCCCGCTTATGGCTGTCGAAAAACTCATGACAACGGATTTCATATCCCGTTTTTCGGTCAGGGAGAGCGGCTACACGAGGGTCGTGAAGCTTGAAGCCAGGAAAGGGGATGGCGCGGAGATGGCAGTAATAGAATTTGTCTAGACTCAAACGGTATGGCTACTCAGGTACATCGGAAATATCATCTCTTCGACGCCCAGGGAAAGATCCTTGGACGGCTTGCCACGGAAATCTCCGGTGTGCTTTCCGGAAAGGTCAAAGTGGATTACGCTCCGCATATCGACGGCGGTGATTTTGTCGTAGTCATAAATACCGACGGACTGCAGGTGACCGGAAACAAGCGTGATGACAAGATGTACCATCATTTCAGCGGGTATCCTGGCGGCATCCGGTCGATCGCGTTCAAAGATCAGATGAAGAAGGATTCCAGAAAAGTTCTTCATGCCGCATTGTACGGAATGCTTCCCAAGAATTCGCTCCGTGACCGCATGCTGACCCGGTTACTCATGTACAAAGGAGCCGAGCATCCGGAACAGACCATTCACGTAATTCACGAATAACCGTATGGCGACGAAATCGAAAGTTATCGAAAAGAAATCGACCGAACCAGGGGTTCCCGAAGGTCGTTATCACTATGCGGTCGGTCGTCGGAAGACCGCCATCGCTCAGGTCCGCCTCTATGCGGTCGAGGGTGAAAAGCCCGTCGCCCACATCGTGAATGGCAAGCCGATCACGGTGTATTTCCCGGTTCCCGGACAGTCGGTCGTCGTCGCCTCGCTCCAAACCGTCAGTCTCGAGGGGAAGTTCGTGATGTCGGCAGTCGTTCGCGGCGGGGGCGTTTCCGCCCAAGCGGAAGCGATCCGTCTCGGCGTCTCCCGCGCGTTGCTTCTGCACGACGAGACGCTTCGTACGGCACTTCGTGTACACGGGATGCTCACCCGCGATTCCCGCTCCGTCGAACGGAAGAAGCCTGGTCTCAAGAAGGCTCGTCGTGCTCCGCAGTGGAGCAAGCGGTAAGGAGACGAATGAGGAATATCGAATGGAGAAAAGTCCCGAGAGGGACTTTTTGTGTGGGTGGAAATGTGATATACTGTCGGCGTGGAAAACAAAACAACTATGTCTCTTGATGATCACATGGAGAAAATATTCGATGAGGCGGGTCTCTCGGAGGGTGACCGGGCGCTCTGGCGTTCACGGCTTGCTGCGGCGGACGAACGGATGCGTGCGGTGTTCGTAAGTATTTTTTCTGGCGATACGGAGCTTCTCGCGTTCTTTACCGAAGATCTCCGCGACCGTGTCGCCGCCGGGCGCGATCCTGAAAAGCTCGCGAATGTACTCGAGAAGGAACGGGAACACTTCCGTTCCATGCTTGCCGGTTCAAAAACGGAATAAAAGCAAATTTCTATGTTCAATCCAGAAATGCCGCAGACGCTTCCGCAGGAGGAGGCGAAACCAATATCGCCGGACAAGGTGCTTTCGGCGCGAGCCGATGAAGCGGAACCGGTATCCAAGGCGGAAGAAAAACCGGAGTCCGTTGCCGATTTTGCGAACCGACCCGAAAACATGCTTCCGAGGGAGGGCGATGCCCTGCCCGAGGGTGGAATGGAAGCCTTAGCGCTGCAATGGGTGGATCAGATGGAGGCGGTGCGACAGTCGGAGGCGCAAGAGAATTTTCAGCAGGCAGTGGCCGCTCAGCGGGGGATGATTCGGGAAGAACTGCTCCGTGACGAGATCATGGGTGTCAGGATCGCGGAGCCAGGTGAAGGCTCACCCGGTTTTTCACAGGATCGGATATCTTCCGGAATGTCCGGCGCATCCGAGTGGATTCTTGAGAAACTGAGTCATGTTCCCGGTGGAAAAAAATTTTTTGGCGGTCTCGCTCTGATTGCCGGCCTTTCCGCTATTCCGAAGGACGCGGAAGCGGGTTTTTTCGGTGATCTTAAAAAGGTCGCCGAAGACACGGTCACGCAATCCGTTCGCAATCTGCCTCGGGAGATGGAACGGCAACGGCGTGAACAGGATCAAAGAAGGGCAAAGGCTCAAAGAGATGAGGACCAGGCTGTGAGAAATACGGAACAACTCAAGGAGCGCTATGCACAGGAATCGCAGCGGATCGTGGACCAGTACGATCGTGAAGATGCTTCGGCTGAACGGAATTATGATAATCAGCAGCGGCAACTTCTCTCAGGGAATACGCGGAATCAGGATGAAGGTCTGAAGAAAAAAATGGCCGATAGGATCGACGTAGCTTATCATAAAGAAAAGTTGAAGGCTGCCGACAAGGCATGGAATGGGATGAGCCGCGTGAAAGAGAAATATGTCCAAATCAGTACGACTGGCGTGGCATATCAATCGCAGGTGAATGAGAGATTTCTTGAGAATCTTCAGAAAGTCGCGACCAAAGCAACCAAGGATCTCCAGAAGTTTGGCGTGGAAGCCGTGACGATCGTTCCGTTGATTGGATCAGCTGATCCGACTCCGGTTGAAGCGTCCCGGTCACAGGGGAGCGCGGAACAAGCTCCTCTAGCGGGGGTAAAAGCTGAGAGCGGCCCACAATCGAAGCCAAAGTCATCTGAGGTTGACTACTCACTTCTCTCGCGATAGGAGAGTTCGTCGGAAATCCAGAGGTCGGCGAGTTTTTGGTCGATGAAGCCGCGGTCGGCTTCTTTTTCTATTACGAAGAGCGCGCGTTCAAGAGGACTTTCGTTCTTGTAGGAGCGGGGACTTCGTACCGCGTCGAAGATGTCCGCGGCGCGGAGAATCCAGCCGGCACGAAGCGACGATATGGAAACCGGATGCTGGAGTCCCCGGAGTGGGCGGTCGTGATGACTCTCCGCGATTTCCGCGGCGATGGGGAATCCGTACGATCGGAGAATATTCCCCGATATGGACGCGTGTTTCCCTATGATGACTCCGAGCGGCAAATCCGGATCGATGCCGCGGTCGCGGAGAGACTCGGCGATATCTTCGGGAATGGCGTAGGAGAAAGGGACAAGATCCTTGTGCCGGAGATGAGGGTTCTCATCGAGCATCTGAAGTATATCCTCATACTGCCGCGGCTGAAGCAGCGATTTCGCGAGTATCATCCACTCTTCTTCGGTCGTCGTATCAAGCAGAATCTCTTTCGGAATGGATGTTTTCCCGATGTCGTGGAATATGGCCGCGCGGAAGAGATCTTCTTTTGAGACACTCTCTCCGGAGAGGTGCCGGCGGAGGAAGAGACCGATATCCCGCTTACTCTCGACCTTTTCATGGATGGTTTCAAAGACGCGGAGCGCGTGTTCGAATGTCCCGGAATCGTATAACTCGAGAACGACGAGCATTTCCCAATCCGATTTCGAGAGAAAAGAAGCTTTATCAAGCCTTTCTCCATACGCGAGGCGCACGCGATCCCTCTGTGACTCGAAGAGTGCCTCGGACGTCCTGAGCTCGGAGAGCATGTCGTGATACTCACCGTGCGCACATATCGAACGGGCGTAACGTTCCTTGTCGCCCGCTTGTTTCCTATCCATATATCCGACTTCGTATCCGGCGCCACTCCGTGGTTCCATAGGATTTCAATTTCCGAATATACCGGTGTTCTCCGGAAAGGCGATGGAGACGATATGCGAATCGCCGGTTTCTTCGTCGCGGACGAGGAAAATCGCCAGGTTTTCATCGAAGGAAGGAAGAATCTGAGTCACCGTTCGGTCGGGGAACGAAAGAATCGTGTCCATCTGTCGCCGGTCGCGATGATCGAGTTCGGCGATACGAACATCCGCCCCGATCGAAAAGATCGTGTGCTCATAATTCTTGCTCCATTGCACCGATGAGAACGGGAGGGAGAAGCGGGCGACCTGTATCGACTCCCCGGCTTTCCGTATCGGTTGTGTGTCCCAATCGCGCAGGAAAACAACGGAAATCTGATTTCCATCGGAAAAGAGAATCTTCTTCCCGTCGTTCGAGAACTGTATGCTCCGGATGTCGTCGCCAAGACGCGATATTTCCGCATCAACCCCGCCACCATCGTTCCAGAGAAACCCGCTGCCTTCCGGATCGTAGAGAACGATGCGCTTTTCGTCGTAGGCATTGATTGTCGGTCGTCTCATCGAGACGGCCTCCGGAAAGGGTGCTGTCAGGGTCTGCGGTTCCGAATCGCCCTCTTTCCCGGTGTCGAGGAACCGGATGGCCCCGGTCTTCCGATCGAGGAGATAGATGTATTTTTCCGAAAGATCGTAGGCGGAAATGTCGCTTCCGACGAGCATGATCTGTGCGGTGGTGTCGTTTTCGTTAGGACGGACAAGGATCAATGAGTATCCGGAAAGGACGAAGAATGACCCGTCGTTTTTCGGATGCCATCGTGCGCCTCGGAGCGTTTCCTGCGACGCGATGAGTCTTCTGACATCGGCGGAGGAGCCGGTCTCCCGATCGAGTATGAATAGTTCGCTCCCGTTCTCCCTTGTCCGGAGGGGGAGCAGGAACGACGACCCATCCTCGGTCCATTCGATATTTTCGGAACTCTCGATGTCGAAGGAATATCCGTCCATGGTGACGGCTCGGATCGTCTCCCCCGACCCTTTTTCCAGGACATCGACGGCGACACCGTTTTCGGTATTGCCGACAAGTGCCAAAAATCGCTGTTCCGGCGAGGGGAATATCTCCTGGAAATTTCCCGATGCGATTTCCGTGACCGGATACGTGTCGCGGAGAAGGAGGATGTTCCAGAATTCGGTCGAGATGCCACTTTCTACGGTCACCTTCTTTTCCCACGGTCGATACCCGTCCGCCTCTATGCGGAGAAAATGTTCCCCGGGCCGGAGACCGGTTATGTGATAGGACTGATTCACGATGTTTATGAGCCCGGATGGGACGGTTTCCCCGTCGATAAGGATGCGAGCGTCTTTCGGGTTCGATTTGACGGTGATCGACCCCGTGTGTATGAATATGCCGCGCTCGAAGCTGAACCGGTATCCGAACGAGAAGAACAGGACCGAAAAAGCGGTGGCCAGGAAGAGGATCACGAGCGTGGTCGAGAGAATCAGTCTGAGTCGATCGCGGCACATAGAAAAAAGAAAACGAATCCCCCTCGTCTGACCGAAGTATACCACCATCCTTTTCCCTTGAAAATACCTTTTGACAGTGCATTTTCCAGGGTGTACACTTCCGGCTGACGACCTGATTTTTCTTCATGAAGGCAGTATGTCGGAGCTGTTCTCATTCTTGCCGAGCATCGGACTTTCGAAGGATATCGCGAGCGTACTTTCATTCGTCCTGCTGTTCGTCGGACTCAGCATGGCGGCAGGATTCGTTTTCGGCCGCAATAAGCTCGTCAATATCTTCATCAATATCTACATCGCTCTCGCGTTCGTGAGTGTGATTCCGGTTGCCATTTTCCCCGATACGCCATATGCCGATGCCATCCTCTTTTTCGTACTGCTCGTGTTTCTGACCGCCATCGATCAGCATCTTTTCGATCTTCATATCCCGAACGCTTCCTACGACCTTTTTTGGCGGTTGTTCGTGATGAGCGTGCTCGTGGTCGGGATGATCGTGAGTGTCCTCGTCTCGCTTCTGCCGGGGAAAGTGATACTCTCGCTTCCATTCCCGTTCATATTTTATTTTTTCGGTCCGCCGGTCGCGAATATCCTTTGGCTTGCCATCCCGATTTTCGTTCTCATATTCATGAACAAGCGGCTGAGATAAGCTGTCAAAGTCCATAAAGTATCTTATTTCAGGGATTTTTCTTGCTTTATGGACTTGCGGGACTTTATAAGCTTGTCGGACTGTCTCGGGCTTGACACCTTTTTATTTCCCCTCTATACTTGCAAAGCAGTCTGAAGGAAGTACTGCTTCTTTCTTTCTGTATCCCATTTTTCGACAGACCTTGAAAACAGCATAAAACGATCGCAATTTTTTGCGGTTGGTCCTAATTATTTCTTTGAGAAGGATCACAAATCTTGAAGACCCCTTCGGGGGCTTCATTCGGAGGAAGCCTGCTTTCGGGTAGACTTCTTCCAAAATCGGAAGCGTCCGATGCAAATCGGATAGCTTTCTTGTTGAGAGTTTGATCCTGGCTCAGGATGAACGCTGGCGGCGTGGATAAGGCATGCAAGTCGAAAGGGTTTAGACCCTTGGCAAACGGGTTCGGAACGCGTAGGTATCTGCCTCGAAGTCGCGAATAACCTGGAGAAATCCAGGACAATACGCGATGTGCTCTACGGAGTAAAGATTTATCGCTTCGAGAGGAGCCTGCGTCCTATCAGCTTGTTGGTGAGGTAACGGCTCACCAAGGCGATGACGGGTAGGGGGTGTGAGAGCATGGCCCCCAACATTGGCACTGAGACACTGGCCAAACACCTACGGGTGGCTGCAGTCGAGAATATTCCACAATGGACGAAAGTCTGATGGAGCGACGCCGCGTGCAGGAAGACGGTCTTCGGATTGTAAACTGCTTTTCTCTGGGAAGAACTTCGGTGACTGTACCAGAGGAATAAGGGGTTACTAACTCTGTGCCAGCAGTAGCGGTAATACAGAGACCCCAAGCGTTATCCGGATTTATTGGGCGTAAAGGGCAGGTAGGCGGACATGTTAGTCGGATGTCAAATATCCCGGCTCAACCGGGAAAAGGCATTCGAAACGGCATGTCTCGAGAATGTGAGAGATCGGTGGAATTCACGGTGTAGTAGTGAAATGCGTTGATATCGTGAGGAACACCCAAGGCGAAGGCAACCGATTGGCACATTTCTGACGCTGAGCTGCGAAAGCGTGGGGAGCGAATGGGATTAGATACCCCAGTAGTCCACGCCCTAAACGATGCATACTAGGTGCGGGGAGAATCGACCCTTTCCGTGCCGGAGCTAACGCGTTAAGTATGCCGCCTGGGAAGTACGAGCGCAAGCTTAAAACTCAAAGGAATAGACGGGGATCCGCACAAGTGGTGGAGCATGTGGTTTAATTCGACGCTAAGCGAGGAACCTTACCAGGGCTTGAAATCTAGCTGCAAAGTCTGGAAACAGACCTACCTTCGAGGGTGCTAGACCAGGTGCTGCATGGTCGTCGTCAGCTCGTGCCGTAAGGTGTTCCGTTCAGTCGGGAAACGAGCGCAACCCCCATGAAGTGTTTTATATGTCACTTCAGACTGCCCACCCCATCGCGCGGAAGCGCGAATGACCAATAACCAAAATCCAATTTCCAAAGTTTTTCTTTGATGATTGGTGCTTGGGATTTGGTGATTCGTTCGCTTGCGAACGGTGGGGTGGGAGGAAGGCGGGGATGACGTCAGATCAGCATGGCCCTCTGACGCCCTGGGCTACACACGTGCTACAATGGCGGGGTACAAAGGGTTTGCCAAATCGCAAGATGGAGCTAATCCCAGAAAACCCGCCTCAGTTCGGATTGGAGGCTGCAACTCGCCTCCATGAAGCCGGAATCACTAGTAATCGTGAATCAGCAATGTCACGGTGAATACGTTCTCGGATCTTGTACTCACAATAAAAGCGCCGGGCAGTCCGTAATTCTAGG
>JAGOTT010000024.1 GCA_018061645.1 Candidatus Moraniibacteriota bacterium
TATCGAGCGTGTCCCGAGGCGCCGTCGTTGGAGTTACCATGCGAGCGGAGCGTACGATTCATTCTAAAGCCACCATGCGCTCCGCGTGTGCGAAGTGGGTTCGCGCAAAGGTGAGAATGTCACCGCAGGTTGGGAAAAGACCGTTTCGCACGGTCTTTTTTTGTCTCTGATTTTTTGTTCTATAGTGATTCTATGAATCCGATTTTGTTTTCGCTCTCGATATTTTTTATCGCAATCAATCTAGCGGCGTTTTCGGTCATGCTGTGGGACAAGTCGCGGTCGCGGAAGGCCGGGGCGGAGCGGGTTTCGGAGGCGACGATCTTTCTGCTTGCGGCGGCATGGGGGAGCGTCGGAGTCTATGCAGGGATGCTTCTCTTCCATCACAAGACGCGGAAGTGGCAGTTCATCGTCGGTATCCCGCTTCTCATGATCCAGAATGTCGCTTCCCTCTATCTGGTGTATACTTATTTAGTAACTCTCTCGAATCTCATGTCGATTTGAAACGATGAAATTTCGAGCGAAAAAGACGAAAAGTGCGAAGGGCTACTATCGTAACCCGACAAACCTTTCAGATTTTGCAGCCGAAATTTCAGTGTTTCAGGCGACAAACGTACAGATTTTTGCTTTACACGTACGCGGTGAGATTTGAGAGAGTTACTCGGGAGGGTTGTAAATCTTAGGCGAAGAGTATGAATGTCGAACAATGGGGCGGGGACGGGGTGAACGAGGCGGTGGAGCGTGCGACGGCACCCGTTTCGGAACATGATTACTCCGGAAGATCCCTTCGGATCGACGGTGAGGACATAGCGGAAACGATACTCCGGGAATTCAAGGCCGACCCGGAAGATCCGAGGGCGGTGCAGGCGGCGATGCGTGCGGAAAAGGACACGATACGGAAAGCGCGGCTCTCGAACCTGTATCGGAAGTGGCAGGAAGAACGGCTCGGCGAAGATTCCGAACCGGGCGCGGAATGACGTATCGGTAGGAACGGAAAACGATCGACAGTTACGTAATCGGTTACGTAACTGTTTTTGGTTGTCTCGGGATCGGACGGGATTCTTCGCGGAGTCTGTCCGCCTCGGGCGGAATCGGGATGACAATGGAGGATTCGGAATGAAAAGGGAAGGGATACTGAATATCTAGCGAGCGACGACGATGCCGATGACTTTTTTGACGCCGGCTTTCTTGAGGATCTTCGCGCATGTTTCAAGCGTGGTGCCGGTCGTGGCGACATCGTCGACGAGCCAGATGGTTTTGCCGCGAAGCGTATTTCTCACAGCCCGATCCTTTGCGAGCGAGAACGCGCCGCAAAGGTTTTCTTTCCGCTCCTTCGCGCCGTGGCTCCTCGCCTGCGGGAGCGTGAACCGGGTGCGGAAGAGGATATCTTCGTGGACGGGGATGCCGAGATCGGGCGCGAGATGTTCCGAAAGGGAGCGGGCGATGAGCGATGCCTGGTTGAATCCGCGGAACCGGAATCGCCACGGATGAAGCGGAACGGGGACGAGGAAATCCGGGAGAGGCAGCTCGGAACGGGAAACGATGCTTGCGAGAAAACGACCGAGCGGATCCCCGAGTTCGGCGACGAACTCGTATTTCATGATATGGATGGCATTTTCAGCCGTCCTGTTCCCGCGGAAGGATGTGGCAGCGAAGAGCCCGTCGAGCGCGTGACGGCCCGAACACGAAAGGCAGGTCGCACCGAGCGGTGTGCGGTTCCTGCAGAACGGGCAATCGCGCTCACGTTTTTCCTGTATCGCTCGGGAGCATGTGTCGCACAGGAACATGCCTTCCCGTCCGCAGCCGGCGCAGGTTTTCGGGAAGAGAAGATCGGCGACGATGTCGCGGACAGCGGTCGCCAAGTCGATCATTTTTTCTTTCGGGAGGAAGACTCCTTGCATACGATGGTGCCGTCTTTGATGGAAAGCGACAGGATGCGTTTCTTGGCGGATGACTCCCTGAGGAGTGTTCGTGCCACCGCGTGTTCGACGAGCTCGTCGATGTGTTTCCGGACGAGTCGTGCGCCGTGTTCGGGTGCGAAACTCTTTTCGGCGATGAGGCGCGTGACGGAAGCGGGCACCGAAAGCGAGACGCCTTTTCTCGCGAGTCTGTGTCTGAGTGCGGCGAGTTCGAGTCGGGCTATTTTTTCGACGGCATCGGTTCCGAGCGCGTTCATGATGACGGTGTGGTCGATGCGCGCGAGAAGCTCAGGACGGAGAGTCTTCTTCAGCTCCGCGAGCACTTCGTTCCTTACGGATTCGGACGATGGATCCGAGGCGGCGTTTTGTTCGCGGAAACCGATACTCGCCTGTCGGGTGAAGGCTTCGGTACCGATGTTCGAGGTGAGAACGATGAGCGCGTGACGGAAGCTGACGGATCGTCCTTCGGCGTCGGTAAGTCTTCCTTCGTCGAGGATCTGAAGGAGGATGTTGAACACGTCCGGATGCGCCTTCTCGATCTCGTCGAACAACACGACCGCGTGCGGAGTGCGGCGGATGCGTTCGGTGAGTTTGCCGCCGTCGCCGTAACCGACGTAGCCCGCGGGCGCGCCGATCATGGCCGCGACGCTGTGGCGTTCCATGAATTCGCTCATGTCGAGTCGGATGAGATGATCACGTCCGCCGAAGAACGATTCGGCGACGGTTTTCGCGACGAGCGTTTTGCCGACACCGGTCGGGCCGAGAAGCAGGAACGAGCCGATAGGGCGGTCGGGGTCGCGCGTATCGGAGAGCGCCCGGGCGAGCGCGGATTCGATGCGGATCGCGGCTTCCTCCTGATGGACGACGGTTTCGCGAAGCGTCTTCCCGACGGCCTCGAGGGTGTCTTGCGGTCGTTCACGTTCGAGGCGGGAGAAGGGTATGCCGGTCATTGCGGAGACGGTCTCGAGCAGATCCTGTTCGAGGAGCGTGACACGGGGAAGGGATTTTCCTCCGACACGGGATCGTTTCGAGAGGTGTGCGATTTCGGCGCTGATGCGCTTTTCTTCCTCGAGCATTTCCGCCGCTTCGTCGAACCGACCATCGCTCATGAGCAGTTCCTTCTCGGAGAGGATGTTCTTTCTGGCGCTCTCGAGTGCGGCGATGGTCCGGACTTCCGGAGCCGTACCGTGGCGGTTCTTCGAAAGCGACGATGCTTCGTCGAGGATGTCGATCGCCTTGTCCGGAAGGAACCGGTCGTTCATGTGCCGTACGGAGAGGTCGACGGAAAGGTCGAGGAGCGGCAGGCCAATCGAGACTCCGTGGAACGATTCGTACGAATTCCGGATGCGGCGCAGGAGCCTTTTCGTTTCCTCGGGTGAGGGTTCACGGACGAGCACGCTCTGGAAACGACGGTCGAGTGCGGGATCCTTCTCGATATGCCGTTTGTACTCGGAAAGGGTTGTGGCGCCGATGACGCGGATATCGCCGCGGGCGAGCGCCGGCTTGAGGATGTTCGCCGCATCGAGACCGCCCTGGGTATTGCCGGCGCCGACGATGGTGTGGAGTTCGTCGATGAAGAGAATGACATCCCGATCCTCGCTCGCTTCGCGGACGATTTCCTTGAGTCGGGATTCGAATTCTCCGCGAAAGCTCGTTCCGGCGACGACCAGGGCGAGATCGAGTGACAGGATGCGCTTTCCCGCGAGGAAATCCGGCGCGTCGCCCGTGGCGATGCGTTTGCCGAGCGCCGCGATGAGCGCTGTTTTCCCGACACCCGGTTCGCCTATGAGCAGCGGGTTGTTCTTGTGTTTCCTTCCGAGGATGCGGACGACGCGGTCGGTTTCCTGTTCGCGTCCGAAGAACTCGTCGCCGCGCAGGATCGCCTCCTCGCCGAGGTCGGTCGCATATTGCGAAAGGAAGGGCGTATCATGGATGTTTCCCGTTTTTTTCTTCGCGATGGCGATGTCGGGGAGATCGAGCATCTTTCCGAAGTTCGGGAAATTCTCCAACCCGAGATGCGCCTCGAGGGTGTCGAGTATCTTGTCCTCCTTTATATCTACGGTATCGAGGATGTCGGTCACTTCGGAGTCCGGATTCTCGAAGAGGGAATAGGTCAGGTGTTCGGTGCCGACATATGGCGATTGAAACTGGCTTGCCGCGAGGTATGCCCGGGAGAGGATGGTCTTCATGCTCCGCGAGAGAGGCAACCGCTTCGTGCGTGAAACTTGCGGGCGATCGGGTTTCGATGGGGCCGCTTTCCCTTCCGGTACGGGAAGAAACCGGTCGATGACATCCCGTTTCAATCCGGCGTTCGTAAGGAAGAGGCTTCCCAGGCCGCCTTCCTCGAGAAAAAGCGCGAACAGAAGGTGTTTCGGCTCGATAGATACAGCGCCTTCGTTCCGCGCGATCGTTTCGGCTTCGCGGAGCGTCTTTTGTGCATGCGAAGAAAGGCGCTCGGAAAAATTTGATGATATCATGGATGTCTCTTAGGATTTGCGGAACACGGGTCTCCCTTTGTGGAAGTATGGCATATCTGCGATATTTGCCAATCTGGCGGAGGAGGAAGTTTCATGGTACCATATTCCGTGAGAGGACATCTTCGCTCCGAAGAAACATAAAACCAATATGCCGATTTTCTCAAAGAACCGTTTCCTGGGTGTCGATTTCGGTACCGCCTCCATCAAGGCGGTCGAACTCGAGCTGCGTTACGGGAAGCCTGAACTCGTGAATTACGGCGAGGCGACGTTGCTTTCGCCCGATGGCGGCGCGAATATCCCGATCCGGTCGTTCAAGGAAGATATGATTCTTCGGTTCCGCGCGCTTCTCGAACGCATGCACCCCGGGACGGACGAAGCATACGTTTCCATGCCCTCGTTTCTCGGTCTTATTTCGCTCATCGATTTTCCGGAAATGAGTGAAAGCGAACTGGAAGAATCCGTCAGGTTCGAAGCTCACAAGTATATCCCTTCGCCGCTCGAGGATGTCGCGTTGTCCTGGGAGGTTCTCGGGACGAAGGATATCCCGCTCTCGGACGGGAGTGGAATGCAGAAAAAGACCGAAGTGCTTCTCGTCGCCGCTCTCAACAAGGAAGTATGGCAGTACGAAGGGTACGTCCGTGAAGCAGGGTACGGGCTCGGTCTGCTCGAACTCGAGACGTTTTCGATTGCCCGAGCCATGGTCGGGAACGACCACGGAGTGTTCCTCATCATCGATATCGGTGCCCGTGCGGCGAATCTTATCCTCGTCGACGGTGGATATGTGAAGATGAGCCGGAACATCGATGCCGGTGGTCGGGACGTGACGAGAACTCTCTCCGAGAGCCTGAACATATCGCTCGATCGTGCGGAGACGCTGAAGAAAAGTAGTAAGGATTTTCTGAATTCGCGTGAGACGGCGGTCATCTTTCCGGCGATAGAGATGATCGTGAACGAAGCCGGTCGCATGGTGGAATCCTGGAAATCGAAGCGTCCGGATGCGCGGTTCGACAGCGTCATCCTTTCAGGCGGTACGGCCAGAATGGTCGGGATTTCGCGGTATTTTTCCTCGCGCCTCGGTATTCCGGCGACACTTGGGGATCCGTGGCGGAGTATCGTCTGTCCGAACGGACTTCAACCGGCGATCAATCGCATGGGATCCTCATTTTCGGTCGCGCTCGGGCTCGCGTTGTACGGGGTGTCTCTGGGAAAGAAAGGATAGGATATTCTCAAAATGCGGCGGACGGTGTATCATATGTTTGCCGGTGACGAATAAAAAAAACAATACGAAAAAAAATATATGCCGGGAATAAATCTTTCGCGTTCAGCGGAACAGACGGCCGAACTCAAGAAATACGACTCTTTCGGTCGCGGCGCGATTTCCATCCTCGTCATTCTCGCGCTCACCCTCGCCGCGTGGGGCGGCATAGCGTATTATGAGCGGCAGCTTTCCGCTGAAATCGGCGGTATCGTTTCGGAAATCTCTGCAAAACGGGGCGTATTCTCCGGTGTCGATGTCGATGACGTGGCTGATTTCCAGTTCCGCCTCGAAATACTGAAGGCCGGTCTCAAGGAACAGGTCTCGCCTGCCGGTATGCTCGGATCGGTCGAAGGACTCCTGCTCCCAGGGGTCGTTTTGGAAAAATATTCATTCGACGCGGAAAAGAAAACCGTCTCTTTGTCGGGTGAGGCGGATGCGCTCGGAACGATAGCGAGACAGATGGTTCTCATGAAGCGGATGCCTGGTTTCTCCGGACTCTCGATGAATTCGCTTTCCCGAGAAGATGGCGGTACGTTCACATTCGATCTCTCGATAGCTCTTTCCCTGTAGCTTATCGTATAACATAAAGAATATGGCCATAAAGAGAATGCTGTTTCCGCTGTTCGTGATCATTCTCGCGTTCGTCGCGGTGAATTTCATCCGTCCCGCGGTTCTCGCGGTTCTTGAAGAGCATGCGGAAAAAGACGTGAAACTTGCGGAGCTTTCGGCGATCGAGAAGACGGCGACGAACATAGGATCCTTGTCGGCATCGCGGGAAACGTTGCTTGCTTCCGCGGATGGGAGATTGATCATGTCGTATCTTCCGATCGGGCACGATCATGATCGCATCGTCGATATCCTTAATTTTCTTGCGTTACAGACCGGTGCCGTCATAAGCGATGTCTCTTTCGAGGCAGGCAGCGTTCCTCCCGCGGCGGTTCCGCAGGAAGGTGTCGTCGCTCCGGACGGAACGATCGTGGAAACGGCTCCGCAGGTGCCCTTGTCCTCGACTTTCGGGGTGAGCGTGGAAATGAGCGGTTCCTACGAAAGCCTGAAATCGTTCATGGACAAGGTCGCCTCGGTCGACCGATTGAAAAAAGTAACATCGTTTTCCATAACCGAACAGGAAGCCCCGACCGGATCTCCGAGCGTCGAGGACGGACAAACCGTCGTGGATGATGGAACTCTTTCGGCTATGCTCAGTGCCGAATTCGCCTATCTTCCGGAATCGTCCTATCCCGGAGCGCACCTCCTGCCTATTTTTTCGAGCGGATCTTTCGATGTGGAGTCCGTCAAGCAATCCATGACATCGGATGAGCTTGTCCCGGCTCTTCCTGAGCCGGTGCTTTCCGATCGGAGAGCGAACCCGTTTAAGCTCTGACATCGAACCCGTATGGAAGACGCTTCTCCGGCGAAAGTGGCGGTATCGGTTTCCGGTGAAGCCGCAGCATCGGCAATTTCGGATTTTTCGGAAAAGGAGTCCGATATCAGGAAAAAAGCCGAGCTTCTCGGGCTCCCGTTCCTTTCCGGTATTCCCAAGGGAATCGACAAGTCTGTCCTGTCATTCGTTCCCGAGGATGCCGCCAGGAAATACGGTATGGCCGTCTTCGCGAAGGAAGGGGAAACGATTCGGATCGCCATGGTCGATCCGGAGGATTTCGAGGCGCTGAACATGCTTCGGTTTCTTGCCGAAAAGGAGCAGCTCAACATAGATGTGCATCTCGCGTCTCCCGAGACGATCGATGCCATCTTCAAGCAATATTCCGGAACGGATCGCGCGCTGAAGGATGCGATAAGCTCGCTCAAGAAAGACGAGCCGACCGGCGTTTCGCTTGAGAGTGACGGATCTCCCAAGGAGGTTTCGGCTTTGGAGCAGGAAGTGATACAGGATGCACCGATCGCGCGCCTCGTCGAGGCGATCGTGAAGCATGCGATGGATGGTCGTGCGAGCGATATCCATATCGAGCCGGCCGAGGAAGGATACCGCGTCCGTTTCCGTATCGACGGACTCCTTCATTCGACGCTCGTCTTTCCGAATCAGGTCGGAAAGGCCGTGGTTTCCCGTATCAAGATCCTTTCAAATCTCAAGATCGACGAAAAGCGGAAGCCTCAGGATGGCCGGTTCCGCGCGACACAGGACGGAAAGACCGTGGATCTCCGCGTTTCCACCCTGCCGGTCGTGGAGGGGGAAAAGGTCGTGATGCGCGTCCTCGATAAGAGCGACAGCATCGTCGATTTCAAGAAAATGGGATTGTGGGGACGGAACGGCGAGATTCTCAGGAAGAAGATCATGGAACCGTACGGGATCATCCTTATGACCGGGCCGACCGGTTCGGGAAAATCGACGACGCTCTACTCCTTTCTTCAGATTCTGAACCAGGAGGAGCGGAACATCATCACGCTCGAGGATCCGGTCGAGTATTCCATCGCCGGTATCAATCAGTCCCAGGTGAAGCCGGAGATCGGATACACGTTCGCGTCGGGTCTGCGGTCGATTCTTCGCCAGGATCCGAATGTCATCATGGTCGGCGAGATCCGCGACGGCGAGACCGCCGAGCTCGCCATCCATGCGGCCCTGACCGGACACCTCGAACTCTCGACTCTCCATACG
>JAGOTT010000013.1 GCA_018061645.1 Candidatus Moraniibacteriota bacterium
CCTCATCCACACCGAAGACAAAGCAACATTCGGAACCAGAAAGACAGCCTATACGGAAGAAGCGGCAACATATTACAAAGGAACGGTCATCGTTCCGGACGACCTGGAAGTGGTCGCTCTGTAAAAAGGAGAAAGCCGCAGATGTTTACCATCTGCGGCTTTTTGATTCCACTTTCCGCCGATCATGATTGCTCCCCCAATCGAAAGAGGAGCATTTCAACTGTCCGACCGACATGTCACTTTCCGTATTTCCTCGAGATATCTTCGAGAAATGCCGTCCCAAGAAAAGTTTTCCTCAGTGAACTTTGCAGCATCCCTCCCAAAATCCTCAAAATACGTTCCACTTTTTGCAAAGAGGTTCTTGATTGCATCCGCCCAAGCATTAGCGTCCTCTGGCTCCAGGAGAAAGCCGTTCTTTCCTTCCTTCACAGCATCAGCCAAACCTTCCAAATTCGAAGCTAAAACCATCCGCCCACAAGCAGAAGCCTCGATCACATTGATGCCAAACCCCTCCATCGATCCCTGATAACGGACATTCGGTGAGACCACTAAGTCAGCAGTATTCAGAAGAACATTCACATCCTCTTGCGAGAGAGATGGGAGAAGCTTCACTCGCGTTTCTAGACCCTTTTCCCTTATAATTCGCTGACACTCAAGAAAATTATCCGGATCACCCGCCGTGTTCCTCGCCACGCGGTGGCCAGCTGCAATCATTACGATATCCTTTCCAAGCTTTGGCATGACATTTCCAATAAACCATGACGTCCCCTTGTGCGGAACAAACCGCGCTAAACGCAAAATCACCTTTTTTCCAGAAACATTATCGCCGAACAATTCCGAAAGCTTTTCCCGCGAGTACGACTTTCGCAGCAATTCCGGCGAGACACCATTCGGAATAAAAATGCAACGTTCTCGAGGAATTCCGATTTTTACAGCTTCCTCGATCGTGGCATTCCCTACCATAAAAAGCCTGTCCAGCACTTTAAGACACGGAACATTAACTACTCCGTAAATTTTTGAAAGGATTCCTTTCTTCGAAGCAAAAGTGATATCAAGTCCATGTACGACAGAAAAGAATTTCTTGCGAGGGTATAGGAATTTGAGTGCTGCGGCGACCGGAGCGAGCACGCCGTTTCCAACAAGACATACATCATACCGAATCATAAGAAAAACGCTCCGCAGAAAAGCGAGTGGAATAAAGACTGGAAGCCATATTTTTCCTTTGCCATTGGCGATAACTTTCACATCAGTGATCTGGCTTAATCCTCGAGCAAGATGAAAATTCTGACTCTCCACGCCACCCATGATGGGCGGGTAAGAATGGGAAATAAAAAGAATACGAGGATTTCGTTCTGATATCATACGATTTTTTAATCAATGTAATTCGGAAATCACTTTCTCGACGAGATACGATACCGGTTCGTCAGTACACACCCTGATTTTCTTCCCCGGCATATCCACATAATCGTACTCATTGTCCGGAAAAAAGTCATGAGCACGAGAACTATCAAAGTGAGCCACATGACGTTCGCGAGTCTCAACTCTTCGTTTCCGCTCCTCACTACCTATGGAACAGACGACGCTATACAGGCCTATTTCATACTGATCCATCCATTTCAAAAACAGTCCGTAATCTCCAGGAAAATTAAAAGGTGCTTCAATTATTACATCGACGCCGTTCACGATTTGCTGTTCCGCGAGATAAAGCATCACGTCGACCGACGGCTTTCCGATACGTTTACTTTCTTCAAGCGTAGACATACCAAGTCCCTCAAACAACTTCTCCTTGATTGAATCCTTGTGCAGACAAGCGATACCTGTTCTTTTTGAAAGTTCATCGGCAAGCATTGTCTTTCCCGATCCAGGGAGCCCGCACACAATAATGAGTTTATGCATATTCCAATATTCCTAAAGATTTATATCCATCCATTTCTTTGGAGAGCATCTATCACGGCTTTTGTCTGAAGTTCTTTTCTTAGTTCATCGTCTGATAAAACACCATCCATATCGAAAATGGTCCCCACTTTTTTATCTTTCAAAAAGACAGCGTTCGTTTCCAGAAGTGGCAACAAACCGGAGATATCATCAATCACGTGAATTGAATCAGGTATTACCTCCTCATCCACGTTCTTTGAACGGTCTTCCACTTTGTTATAATGACTCACCAGAACAAGGAAAATTTCCATATCTGAAACGCCACGAATCAGATCCGATGCTGAAATCAGGTTCTTCAGACGGTCCTCTATAACAACTACCATCTCAATGCCTCTGCGTTCAAATTTTTCAACTATACTGGGAATGAGCTCCATTTTCCCCTCCGTCGCCACAACCGATAACACATCACCGGACTTTACTCCGCCTCGATTCAGGGCTATTTCTCTGCGTACCCTATTGAAAAATTTGGCATCGGCCACCTTGCGGATTTGTTCATGCGATCCGGGAAGTCCATATTCTGGAACACCAGAATCGTCTCCTTCGGTCCAAAGGACGGTTGTTTCGCCCTTGTCCACAACCCCATAAAACTGCTCCCTGGCAACATCCGAAAAACACTGGCCAAAGTCGACTTCTCTCGTAAAGGCATACTTCACTGCCGCTATGAATTCTTCTTTGGAGGGAATCTCCTTTGGTGGGGAACTGAGCGGCGCCCCAAAAATGGTCAAACGATCGGGATATTTCGAATTCGGGTCGGCTAGCTCTTTCGTTTTCTCGGGTTCATAAAGCGACGTATAGAGATTTTCAGCTGTCAAATGCAGATTCGCAGAACCAAGTCGCTCCGTTGCCGCTGCTCTGGATATGATAATTTTTTCCGCGATAAGATCACGATCCGGAAAATCTTCCAAGACCGACGATTGGTCATCTCTGTTTTCACTCTGTCCGCCAAATTGATATTTTTCTCCAATCATATCGAATTTCGTTTTGGAACTAAAAAAACTAAAAGAAACAATCGTCCGAGAGTTCCGTGCGGGCTGGTTTCTTCATATACTCTCCCACGATTTGGTTTTGAGACCAATTCCTACAAAAGAATTTATTACAACACTCGGTGGCGGCCATGCGAAACCCCCTTAGTCGATCAACGTCAATTTTCGGGAGCTCGGAGATGTGTCCCAATGAAAATTTCTCTGAACGATGTTCCGCCAACGTAAGACATGGGTAAATAAATCCGCTCGGATCTATTAGCCGATAAGCAAGGCAGACGTAACATTCCTTATTTTCACTAACCTTCAACGGAAAGTTCCCTGGATTCGTCACATTCACCAACTCATCAAGATAACCGTTTGCCAGTTGATTGAAAACCTGAAAATTACTCTGGGAATGCATGAATCCACGGAATTCCTCATCGGCAGAAAATTCATATTCGAAATTCGATAAAATATCCTCTACCTGACTATGACTTGGAAGGAATTCGATGTTTTCCTTGTGAAGTTTTGATGTCAAATGGCTTGGTTTAGCCATAATAAAAGCTGGCTTGAACTGTATGTGCATTTTCTGGAAACTTTCCCGGTCTTCACGAAAGCGAGAATATATTTCTTTCGCAAACGGGATGATATCCGACATATTCTTTCTGTAAAAGAGGAAGTGTACTCCTACGTTTGGAATTCCAGACTCGCGCAAATACCTACCTATGTTATTCAAAACTATACCGCGAAGCACGATTGATTTTCCGGAATACGTCCCGTCATCTATAGAATAAAAGGAGACCCGCACCCACTTGATATGTCGTACCCACGGCCCGTGCGGATAAATAGTCCCGTTCGTAATCAGACCAATTTGAACTTCGGGGATTTCAGCAAGCTTCAGAACGGCATCATTAAATCGAGGATAAATCGTCGGCTCCCCTCCTCCGGCAAGCGTTATAGCCTTCGGTTGCACGAATTTAATCACGTTATCCAACCACTCAAAGGAAAACTGTTTATCACCAAGTCCCCTGAAATGACAATTCGGGCAATTTAGGGAACATTTATCGGTTAACTGTAATTCTATATGGCCAGCGCGACACAATAATCTTTCATTTGGGATCGAAGCGCTCAAAAGCCCGGCTTGCTCTTTGATTAGCCTGGTATGATTCAATATCCGATTTTTATTTGTCGCCACACTACTAACGTACCCCATAATCTTCGTAAATATCACATCCAATCCCGGCGGAAATTCACCGGTGCCTGTCTTGCTCCAACTGAGAACAAATCCAAATATATGTCTTTGAAATGCCTTCGGATAACTTCATAGAATAACTCCATCCGAGTTTTTCTCGAATTAAAGTATTATCAGAATTCCTCCCACGGACGCCCTGTGGACCATCCACATGCTTCATTGTGACTTTTTTTCCTGCCACTGACGCTACCGTATCCACCAATTGATTTATCGTAACCATTTCTTCGGATCCGATATTAACCGGACCCTGAAAATCGGATTTCATAAGATGGCGTGTCACTTCTATGCATTCATCAATATACAGAAACGATCTGGTCTGTCCCCCATCTCCCCATATCTCTATGATTCCCCCATCATCGACTTCAGCCACTTTTCGACATATCGCCGCCGGAGCTTTTTCTTTTCCGCCCCTCCAGGCACCTTCTGGCCCGAAAATATTGTGAAATCTCGCAATACAAACAGGAATACCGTAATTCCGACTGTATGCAAAAAACAATCTTTCACTAAAAAGCTTCTCCCATCCATACTCGGAGTCTGGATCGGCAGGGTACGCGGAGGTTTCGGAACAATTTGGATTATTCGGATCTGATTGGTTCCCTCTCGGGTATACGCAAGCACTGCTGCTATAAAAAATTCGGGTTTTGTTCCCCGGGAATTCTTGATTAAGATCTCGAATCGACCTCAGTACATTCAAATTAATAGCGACTGAATTCTGCATTATGTCAGCGTCATGATCTCCAGAAAATGCGTACCCCGCCCCGCCCATATCAGCCGCAAATTGATAAATTTCGTCAAAAGGCACCCCATCCTTTCGGATGATACGATTCGTTTCTGCAAAGTCTCTCAAATCAGCGATAACAAACTCGTCTGCTAAAGAAACAGAGAATTCCGGATATTTTAGATCAACACCACAAACATAGTATCCCTCTGATTTCAGCCTCTTTACCATGTGACTGCCTATAAAACCACCCGCGCCTAGCACCAGAGCCGTCTTCATATTCTTTGCTACATTTGATAACAGGTTCGAATCCGATTACCGGCCGCCGATGAAACCAGTGAGAGAGGAAAGAAAAATCGCCACTGTCCGTGACGATTTTTCCCTTCCCTCCGGCCTTTCCCCACGGATGGGAACCGGTCGCTTGAGAAATACTGATGTTGGCTCCGGGGGTCGGATTCGAACCGACGACCAATTGGTTACACTTATCCCTTAGTTTCCTAAAAGCGTGGACTATATCTTCTCCATATCCGCTTGGACGTAGGAGTGAGGCGCTTCCCGCGACACGAAGTCGAAGTACTCTCGTTATGAGATAGTCTCTGAACCTTCCCTGATCGGGCTTGGCTGCTGATTGCCCTAGTCGCGCTGAACGACCTTAGGTTTCCAGCAATTCACCTCATTTTTCACTTTCGGATTTCTCCGAAAGGCTGCGTAATCTCACGTGCTCTTCCCTGTGACAATTGGAACAGATGAGAATGCATTTCTCGATTTCTTTCCTGATCCTCTCCCAGCTTCGCGTCAATCCGTCCTGAGAGATTCCGAAATCCTTCTGTCCATCGACATGATGAAACTCAAGAGCCGCATCACATCGGTCATAACCACATCTCGAACATCGTCCGCCCTTATACTCAACAGCACGCGCCCGCATCGCCTTTCGGCGTTTCGCGACGGCGTGTTTCATGTACTCGGCACGGTCAGCGTATTTCCTTTTGTCTGGCATACATAAATCAGTATACCACAAAGTTTTTCACAGCCAACTGCTCTACCGCTGAGCTACCCCGGAATATTCTGTTTTCAAAAATCAGAAAACAAAAGCAGTATATCAAACCACCGCTTTTTGGCAAGGCAAAAGCCCCTTTCGGGGCTTTTTCTCCCTAGTAGTGCCGAAGTTTATGGATATCGTCGTGCTCCCGGATCTTCTCGAGCGCTTTCGCCTCGATCTGCCGGATACGTTCGCGGGTGACACCGAATTCCTGTCCGACCTCCTCGAGCGTATGCGTGACACCGTCATCGAGTCCGAAACGGATCTTGAGAATCTTCTGCTCGCGCGGCGTGAGCTCGTTTAAAATGTCCGTGATATGCTCCTTCAGAAGCTTGCGCGCCGCCGATTGATGCGGCATGACGGTCTCGGTGTCCTCGATGAAATCACCGAGCACGGAGTCGTCATCGGAATCGCCGACGCTCGTCTCGAGCGAGACGGTCTCCTGTGAGATCTTCTGGATATGACGAACCTTTTCCACTTCCATACCCATCTCCGCAGCGATCTCCTCCGGAAGCGGTTCACGACCGAGTTCCTGAACAAGACGGCGCATCACCTGACTATACTTGTTGATGGTTTCCACCATATGCACCGGAATGCGGATCGTCCGGGACTGGTCGGCGAGTGCGCGCGTGATCGCCTGTCGTATCCACCAGGTCGCATAGGTCGAGAATTTGAATCCCTTGCGGAAATCGAATTTCTCGACGGCACGGAACAGCCCGAGATTCCCCTCCTGGATGAGATCGAGAAGAGAAAGGTTGTGCGACCGACCGACATACTTCTTCGCGATGGAGACCACGAGACGGAGGTTCGCTTCGGTAAGACGCTGTTTCGCGACCATATCGCCCTTCTCGATCGCCTTCGCGAGCCTGACTTCCTCTTCCCCGGTCAGGAGCGCGACCCGGCCGATCTCACGAAGATACATCTGGACGAGGTCGGACGTATCCTCGCCGCTTTCCTCGACACGCGTCGTCGGCTCCGGCTTTTTCAGATGATTGCTCCCACCGTAGTCTTCACCGATCTTATCCGTCTCGATCTTGAGCATCTCGTCCGAGTTCACGACGCGGACGCCAGCCTCCTCGAGTTCGCCATACAGCCGCTCGAGCGCATCGAGATCGGTTTCCACGTCCGGCAGGATATGGATGATCTCGTCTTCCGTCACGAATCCGCGCTGTTTCCCGCGCGAAATAAGCTCTCCGAACGCGCTCTCTTTGACCTCCTCCTTGACCTCGGTTTTTGTTTTCTTCGGCTCGGTAACGTTTTTACCCGGTTCACTCTTCTTCGGTTCATGCTTCTTCGTCGGCCTCTTCCGTTCCGACCTTTTCGGAGCAGCCTTCTTCGGAACGGCTTTCTTGGATTGTTTTTTCGGAACCGGCTTTTTCACGACCTTCTTCGGTGCCGACTTTTTCGGCGCAGCTTTCTTGACTGGTTTCTTCGGTGCCGGCTTCCTGACAACCGGCTTTTTCGGCGCGGTTTTCTTCATGTTTTTTTTCAAAACAGGCTTTTTCACGATCTTCTTCACCTGCTTTTTCCCCGTCACCTTTTTCTTCATAACGCTTACAAAAATGAGTTTTTGATAAAAACGCTAAAAAAATTCAAGCGAAACATTCGCTTGGACAGCCCTCCATTTGATCCCCTTGCTTCTTATTCGTATGAAAAATACCTTTTCTCCGGCTAAAAGTCAATCCGTAATAACTATTCAAACTCTCAACACACGATATGAGAAGAAACAATCGTTCGAGCAGCTACCTCGAGAGTTCCGAGAACCGTTCCATCAACATACGCTCCCGATCCTTGTCCCCGCTTTGCCGCGCCTCTTCGAGTTGTCGCGCTATCTCCGTCCGCTCCTCCTTTCGGAGTTCGGAAAAAAGATCCGCGACCAGCTCCACGATCAACCGCTCCTCCCGTTCCGCCGCGGTCGATTCATCATTCGCCCCCTCGGACAAACGTTCGGCCAGGAAGAGGAGTTCCGACAAGCGCCGCTTGGTCGCCTCGTCCGAAACGAGCGACATCGGATCCCCCTCACCGGAATCACATATGAGAGAGAACACTGGATCCTCGCGGAGAAACGCCGCAGCTGTCTCCGGAAGTATCACCTTTTTAAATGCCTCCCTCGAGAGCAGTGCCAATCCGAGCAATCGGTCGCGAAGCGTGTCCGCCCTCCGGATAAATTCCTGCCGAACTTCGGACCGGGACGCTTCCCGATTTTCTCCTGGATTATGGGAAAAATCCCTCGCTTTGAGAGATACATCCTGTAGTACACCTGAAATCGTCTTTTCTTCCACTCCGATCGCATCCGAAAGCGCCTTCTGCCAAAACCCCCTATCGATCGGATTTTTCATCGAAAGAAGCAACGGCGCGTATCCTTCGGCGATGGCACGCTTCCCGTTTGCCGTACGCGGATCATTCCCAGCGACGAGTTTTTCCAGAAAATATTTCGCGGCCGGTTTCGGCGTCTCGACCGCCTTTCGGAGCACGTCGGCGTTTTCGAGCGCCGCGTCCGCCGCATCCTTTCCGTGCGGGAGCGAGATAACAGCCGTTTCCAGCTCCTTTTCGAACGCGAGCATCGCGCTCTTCCATGCCGCCGCCTGCCCAGCACCGTCCATGTCGAAGAATAACCGGATTTCTTTCCCGTACCGTTTCAGAATGTCGAGTTGCTCGGCTGTCAACGCGGTTCCGGATGCCGCGATCGTGTTCCCGATTCCCGCCTGATGACAGGCGATCACATCCATCTGTCCCTCGACGAGCACCGAGAACCCCCGCTCCTTCACCGCTTGTTTCGCCTGGTACAATCCGTAGAGCACCCGGCTCTTGTGATACACGGGCGTTTCCGGGGTGTTGATGTATTTCGCCTGGGATTCGTCGCCGCCCGGCGCCACGCGCGCAGAGTAGCCAATGATCCGCCCGACGATATCGGAAATCGGAAACATGATGCGATCGCGGAAACGGTCGTATTGCCCCGATCCGCCCTCTTTTCGGATGGAAAGCCCGGCTTTTTCGATCTCCTGCTCACGATACCCGCGGGAAACGAGGAAATCGAAAATATGCCGCCATCCCTCTGGCGCATATCCGAGACGGAAGTGACGGATACTTTCATCCGCCAGCCCCCGCTTGCGCAGATAGGGAAGCGCCGTCCTTTTCCCCACGCCGTCCCACAACTGTTTCTCGTAGAATTTCGTCGAGAGTTCGAGTATCTCCTTCGTCCGATCCGGCTCCTCAACACCACCTTGGGAAAATACGGAGTCCCTCCGGTACTTCGGCAATTCGACACCCGCCTTCTCGGCAAGAAGCTTGAGCGCTTCACGGAACTCGACTCCCTCGATCTCCTCGACGAAGGAAAAGATATCCCCGCCCTTCCCGCAGCCGAAACAGTGCCAGATCTGACGCTCCTCGTTCACCATGAACGACGGCGATTTCTCGTTATGGAACGGGCAGCACGCCTTCCAGTGCGTCCCCGACTTGGTCAACCGCAAATAACCGCCGACCACGTCGACGACATTGAGCCGCGCCTTGATATCATTGACCGCTGTTCCGTCCATACCGTTCAAAAACCCGAGAAATACTACTCTTTCCGCGCCTTCTCCCCATCAAGATTCCGGACGATGCCCCGCATGAAGACCACTCCGATAAGGAAACAGAAGGAAAACAACATTCGGAGCCCCTCGACGATCGCGGCGATCGTCGGCCTCGACTCCGGAACATACCAGAAATCGATGATTTCCGCCAGGAAAAAGAAAATGATGCCGACAAGAAAGAACTTATACGAGGTATCAAGTCGGAATTCGACCCGCCACACGACCCCGGCAGTATACGCGATGGCGATGATGAGTGCGACGAGCGTCGCGATGTTCATGAGATACAGTATCGCTTCCATAGAACCATGTTCAAAAAATAAATTATCAGATGATCGTTCAGGTCGACAGACCTTTCCCGCCCCCGAAGAACCCGGCACGGGCGAGGTTCCGCTCGGTGATGTGCCGGAACGCCCGAAGGTACAGCATATACTCGCGCGAGAAGACGAATATCCAGAGCAGGAGGAGGAGTAGGAGGAGGAGCGCGATCGCCCCGATACGGCTTAGGAATTCGGCATACATGACGATGAACCCGCCGCCCGGGGAAAGGATCGGGAGCGGAGCGACCGCAAATGTCCGTTCACGGCTCACATCGTACCGATCGACGAGGATTTCCACCATGATACGATAGTTTCCACTCTTGAAATAGGGCGGAATGGCAGTATCGCTCGAAACGATCCGCCCCTCGTCGATGACGATATTCTCGAAAAACGAGAACCGCTCTCGTCCGTCCGAATCGATGACCGTGTACCGCGCGATCGCGGACGCGCCACGAAGCCGCTCCACGACCTCCGAAAAAGCGACCGAGAATCCGAGCTTCCGTCCCTGATACACCTCGGACGATCCGAGCATGAAGGTCACGGAAAACGGGCCTTCCGCGGACGGTTCCGTTTCGCCCGGAAGCTCCGGGAAGATTCTCGGCGGTTCCGAATCCGTTTCGACGCGCGTCACCGGCACAATCGCTCTTTCCTCTTCATCCTCCTTGTCATCCGAGTCTTTCTTCACGATCCGAAAGGTGAGGTTCGCGGAAACCGTCACGGACGGATCACCCGGGGCGGTCGCCGTCACGAATATCGTCTGCGTCCCGCGCGGCAGGTCGATCGGCGGTTCCCAGACCCAGTATCCGTTCACGTTCGCGGAAGTCATCGCCGAAATGACGGTCATCCCGTTTATGAGCACCGTCATGTCCGCATTCGGGATATTCGTTGTTCCGGAAAATTCCGGTTGTCGGTCGGTCGATTTCGGGTCGCCGCCGAAACTTCCAACCGCTTTCCCGTCAAACGATGTGATGGAAAGTGTCGGGACGAACACGACCACGCATTCCGAAGGCGTCACGGCGACGACCGGATCGGATACCGCGGATCCCGGACCCATCGGCCCCCATGCCGTCACCTCATACGAATAGCTTGTTCCGACGACGACCGCCGTATCGGAATATGCGGATGTGGTCAACCCCGTCACAAGCGGCAATCCGTCGCGGGAAATATCGAACGAGACGGAATTCTCGTCGTCCGCCCAATCAAGCGCGACCGAAAGGCTCCCCGAAGCGCATACCGGCGTCGCGGTAACGATCGGCTTTACCGGCGGCGCGAGCACGCGTGCCGTGATGGCGATCGTATCGTCCGCAAGCGCACGGAATTTGTCACGGACATCGGACAGGAAGAAATCCGGGCTATATATGACGGAAAGCCCGATATAGAGCACCATCAGCCCGCCCGACACCCATGTATGGAGTCGCGCGATCCGCTTCAGTTTTTTCCGGAGTTCCGATCGCTTCATGGTTCGATTATACCAGAAATACGGGAAAAGACGGAAAACCGTTCTTGCAAATCAAGAACGGTCACTATGGTATTTCGTCACTGCGAGCCCGAAGGGCGGGCAGTCCAAGACTGGATTGCTTCGCTTCGCTCGCAATGACAAGGGCTCTGTAAACAGAGGCAGACCCACAAATCTTATCTCAGAGGCGGTCGGAACCGAGGATGACGAGGATGTCGGCATCCGGAGCGGCTTCGCCTTCGGGAATCACTTCCACCGAAACACCGAGTTTTTCGGCGAGCTGTGCCGCACGGACGGACTGGGTACCGGAAAGATCGACGACAACCGTAGCCGCATAGTCCGTCGTCACGGCGTTTTCCTTGGCGACAACTTCGTACGACTCCGCGTCCTCGGCAAGCAGCTCTTTTTCATAGGCTCCGGTCAGTCCGATCTTTTTCGTACCGTTATAAAGAGCGATACGGGCGGGTTCCGTCGGAATGACCGGTTCGACAACCGCTACCTCGGTCTGAACAGACTCCGCCGCGGTATCTGCTCCGGCAACCGTTCCCGAATCAGCCACCGCAGGAATTTCTTCCGAAACAGGTGCCGGCTCCTGAATCCCGATCGGCGCGACATTGACGATCTTTCCGGTGGACGGGCGGTAAAGGATCGCCTTTCTCCCCTCCTGATAGAGAAGCACCTTGTCCCCGTTCTGCGAAGATGCGAAGAATTCCTGTCCCGAAAGCTTCTCGCGGTCGGTGACGGTCGCGAGCGTCGGGGTTTCGCTCGTCGGCAATTCAAAATGCTCCGAAATGTCCGCCACGATCGACTCCAGTTCCGCTTCCGGCGTCCGTACCTCGGTCACCTTCTTGTATTCGGCGTAGAAATATGCCGCCGTGCCGAGCGAACCGGTCACGACGAGTACGCCGAGCGCCCGGAGCGCCACGGTCGTCACGCGCCGTTTCTTCGCGGCGGCCGCCTCGACATCCGCTCCGCTCACCGCAAGCGGCGACGCATCCGTCTCCGCCGGATCGATGACTATCGCCACTGCCTTCTTTTTCCAAAAAAAGTTCATAGATTTCTTCTTATATACCCGCAGTATACACCGAAAATACTCATTCTGTCATCGCGAGCCGAGTCTTCGAAGGCGTGGCGATCCAGATTCATGAAATCAACTTATCATAGAGATCAATCCATTCCGCATTCATATCTTCGATAAGCCGTATTTTCTTTTTTCTTGAACCAGCCTTCACTTGTTTCTCTCTCAGAATAGCCGATTCCATAGAAGGACAGACTTCATAATATACAAGCGAATGAACACCATACTGCTTCGTAAAACCTTCAGTCACATTGCTTTTGTGTTCCCATACCCTTTTCAGAAGATTGCTTGTCACACCGGTATATAAAGTTCCATTTCTTTTGTTTGCCATGATGTACACGCATGGAATCCTCTCATTCATACGGTTCTCTGGATTGCTTCGCTACGCTCGCAATGACGGGAATGCGGTCTATCGGTCCTTCTCGATGTCGACATCGGTCGTCATGCCGACGAGCTTGCCCGTCCCGGGACGGTAGAGATACGCCTTCGCCGCGCGCGGATAGATGAGGATCTTGTCCCCGTTCTTCGCCTCGCGAAAAAACGCCTGATCATCGAGCCTCCCCTCGTTCGTAACCGTCGCAAGCGTCGGTTTCTCGCCTCGGGGCAGTTCGACGCTTCCTCCGATGATTTCCACCCACTTGGCAACCTCGCGCCTCTTCAGCGCCTCCGGCGCGAACATCGAGCGGTACGCGAAATATCCCGCCGCGAGAAGCGCGAGGAGAAGCAATACGGTAAGAGTGAGCGTCGGATGTTTTTGTTTCATTTCACTTTTTGTCTGGGTCCGCTTCACTCGTCATCGCGAGTCCCGTCTTGGCGGGGCGTGGCGATCCAGTCTTTTCAATACGATTCTGGATTGCTTCGCTGCGCTCGCAATGACAGAAAAACGGCTCATTCACTACACAAGAATCACAGCGGCCAGACGATGCCCGTACCGATGATAGCAAAAAACACGAACGCCTCGTCGAAGAAAAAGAAGAAATTACTGTTCCCCGTCGGTCCCGCGCCACCGCCTGAAAGCGCGATGTCGAAGGTGTTCGATCCGTTGTCCCGCAAGGAGATATCGAAGGCCATATTCTAAATGCAGATTGAAGATTGGAGAATGTAGATTGGAAGCCGGAGCGTTTGTCATCGCGAGAGTCGATGCTTCATCGACTCGTGGCGATCCAGTCTTTCTGGATTGCTTCGTCGAAGACTCCTCGCAAAGACAGAAAAATGAATGCTGCTGAAAAAAATCACGCCGCGGTGCCGTCATCGGAACGACCGACGTGTGTCGAATCCTGCCGCGCATGCGCGTAACAGTTTATGGTGTTGTCGTACCAGGTGATGGAATACGTCCCGCCAGCGGCCGTCGTCGTCGTTCCTATGAGTTCGTCCGTATCGGAGCGATGCGCTTCGACCGTGATACCCGACCCGTCGCCCGTATAGCCCGATACGGTTCCGGAAAGACTATACGTGATGCAATGGAAATTTGCCCAGACGCCCCATGCGGAGTAGACGGTTGTCGGCGCATCAAGCCGCCACGTACGCGATGTGGCGAGGTTTATCCGTGCCGTGTCCGTATCGAGCGGCCAACGTCGGAAAGACGACCGGGCCGCCGAGTATACCCTGACAGTACAGTTGCGCTCGTTATCAACAACTGCCTGGCCGACGAATATCGGCTCCCATCCCTCCCCTTCGCCCTCGCCCGAAGCGCGTTCGCCTTGGAAAGAATACGAATATCCCGTCCCGGTCGTTCCATGATCGATATTGAGTTCGGTCATTACTCCGACGAGCCAATGATTCGTCTCGCCGGTTCCAAGGAGGAGCCCCGCTGCTGCCGCTGTTCGCCCGACGCTTGAGGTCGCAGTATTCCCAGCAAGGAGTGCGTAGCGCGACTGGGTATGAGCGCCAGGACCATCAGTAGCGACACCTGAGGTATAGTTGAGGATGAGAAACCCACAGAGATTCCACCAGAGATTCGCCGCGCTTGCATAAATCCGGAGCTCATACTCGTTCTTTCCTCGACCGAACGCCTCAAACGCGACAGCATTCTGCCCTCCACCATCAATCCGATGAACGAGCGAATGTGGCCCGAGCTCGAAGGAGTTGGTCTGTGACATCGTGTAGGCGGTATATCCTTGATCTCCGACAGCGACATTAAGCGTCCCGCCAGCCGGAGCATTGGTCTGAGCGAAGAGACAGACCGCACTTTCCTTGAGTGTGATGGTCGCCGGTTCCTGAATGATGAGAGTGCGTCCCCACGAGTCCGCATCTCCCGAAGTCGTCCCAGGAATCTGCCCGACCGTATCGACGCCGCCGAGCATAAGACTATTGAAGACCGTCGCGGTACCCGAAACGGTGAACTCGTACGTGATGACGAGCATCCCTCCGGTACGGGCAAAACGGTTCGTCACGCCGGTGGCGAGAATTTCGAGCGACCGCGCCGATCCATAGGTCGTTTCTGCCGTGATATCATAACCGGTCCGGAAATGAAGTCCGCTTCCCGTATAGCCCTGCTCGGCGAAATAGATGCCGCGCTGAGTACCCCCGTTGACACGGATGGAAAGCGTGATGTCGGTGGCAGCCGTCGCCGGGCTCTCGTTGCCCCACAAATCCACAAAGGCTTGCCTCACGGTGACGCCGTTCTCCGGCAGATACCCGCCGGTAAAAGCGGGGATAGCGGTCGCGCCGCCGAGCGTCTGCCATGTGGTCGTGGCATACTGCCTCGTGGATTCGATTGGGATGCGGACGGTCTTGATATGGGTCGCGCTCGAATCGTCGTACTGGTACGTGATAACGAGCCGGAAGAAATGGTTGGCAGTGATGAGCGCCGTTCCGCGGAACCGTACGCCGAGCGCCATACTCGTCCCCGTCCAGTTTGTCGTCATCCACGACGTGACGTCGCGCTGGAAAAAAAATGCCTGCCCCTCGCCCGTGTTCGCCGGAGGGTTCGAAAGCGTCACTTCGCTGTATGTACCGGCAAGCGTCGTCGCGATACCGAGCACCGGAGCCGTCATCGTCGCGGATGTCGTCGTATTGTCACGAACCCAGCACTGGAGCGTCACGCTCTTGAAGGTGATGCTCGACTCCGGAATATAGGCAGTGAGCGTCGTGTCGCGGCTCGTCGCAGCGGCAAGCGTCGTAATGATGGTGCTCGTGGCAAACTCTATGGTTTTGGTGCGGAGAGCCATATTCTAAATGCAGATTGAGGACTGAGGATTGGAGAATCGTTTTTCTCCGTCATCGCGAGCCCGAAGGGCGTGGCGATCTAGTTTTTGGTTCTGGATTGCCGCGCTTCGCTCGCAATGACAAAAGGTGGACTTTGGTTGTCAGGAGAATTCTTCATTTTGAGCGCAGTTCGAGGCGGAAGCGAGGAGCAGAACGAGTGGTACCGGTGGTACGACGAGTGATATGTGACATATCGTGTCGAGCACCGGAGTTTCCAACGAAGAAATGTGCCAAAATAAAGAATTCTCCCTAGAAATTATCGAGCTTCGCTAAAAGATCCCACTTCGCATCGGTCGCATTATACATGAATCCGAGGTAGATCGTCTTTCCGAGGATGGTCGTCGTGGGAAGTGCGAGGTCGGTCGAGGCGCGGTATGCGGCGTTCCAGCCGAGGCTCCTCGCCGTGCCGTTGTCCTTGACGCGGATGACGAGCTGCTGCCCGTGGGTCGGCGTCCCCGTCGGCGCGGCAAAGGTCGCCCCGGCCGCCAAAGCGGTTATGATGTGCACGTCGGTCGTGTCCGCATTCGGGGTCGGGGTCGCGTTGGACGCTTCGGAAGTGATCCGCTTCCCGGCTTTGCGTGCGTACTTGTACGAGATACAGACCCAATTTCCGCTTCCGAGCGAGAGGAACTCCGCCGTATCGTCGGCGACGGTCAGGATATTCTGCCCACCGGGAAGGATGAGCGAGGTACCGTTGTAAGTGAGCGTGAGCGCGCCCTGAAAGCGGACATTGCGCCGAATACCCGCCCCGACCGAGTCGAATGCGGTAATAGTCGTCGTCCCGGTGATACGGACGTTGTTCGAAAGCGCCGCACCGATATTGGTCGTTCCGGAAGAAGCGACGTCGGTCTCCGCCGCCATATTAAGCGGAATAGAGACGAGCGCAACGCGATTTTTGGAAATCCTTATGGCCATAGATGAAACGAAGTTTCAGAATACAAAACACAGTGCACAAAATTCCAAACAGAACACAAACATCACAAAACACACAAACACAAACCGGATCCCGTTTGAACTTTGAAATCTGTGCTTTGTTTGGCTTTTTGTGATTTGTTCATTTGTGCTTTCCTTAAAAGCTTTCCTTGTCGATCGTCAGTATCTCGCTCCCATCGTCGTCGGTGACGAGTAATTGTCGTCCCGTCTCGGTGATCTTGAAATTCTCAAAGGTCTTCTCGGAGAGGACGGTATCGCCGCGGATCAGATTGACGAGCGGACTTACATATTTCCCGGCGACGAATACCGCCCCACCGAACACCGCATATTTGAGGAACGCACGCCTGCGCGAATCGACATCTTCCGTTTTGACAGCATTCCTCTCGCGAAGTCTCATTTTCCCAACAATACGCTTGACAGAAGACTTCAGGGAAACGAAAAACTTTCCAAAGTTCAATGAAATCGGAAATTTCCGTTTTTTCGAAGTCGCCTTGAAATCACGCATCGTGTTTTGGTTTTTTTCGGGCTTTATTTCATCGTAAAACCCTTTTCTGTCATCGCGATCCCGCCTTGGCAGGAGTGGCGATCCATCCTTTTCGAGATCTGGATTGCCGCGCTTCGCTCGCAATGACAGAGAGAGACGAGTTCGCAATGACAACTTCGGCTATTTCCTCTCCTCTTCCGTCACATCCTTCAATTCCTCCTCGACTTCCTTCTTGCCCTTCTTGAATTCCCCGGTCACGCGACCAAGTGATTTCGCGAATTCGGTGATCTTTCCACTCCCAAAGAAGAGCACCGCGACCACAAGTACGATGATGATGATTTCCGGCATTCCAAGTCCGAACATAGGGTCGTGTTAATGATTCCTGACCCATTATAGCATACGAAAAAAGCCCCTGGAAAGAGGCTGCGTGTACCACGAATATCCTTCCTTTTGTCATCGCGAGCGAAGCGCGGCGATCCAGTCTTTTTTTGGTTCTGGATTGCCACGCCCCGCCGGAGCGGGAATCGCAATGACAGGCTTAAGGTGTCGATTCGGTTTCCGGGGCAACCTCTTCGATAGCCGGTTCCTCGGTTTCCGGTGCGGCTTCGGTATCAGAGACGACGGTTTCCGCTTGAGGCGTCTCCGGGAGCGGTTCCGGCATACTCGTATCGATGGCGAGGAAGTCCGACACAGCCTTTACGATCATTTCGTTTATTTCTTCCTTGGTCAGCGTGATGCCGGGAGCCGTTTCTTCCGTCTTTTCTTTCCGCGGATCCGAGTCATCCGCCATATTTCCCGAAGAACCGCTTTTCTCAGCTGATTTTCTCGTTTCCGCATCGACTTCAGTCCCGGAAAGCGACGCATACTCCTTGGATTTCTCCGGCGCGACTTTTGTCCTGATGGTCGCCTGCACCTCCGAAAGATAGGCGATTTCCCGATCGATCACCTGTCCGATCTGTTCGACAAGATAGGATTTCAGGTCGCGCTTGCCGAGAAGCGCTTTCGGGATATCCATTTTCCCGTTTTTCCGCACCTCTTTCCACGCGCCACCGGAAATCTCGAGTGTCGTGTACGAATAAGCGGTATGATAACTCGTCGTATCCTCGGTGACGGCGTCAATCCGGAGCGCCAGGTCGAAATCGCCGATATCGGTCGAAAGAAGCTTCGCGGCATCGGTTTTCTTCGGGGTCACGGGAGCGGAATCCCCCGCGGACGGCGCAAAGACCGACTGGCGCAGCTCCGGACTCGCCGCGAACGCCGCCCCCGTCCCGAGAATGACCACGGAAAGCACGATCGGGAACGCGTTGTTGTATTTGATGAAGTCGAGGAATCTTCGCATAGAATTTTGGTATTTTTTTCTGTCATTCCGGGCTTGACCCGGAATCCAGGTCTTTTTTTTCTGGATTCCCGCCTTCGCGGGAATGACAACTTTTTTTGATTATATCATGTCAGGCGCGCTTCACACTTGCGACCGCGCCGATACCATAGAGCGCGATGAGCGGAGCGGAGAGAAATGCCATCGTGACCCCGCTTCCGTCCGGCGTGACGACCGCGGAAAAAAGAATCGCGAACAGAATCGCCCCACGCCAATGACGAATCCAGAACCCGGACGGGATGATTCCGATCCGCGACGAAGCCGCCATGAATACCGGCAAAAGGAATGCGAACCCGACGGAAATCGTGAGAAAAAAGACCGAGGAAATGAACTCGTCGAGCGCGAAGAGCGGTGCCACTCCCATGGGCGCGGCAAACGAATAGAGTATCGAGAATGTGGTCGGGATGATGACGAAATACGCGAGCGCACAGCCCGCATAGAACAGGATAAGTGCCGGGATGACGTGCGCCGAAAGCGTTTTCCGCTCGTCCGGACGAAGGGCGGGCCGGAGGAACCGGACGACCGACCAGAGTCCGAACGGGAACGTCGCGAGGAGTGCAATAAGAAACGCCATCATGATCGGCGCGACAAAAGACGACACCGGCCCGAGCGCGACCACCGGAACGCCCGCCGGGATAAGCGACTCCTTGGCGGAAAGGAAGATGCGTGTCGCGAAGGACGATCCGTCCGACGGGAAAATAAGCAACCCGGAAAATGCAAGGAAAAAAACGATCGCGAACCGGACGATCGTTTTTTTCAATGCTTCGAGTTCATGGGATATGCGGGTCATACAAACATGTCATTGCGAGCGAAGCGCGGCAATCCATACTGCTTTTTCATTCCTGGATCGCCACGCCCTTCGGGCTCGCGATGACAGAATTACAATTCGTCGAAGATAAGCATCGCCTGGTCGTCATTGTCGTAGACGGACAGTTCGGTGGCGGAGTCGTTCTTGATATAGACGCCGTTGCCGAACTTGAGCACGTTCTCGACGAAGATATTCCCCTCGCCGGTCAGGGTCAGCGCCGGACATGCATCATTATCGCAGACCCAGACGTTCTCGGAAAGGGCGCGGATATCGCCACCGACCGCCGCGACCTGAAGGTCGCCGACCGAATCGACGGTGAATTCACTGTAATAAGTGAGGTCCTTGGAGAGGCGCAGCTGCGGGGCGGAAGCGGCCTGGACGATGTCGAGGATACGGTTCGGGGCGGCGGTGCCAATACCGACGTTGCCCGCGGCATCCACGACCATCGGGGTCGCGTCGGCGGCTTCGTCATTGACCCGAAGCGACAGTCCGGCGCCCGTATTCGTGAAGAGCACCTCACCGGTCGACGTGATGCCTCCGGACGCGATAGATATACCGGTCGTGACACCGGTGCCAATCGAGATACCGGTCGTGACACCGTTTCCGATGGAGATAGCGGTTGTGATCGTCCCGGCGGTCTCGAGGATCGCAATCGCGTTCGTCATCGTGCCTGTACCTGTGTTCTCGACGACGAGTCCTGATCCGACCGTCTCGTCCGTGTCACGGTTCACGACCTGCATGATCGCCTCGGTCGTACCGGTCGAAGCGCTGTCGTTCTGGTTCGCGACGACGAGCGCCCGCTGGGTGTTGCTGTCGGTTCCGGCGTCGTTCGTGAGCGTGATCGTGAGCCCGTCGAAAGCGGCCGCCGTGGAAGCGGTATTCCAATCCATCGTCTGCGCGTATTCGTTCATCGCGATCGCTCCCGCCGCCGCCGCGTCGCCGATCGTATCCCATGTCATCCCGCCACCGCCACATCCGCCATCAGTCGTATTACAGAGCACCTTGGTCGTTCCGTTCTCGTTTATCTTGAACTTGTTATCGCTCGAGTCGTACCAGAAGTATCCCGCCGCCGCCCCGGAAACACCGGAGTGGGAAAGGGCGAGGTAATCGCCCGTCGCGACGGAAACCACATTGTTGCCGGAATCGAGCATGAGTCCATTAGTGGTAGAGGAAAGCGTCACCGCTCCGACGCCAGTATAGGACTGTCCTGCGGCGATCGTGACGCCGCCCGTATCGGCAGTGAGGCTGTCTGTGGTTAGCGCATCCTGGATATCGACCGTCCCTGCGCCAGCTGCGGTAATGACAAGTGATTCGCCGGAAGCGGTCGTGATGTCGGTCGCGGCGCCGGAGAAAACAAGACCAGTCGAGCCGATGGTCTTGTTCGTAAACGTCTGTCCGGTCGCCAGATCGGCCAGCGTGATCGTGCCGGTAGGGAGGGTCGCCGTGGTGCTCGCGGTCGCCGTGAGCGTGAGCGGGAACGCGCCGGTCGTCGTGAAGGCATCGGCAAAGGAAACCGTCTTGCCGTTCGCAATGGTGAGCGTACCGGTCGTATCGGTCACCGTGAGTCCATGGATCTTATCGGCATTGAAGGCGTAGGGAACCGCGGTGAACCGCACGCGCGGTGTCATTTCCGAGTCGGTGTGGAAGGTGACCCCGAGATAGATGTTGTCGGTATTGAAGTCGACCGACCCCGGAAGCGCCGTCACTGACCCGAGATTCACCTGGAACACGCCGTCCGTCACGGTCACCTGGTTGCCACCGGTCCGTGTCTCCGTCCAGATCGCCGTTCCAGCGGTATCCACGGAGTAGAGCTTGAACACGAAGTCGTAGTTTCCGTTCGCCACGTTCGTTCCATCGGCATTCACGACCTTGCCCTGAAAATTGATCTGTTTGTTGATACCGGTCGCGGCGGATACCTGACTTGTAAACAGCAAAAACCCTCCCATAATCGTCATGAGAGCAGTGAACATCAAGGCTCCGGTTGTGTTTTTTCCGTTTTGGATCATAGAAACAAAAAGCGGGCGAGGGACGGAATCCGTCCCCACCCGCTTCTGTATTCAGTATATACAGTATACACCAAAAAAACCCTTTGGTCAAGCCATAATTCTATTGACTCTCATGCGATGCCCATCGGAAACTTTTTATGATATCCGAAAAGTCGGCGATTAATTTCTCCGGAGCGTCCACAGCCGAGGTGACGCTTATAGAAGCCACAACATCACCATTCTCGAGATATCCTGTCACTTCGTACACCTGCGACTCCTTACGGAAGATCATGATGTTTTCCCCATCCCAATCATGTGTTTCCCGAACATATTCCTCGGGATGAAGCATCCGGAAAGCGTATGAGGACAACTCCTCCACTCCATTTCCAGGCGCCTTCTCTATGGTGACGGCAAGCTTGCGCGAAGAAAGGGTGTCTTCGGCAAAAAAAGCGGATTCGAGGATGTTCACTCCGGAATCACTGGCTTTCCCATGTCGTTTCTCGAGATAGGACTCCCTGAGCGAAATCGAGAAATATTCACCCTTCCATTCGCGCATAGCAGGCGGGATATTCTCGATATCAAGCGAATGTTCCGCCTCCTTTTCCGTCATCACCCCGATGGATGGTCCATTAAGGAAAAGCACCAGATACCAGATTGCGATACTTATACCGGAAAAAAGAGTGAGGAGGAATATCCGTTTCGCCCATCGCCGCTTCGATTCCGGTTTTTCCTCGTCAGTCATTCCGTTTCGTTTTTTCTCTCCTTCCTCTTATCGGAACTCTTTCTCGCGACCCAATAGATGCACACGATTAAGAGCACTCCGCCGCCGATCCAGATCGCGGCGAGGGGAATCGGAAAAACCCTTTCCGAAACCGTATCGAATGATTCTTTTCCGTCATAACGATACTCGACCGTTACCGTGTACAAACCGGGGAAAAACGCGTACGAAAGCGGCTTCAATTCGGCTTGAAACGCTCGAAAGCTCTCCGGAAGAATACGTCCGGATTCGGCATTTATGGTGCCTTTCCGCACCACCCGACCGAACGGATCGGTCACGACGACCCGACCCCGCGGCACGAGGTGGATATTCCCGGAATTCTGAAATTGGAGCGGGAATCCGGCAGGAATACCGAAAACATCCCTCGAGATATCTTCCGATCCTTTATACGAAAGTTCCGCGATTTCACCCCCGGTCTTCTTCACGAAGACCAATGCCGCGAACGAAGACTCCACGGCAACCGTCGGCGAATCGGTTGTCATATCGCCTGATCCCGCCATGCGGAATAAAACGGCTCCGTAGTGCCCACCCGGACTGAGCGACTCCTTGTTTTCGACGGTTATCGGAATCCGTTCACTCTTTCCGGCCGGAACGATGAATGACTCACTCCCGACCTTCATCCATGAGGCGAGTCCGTACCGCCGCTCGAAATCCCCGCTCCCGCCGAGAAATGCGATACCACCGGATTCGTCGAGCGTCCCGAAGTCGACGACGGAGACGGAAAAAACCGCATCCGCACCGGTCCGGTTCGAGAGGTCGACATAAAACGACTGCTCCACGTCAGCGCCTCTGATTTCCACTTCATGATACAACGGCTCGATGAGAAAATCGTCCTGTTCAGCAAAGACAAAAAGAGGCTTGTAAAAGCCTCCGATGAGAACCGATACGGCGAATCCCGCCGATATCAGGAACGCGCGTCTTTTTTTCCGAACAGCTTCCTCCATATGTTCGTGAATGTCGATTTGAGACCGATCAATACGAGAAGTATCACGACGAAAGCTGCAAGCATGAGTTTCCATGGCAGTACCCAGAACGAAACCACCCCCTCGAGCGGTACGTCGCGCTTACCATCGTCGTAGACAAGGAGCAGTTTCGCCTCGTATTTTCCGAAACGGAAATTCGCCGCGTTTTTCCAATCCCAAACGAGATCCTGAAGGATATTTCCCTCCGCATCACGGACGATTTTGCCATCCTCCTCGCGATCCTTGTACACAGGAAATCCGTCTTCCCATTTCACTTCGAATTCACGGAAAGAATCCGGGAGGATATTTCCTTTTTCGAGATTGACCTCAAGAAAATCGGAATTCTTTTCCCCGGCACGACCGACAAAGAGGTTGCCACGCGGGGCGATATGGACGTTTCCGGTATTCTTGAGCCGGACCGTAAAGGTCGATGGGAGAAATTCATACCATTTCCGATCGGCCGAGAATTCGGCGACTTCGACCTGACGCTTGGCACCCTTGACCTTGGCCTCAAGAAGCACGAGAACAGCGGTACCACCGGTAAGCGCGGTTTCTCCGGGCTTCACGACAGTCGTTTCCCCTGCGCGCGAGAAAACTACGGCGTAGTAGTATCCGAAAGATGCCGTCGACGGAACATCGAAGGTCGCGGTTATGGACTTCCATTCTCCCGGCTCGATGGAAAACTCCCTCTCGGAAAAGCTGACCCAGGAAAAGAATTCGTCCCCGGATTCCTTATCCATGAGCTGCGGCGCGCCGTTGTCGCCGTATGCGCCGAACTTCATGAGGGAGATGCTGAGTTTTTCCGTCGTCGTCCCGTCGTTTTTTACGCGGATCGGAGCGGAAACCTGCGATCCCGGTTCCGTGGAGAGATTGATCGGCAGAGGCGAGGTGATAAGACGGAAATCCCCGGCCGTCTGAGCGGAAGTGACGGATGGGAAGGCGAGCGCCATCATCACGAAAAAAGCCAGGGAACGGGATATCGATTGTTTCATATGATCATGATTTCCCTCAGTATAACGGGTATTCGACCGCGGAGCAAGCTCCGCACTCGAACTTCCCCGCGACAAGCCACGGGGCATTGACCCGTTTTTACCTGCACTGCGTTCGGAAACGAAAGCAAACTTTCGTTTCACTCGCTTCGTTTGGTAATAACCCCTTTTCTGAAAAGAAAAAAGACCCGGGTTCCTTTCCGGGTCTTTTATGAAAAAAATCAATACCAACTAGAACCGGCCGGCCCCGACGACAGTAAGAGTATCGGTATAATCCGCGGCGGCGGCCTGAACCGCGGAAATGAATGCCCGTTCCGTCAAAGTTAAGACATCCCCGGCCGTCGTCCCGCTACAGGCCGCGATCGGCTGGAAGCTCGTGGAAAGCGTCCCGCCCTCTTCTGTCGTGGTCCCGTTATACTCGGCGCCATAGTTCGATGCCTGTGATACGGTTCCCGTTCCCGTTCCGTTATCGGTGGTGATATCGACGTCAAGCAGATAACCAGTCGTCGGGTTGAGATTGTCCGGCGTATTATTCACGGTTCCGGTAGTCGCGATCGTCGCGGACGTGGAGACCGAGTTCAAGGCCGCATTCGCGCTCTTGACCCAGGCGACCCAGCCGGAAGCCGCGTTGGTTCCGATAGTGACTGTCCGACCGGAGGTCGAAACGACCGCGGAAGACGACAGGTTTGTCGTGAAGGCATCGGTGTTCCCGGAAAGTGCGAAGGAGAAGGTAGCTGGAACCGTCGCCGAAACGACGATCTGATCGTCGGTAACGATCGAAAGGGCGAAATTGGACGTATCGATAGTGGTCGGACCGGCCAGCTGCGTCGTGACGCTGCCAACCAGGTTGTTTCCGGCGCCGGCATTTGTCAACGTATTCGTTTCGGAAAAGTTGAAACAATACAGTGTTCCGACAACCATGTCACCGCTCGGGAACGTGACATCCTGACCGGAAGCCGCGGAAGCCGTCCCGATTCCGATCCATGCGGTCGCATCGGCTGGAATATTCGTAGTGGTCACCGTCCAGTTCGCAGCGGTATCGACCGTCGCAAAACCGGATGGGAAAGTAACTTTCACGGTCGTTTCCACGGAGGCGGTGGCGGATTTGGCGCACACCATCCCTCCGGTAGTGGCTCCGTCGGCAAGGCGGTCGAGACGGACATACGCCTGCTGCAACCCAGCCGCCTGTGCAGATCCCGGGAAAAGAAACGGGAGGACGAGCGTGACAAGCAACGCTCCTATGTTGATAATCGATGCTCCGCGAAGTATGTTTCGCATATGTTTATTTCTTTCGGTGCGGATGAAATCGCACTTGCAAAAAGTATAGCACGTTCACACGTTTCATACAATCACGTCTAGAAACTCGCGGAAGCGATGACGGTGAGCGTGTCCGCGTAATCGCCGGCAGCAGGCGTGACCGAGGACGACTTCGCCTTGAGGAGAAATGATGCCCGCCCGGATACGATCGGCGCGGTCGTCGAGAAGACTTCGCGTATCGCTGTGTCCACCGTTCCGACCGTACTCGCCGCGCCATCGTATGGTGACACGATCGAGAACGGCCCACCGGACCCTTCCGTCGCGGATTGGCCCTGCGCTCCGTAACCGCTTGCGATAGCGGAAAGATCGCCGGTCGTCGTTGCTATCAAGGCTGCCGCGCGCGTACTCGACAATCCTCCGTTCGAACCAGCGACATATACCCGCCCGCCGGATGCGCCGTTCGTCGAGAAATCCACCCATATCTTTTCCGGACTGTCCGTCACCGTGTTCGCGACAAGATTCCCGAATGCCACCGAAAACGGCGGATTCGTATCCGTGTCCGTCGCGGCGACATCAATATCAAAGGAGAGCTGCGGATTCACCGTCGCGGCAGACGACTCGGGACCATAGCTGGTCTCGGTAAATTTGCCCTGCATCGCCTTTACTTTCACCTTATACGTAGTAGCCGGCACCAACCCGATTATATCGAACCCGGATCCACTCCCCCACGCGACGTACGTCTGCCGATCCTCCGCGCCAAGCGTCGCACCGACGGTGTCGTCGCTCTGTACATACTCGGTCGTCACCCAGTTGTCGTCGGATATCGCGATGGCGAATTTCGTGTCGGTCGGATTGTTCCCGGTCGCGAGCACGATATGAAGTTTGTTGTAGTAGTTGGAGGGATTCGTAAAGGTCGGCGCCGGAGGAACATTGGCCTGCTGGGTGAAGATGAGTCCGGCTCCGAGATCGTAGTTCGTCCCTGAAAGTTGATCCTCGCTCTGCTCCCCGGCAATACCGTCGATCGCATAGTTCGCCGAAGTCATGTTTTCCTCACCACCGCCGCCGAACCCGTATCCGTCGAGCCGGTAATTCATGCTTGCCGGGAATACGAACAGGAAAGCGAAGCCCGCATATGCGGACTTTTTCGCGAATATCGGAAGATGCGCCGCTATTCCACGCATACGAGAATCGTTATGCCGCAAGATACCCTGCCACTTTCGTCGAAAGATCGGCGACGGATATGTTCGCCTTGACGAGATAATCGATCGCGCCGAGTTCGCGTGTCCGCGACATATCCTTGTCCTCGCTCAGGTTCGAGAGGACAGCCACCTTGACGTCCCGGAGTTTCTCGTCCGCCCGGATCCGCTGAAGCGTCTCGAGTCCATCCATGATCGGCATGATGATGTCGAGAAGCACCAGATCCGGTTTCTCTTCGTTCATCATCGAAAGCGCCCTCTCGCCGTTTCCGGCCAAACGGACTTCGTACCCTTCCATCGACAGTTTTTTGGCGTAAATCGCGGAGATGAATTCGTCATCCTCGACCACGAGCAGTTTTTTCTTTTTCTCTTCCGCCATAATATTCGGTTATTCCTTCTTTTTAGATTTTTTCCCTTCCGAGAGTATAGGGAGTTCGATGAAAAATGTCGTCCCACTCCCTTCCGAACTCTCAAACCATATCCGTCCGCCCATCTCGTCGAGGAACGATTTGACAGCGGAAAGCCCGATACCGGATCCATCCGCCTCCTTGAGCATCGCGTTTGTCGCCCGGAAAAACCTGGTGAATATCTGCCCCTGCTCGCTCTTCGGAATACCGATTCCCTTATCGGACACGCTCACGCGGAACACGCCGCCACGTCTGATCGCTTCCACATGCACCTCCCCGCCGTCCTTGCTGTACTTTATGGCGTTTCCGATGAGATTTCCCATGACTTCGACAAATCCTTCCTTTATGAGCGGAACTTCCGGCATATCCTTCGACATGCGCGAAGTGATCGTTATCTTCCGCTTCCCGGCGACCGCGCGCATCGATTCGATGGAGGAAAGCACCAGCTCCCCGGGATTCACGGATGTCGGTGTTTCGGAAAGAAGTCTCTGGTTGATACGCGATGCATCGATGAGATCGTCGATAAGCACCGACATGCGACAGCTACTCTCGTGTATCTTCCTGAGCTCGGCAGCAACTTCCTCACCGACGGTTCCCGACTCGAGAAGTATCTCGAGGCTCCAGCGTATGCCGGTAAGCGGCGTCCTGAGCTGATGCGCGGCGATGGAAAGAAAGTCGTTCTTCATCTGTTCCATCTGCCGCTCCCGACTCGCATCCTGCAATGTCACGACACAACCAATCGGTTCGCCTTTCTCGTCCCGTATTGGCGCGACGGTATACGAGACAGGCAGCTGTCCACCGTCACGACGGCCGAGGATGACACGTGACGATCCGTCTTCGCCGGATCGGTTTTCATCCATGGCATCCTCCACTATCTTCACGCAACCGGCCATCGGATTCCGTTCGAGCGAAAAGGAAAATATGTCTCCATAGTAAACTCCTTCCGCGTTCGCGACCGGACATCCGGATAATTCCTCCGCGGCCTTGTTCATGAAGACGATCTTCCCATCGCGATCCGTCGCGAACACTCCGTCACCGATCGAGCGAAGGAACCGGAGCACTCCCTCCGCACGTTCCTTCTCCCTGAGCATGTCCGCATTCACGGCTTCGAGCCGTTTTGCCGCCGTCACGAGCTCATCCTCGTATCGGCGACGTTCCGTCACGTCGTGCTGAACCCCGACGAAAAAGCGGACTTCGCCGTCGTCACCGAGAAGAGGGGTTATGCTCAATTCCGCGATATATGTTCCGCCATCCTTCTTTCTGTTCATCACTTCGCTCCGAAACGGTTTCTTGTCGTCCTTGATCGTCCTCCACATCGTCTCATAGAATCCTTTCCCCATCTGACGACCCCACAAGGACGGCTTGTTCCCGATTATTTCCTCCATGGGATACCCGGTCGTCCGGCACGCCGCGTCGTTCGCATACAGGATGACGGCATCCGGATCGGCTATGACGACCGTGTCGGAACTCCCGCTGACGGCAAGTTGAAACTTTTTCAGCTCCTCCGCCTCCGATTCGGCCTTTCTCTGGAGCGCAAGCGTGTCTTCGAGGATGTTCAAGACCGCACGTTCCGTATCCCGGAGCGCCTTGTTCTGCTTCTCCAGCTCCCGTGCGTACTTTTTCTTCTCTTCCGCGAATCCATCGACGATGACGGGCGGGCGATCCGCCGCCGACACATTTGTACCATCCGATCCGATAGAGGTCGTGGCGACGGATGGATTTTTCCTGATGATATCTTTCATGGTCGCAAAAATACGGCTATACGCTCTCCGACGGGAAAAGGCTTATGCTCAGCGTTTTTTCGATGCCTCATGCATCTCCTCGAGATCCTTTCGCAGTTGTTTCACCTCGTCTTTGAGATCGATCATCTTGAGCTCGCGACTCACCATGACAGCGTTCAGTTTTTCCACCTCTTCGATTCGCTCTTCGCGACGGCGTTCGTTCGCCCGCTGGTCGTGCACGTCGAAACAGACACCGACATATCCGAGAAATTCCCCGAGCAGACTGTAATAGGGAACCCCCTTCACGGACACGTACCGGTATTCCCCGTCCCGACGATGGAGCCGGAATTCGTTCACATACGGTTTCCGATTCTCAAATGCGTCATGATACAAGGAAAGCACCTCCTTCTGATCGTTCGGATGCACGTCGTTGATACACCCCTCCCCGAGCACCTCTTCGAGTTTCCTTCCGGTGAATTCGAGCCATCCCTTGTTGAAATACGTGAACGCCTTTTCCTGGTCGGACATCCAGATCATCACCGGAGCGGTATCCGCGATCGTCTGGAATCGTTTCTCGCTTTCCTCCCCGCGCAATTCCATCTTCCGCAGGGCATCGATCATCCCGTTTATCTTCCCCGCGAGCACGGAAAATTCGTCGTTTCCAGGAAGATCGATCCGCTTCGCCCTGCCACCACCCCCGATTTCCGAAACGGCGGATGTCAGCGCTTCGACACGGGAAATCACTTCCCGTCTCAGGAGCGACGACAGCGCCAGGAAAAACACGAATCCGATGCCGGCAAGAAGGAACGCGAATACATACAATGCCTTCACTCCGGCGGAATGTATCGTCCGAGACACTTCCATACGGAAGATGATCGCCGGCTCCCCGTACACATCCTTCACGGATCCGTAAGCGAGGATGCGCTCATCGTCGACCGGGTTCACGAAGACGGACTCCTCCCCGGACAAACGGTTTTTCGCATCGGAAAACTCCGAGGAAAGCCGCTGACTTCGGAACGATTCGATGGAAAACGGGAGGCGGATAAGTTTCGACGTCTCTTTCTGCCAATCCTTGTCGAGAAAACTCACGAAGATGATCGTTCCCTTCGCGGGACCCTCACCGGAGCTCTTCACGATCGGCTGCGAGGCGACGATCGCCGGTCCCTCGCGAAGTGCGAGCAGTCCTTTTTTCGCGCTCTTCACCGTCTCGTGCATGACAAGGAAATCTCCTTTCCGAAGATGCTCTTCGAGACTTCCCGGGAGGGACATCTCCGTTCCGGTCTCAGGGTCGATACTTTTCTGGAGAACGATATGGCCGTCACCGTCGACGAAGACAATGGATTCGATACCGAGAATTTTCAACGCTTCGTTGTTGACGTTCGACACGGGAAAGTCCTGATTCTCCTCCGGATCCTGAATGAACGCATACGAATCATCCCACTGCGCCCAGTCAGCGAGCTTCAGGTTCAACTGATCCACCTGGTTCAGGATGAGCTCGTTCGCGCGGGCGACATCTTCGGTCGAACGAGCCTTCTCTTCGGCGCCGAAACTTCTCGTCAGAAAAACCGCCACCGCGATGAACATGACCGTCATCGCGACCGCCACGATAACACTCACATAAAAGAAAATCCTGTTGCGGATGCTTCCCATAGATTTTTGTTTTATTTTCCTTATTTTATAGGGAATCCGTCACTTTCCGAGGATGACGACGACCGGAGTTCCACCGGTCTCCGAACGTTTCGGATCGACCGGCGAAAGGGCCGCCTTCGGATATTTTTTCACCACGTCGGAAAGAACTGTTTTTGCCGGAGTCTCCTGCCCCTCCTGATAAAAAACGGTTACGCCCGTATAATCTCCTTCGGCATTCCCCGCAACGACCTTCAGAAAATCCGCCTTCTTGAGCTCCTCGGCAAGAATACCGGCCGATCCCTTGGCGCCTCCGCCGTTCAGAACCGATATCGAAAGATTTTTCACATCGACCGGAGGGGTTTCCGGCTCCGGCTCCTTCTCGGAACCCATATCCGGAGAAGGAACGACCTCCGAATCCGCAACGGTGCCCGTCTTCGGGATATCCGCTATCGACACCGTACCTTCGAAATGCTGTCCGTATATGCGATAGCCGAGAAAGGAGAGGAACCCGATCACGAAAAGGACGCCGAGTACGAGAATAGCGACAATCAGCCGTCCAAAAAACTCGTCATGCGACTTTTCAAACGGGCGTTCCTGCCCCCTTTCGATATCCATATGTTCGTTTTCGTTCCTCCGATATCGGTACGGCAACGCCTATCGGAAAGAACATTCGGAAAGAAAAAATTTTCCTGAAAAAATTATACCACAAAAAAATGAAAATGCCGCGCCCGGAACGTTCGCGGCATCCGTCTGATGGGAATAATCCTAATGTCCTTCATCATCGACCGAATCCCGCTTCCGCGGATGGATCGTTCCCGGCGCATGTTCCGGCGGCGCATAGAGCGTATAGAGCTTCAGTTTTGCATCGGGAGAGACATTCACGACATTGTGCCTCGTTCCGGCAGGAATGACGACCGCGTCGCCGTCGCCGACCCGACGCAGCTCCCCATCGAGAATCACTTCCCCTTCACCAGCCTCGAAGCGGATGAATTGGTCATGATCGTCATGGATTTCCTCGCCGATTTCATCTCCCGGCTCGAGCGCCATCACGACCAGCTGCAGCTTCGGCCCGGTGAAAAGCACTTCGCGATAATTCTCGTTTTCGAGCGTCTTTTTCTCGATATTATCGATATATCCTTTCATATGGTTTCGGTTATTGATCCGATCACAGTCTACTCCTCTCCCGTAAAAAATCAATCGTACCCCATGATGACCCGGGCATTTTCCTTCGATTCGAGAAGGAACATGATCGCGCGGGCGAGACGCTCAGAATCATGCCGGATGAACGCCCTCGTGCGTGCGATCCGATCGTTCCGATCGATTTGCGGAAGAACCCGGGAAACGACATCGGCACGTACGAGACGATACGTCCGATCCGATTTCCCGAACGGACCGGTGCCGACAAGCGCGCCTTTCCCCTCGCTCCGTTCATACTTTCGGACGAGCGCGGGATCGATCACGGCCGGACGCGCCGGCTGCGGGGCGCCGCTCTGCGCAGGCGCGGGGACGGCGATCGCGATCGCCGTCCCCAGCAGGAGGAGTCGCCGCAGCGGCATCATGGCCGCTCCACCACGACCGCGACCGGACTCTCGTCCGACTCGTTGCCCGAGGCGTCGACCGCGCGCACCACGTACCGCACGCCGCGCGGCGCGGCGCGATCGACGAACTCGAGCGTGGTGAGCGGTGTCGGCGTGAGCTTGGTCCGCGGGCCGTCGCTGCGTTCGGCGCGGTAGACGACGTAGCCGCGCAGGTCGGAGCTCACCACGCGCTCCCATCGCACGGTGGTGACGCCAGCCTGCCGGATCGCCGTCGCGCGGCGCGGGGCCGGCGGACGCGTGAGGTCGCGGAAGGTGAGGGTGTCGCCATACGGCACCGCGCGATTGCCGGCGCTGTCGATCGCGACCACACGCCACTGCGCGAGACGTCCCTTCACGGCGGT
>JAGOTT010000025.1 GCA_018061645.1 Candidatus Moraniibacteriota bacterium
GCAATATACGGTGACGCTTCGCGGGGACGCGAAATGGCATGACGGGAACCAGGTTTCCGCGAACGATGTGACGTTCACCGTCGGAATCATCAAGGATCCCGCCTACAAGAGTCCGCTTCAGAAGAATTGGCAGGGAGTCGAGGCCGAAGCGACGGATGACCGTACCGTCCGCTTCACCCTCAAGAAGGCGTATTTCGGTTTTCCCGAACATCTGTCCGTCGGTATCCTGCCGAAACATGTCTGGGAAGCCGTTCCGCCGGAAGGATTCGCTCTCGCGGATCCGAATCTCGCGCCGATCGGATCCGGTCCATATCGCTTTTTCGACTATCAGAAGGATTCGAACGGAAACATACTTTCCTATGAGTTGCGCGCGTTTCCGGAGTATTTCGACGGTGAGCCGAATATCACGAAACTCGTCTTCAATTTCTACCCGGATGAGGAGAGTATGTCCGCCGCATTCCTGAAAAAGGAGGTCATGGGGATGGCTTCGGTCTCGCTCGAACGGACCGCCGAACTCGAGTCGGTGAAGGGGACCTCCGTGCATGGATTCTCGCTTCCGCGGATCTTTGCGGTTTTTTTCAATCCGGTGAAGAGCGTCCCGCTCGCATATCCGGAAGTGCGTGAGGCACTGGCGAAAGCGACCGACCGCGATGCGATCGTCCGCGAAGCGCTGTCCGGGAAAGGATCGGCCGCGGGGCTTCCGTTCCTTCCGTTCATGGAAGGGAATCCGGACATCCCCGGGATGCCGTACGATCCCGATGCCGCCAACCGGATCCTCGATGAGAAAGGATGGTTACGCGGCGAGGACGGTATCCGATCCAAAGGAGAAGCGGTCCTTTCGTTCCAGCTTGCGGTACCTTCCTGGATCGAGCTCGAGAAAACCGCGGAAATCATCCGCTTGCAATGGGAGCGTGTCGGCGCGCGCGTCGATGTGAAAGTGTTTTCTCTTTCGGAGCTGAATCAGGACGTCATCAAGCCGAGAAATTACGAGGCGGTGCTGTATGGCGAGGAGATGCGCGTGAATCCGGATTTCTACTCTTTCTGGCATTCGAGCGAGAAAGGCGATACGGGATTCAATCTCGGGATGTTCTCGGAGGAGGACGCGGATGAGACACTCCTCGCTCTCCGGGAGGAGCTGAATCCCGATCGACGCCGCGAAATGCTCGGATCATTCATGAAGCTTCTTTCGGAAAAACACCCGGCGGTCTTCCTGTATAATCCGGATGTCTCCTATGTCATGAACGATTCCGTGAAGGGGTTCGACATGAGAAGCGCGAACAGCGTTTCCTGCCGGCTTTCCGGTATCGAGGATTGGTATATCGAGACGAAGCGGGTGTGGAAGTAATGTCAAAGATCAAATGATAAATATCAAATCAATGACTCGAATCCGAATGTCAAAAGCGCATTTGAATCGTTAGAAATTAGGATTTGATTTGGCATTTGTAATTTAGATTTTGAAATTCTAAAAGCAGTAACGAAAACATATGGAGCAAAAAAACCCCGATCCCTCGGATTTCCGGCAGATGATTATCGACAGTCCCGGACAGTTCCGTGCCGGCATGGAGCTCGCCGACCGTATCCGTGTCGCCGGGAAATTCGACAAGATCATGATTTCCGGAATGGGCGGCTCGGCGCTTCCCGGAAACCTCTTTCGCATATACCTCAACGACCTGTTCCGCAGGGACGGCGAGAAACCGTTGCCGGTATTTCAGAATCGTTTCTATAGCCTTCCTCCGGAGAGTTTCGATGATTGCCTCAATCTCGTCTGCTCCTATTCCGGAAACACCGAGGAAACACTGTCATCGTTCGAAGAGGCGATCGCAGCCGGTCTCCCGACGGTCGCCTTGTCCGCGGGCGGGAAACTGGAGGACCGGTGCGGGGAAACCGGGACGCCGCACATCAGACTTCCGATGCCTTTTCCCGATTTTCAGCCTCGCATCGGGACGGGATATTTCTTCGGTGCGCTGTTCGCGATCCTCGCGAACCACGGACTCATCCCCGATGCCCGCGCCGAGGTGCTCGCATCCGCCGATCGTCTCGCGACCCGTATGACCGATATCGAGACGAAGGGCAAAGACCTCGCCGGGACCCTTGCCGGAAAGACTCCGGTGGTGTATGCTTCGGTGAAGTACAAAGCGGTCGCGATGGTGTGGAAGATCAAGATCAACGAGAACGCCAAGACGCCCGCTTTCTGGAATTTCTTTCCGGAGCTCAACCACAATGAAATGGTCGGCTTCACGGATTCCCAGGCGCCGTTCACCGTCGTCATGCTCCGCGATCCGCAGGATCATCCGAAGAATCTCAAACGGTTCGAAGCCACGGCGGGGCTTCTCCGGGAGAAAGGGATCCCGGTCGAGATCATCGACATGCAAGAGGATGACGTTTTCGGAAAGATATTCGGAAGCATCCTGCTTGCCGATTTCGCTTCCTATCACCTGGCTATCCGGTACGGCATCGATCCGACTCCGGTGGACATGGTGGAGAAACTGAAAAAATTACTGGCGTAATTTCTTCATTGCAGATTAATGATTTCAGATTGCAGATTGAAACACGGATCCATTATTTTTTGCGTTCAAATCTGCAATCTCCGATCTGAAATCTGAAATCACGAATGCCGAGGTGGCGGAATGGTAGACGCACTAGCTTCAGGTGCTAGCGCTCGCAAGGGCATGGGGGTTCGAGTCCCCCCCTCGGCACACGGAAACATTGCATATCCCTTTCGGATGAAGGTCGATCACGAAGGGTGGTGCATACTTCTTTTTCGACGCACCGCATGGAATCCATGCGCCCGTCGGATGCCATTAAATGTATCGTAGTGAATATTTTGTATCGTTATGACTGAACCACAGAAAAAAAGACGCTTCTTCCCGAGACGGGGAGGAGCGCAGCAGAGCCGCCCCCACACGCCGCTTCTCATCCTCAAGAATGACGATGGGTCGAAAAAGGTTTCGGGAGACATCCTCTCGTCGGGGCTGAAGAACGCGCTTTCCGTCGGATCTCTCGAAGGTGTCGTCGCGCGTGAACAGGCATCGCGCGCACCGCGGCAGCATACCTCCTGGAGAGGAGAGAAGCACGTATCGACCCCATCGCCGCGACCGGAACATCCGGGTCGGAACCCGAAACAGGTGCAGGGACAATCCGCACCGTTTTCACGGAATCGCAAACCGAAACAGGACGGCGCCGCCCCTCATCCGGATCACCGTCCGCACCGTCAGGACGGATCCCACCCGGACCCGCGGAAGCAGCCGAAACAACCGGGCGATGTCGCGGAGCCGAAGCCGAAAGCGCGGAAATCTTCGGGAGGGGGACGGGGGAAGGGGCGTCGCCCCACCGTGTTCGTCACGCCGGAAGCGCTTCGGAACGTGGACGCGCGACCGAACAAGAACGCCATTCCGGAAATCCCGAAGGATACGCTTCGGATCATACCCCTCGGAGGTCAGGAAGAGGTCGGTCGGAACATGACCGTCTTCGAATACGGGCAGGACATCGTCATCATCGACATGGGCGTGCAGTTCCCGGAGGAGGATATGCCCGGTATCGACTATATCGTTCCGAACGTGGACTATCTCAAGGGCAAGGAGAAGAACATCCGCGCCGTCATCTTCACGCACGGACATCTCGACCATATCGGCGCGGCACCGATACTCCTCAAGCAACTCCATTATCCGCCTGTCGTCTCCCGTGACTTCACGCTCGCGCTTATCAAGCGAAAGGTGGACGACCAGTACAAGGGCGACGCGAAGAATCTCAAGACCGTCCGCGTCAATTCCGTCGAGGATCGCATGAAATTCGGCGCGTTCGAAGTCCGGTTCTTCGAAGTGGAACACTCGATCATGGACTCCATGGGTATCGCGCTCGTGACGCCGTCCGGATCCATCATCCACATGGGGGACTGGATGATCTCGAACGAACCGCTCGAGACCCGGAACGAGGAGATTTCCTACAAGCACCTCCAGGAACTTCCGCGACCGACGCTGCTCATGATCGAAAGCCTCGGCGCGTTGAAAAAAGGATTGCCGCCGTCGGAGCAGGAAGTGCACCGGAACCTTCAGGAACTCATCCGCACCGCGCCGGGACGCATCATCATCGGGACGTTCGCGAGCCAGGTGCGTCGCATCACGTATCTCATCGAGTACGCGGAACAGGCGGGGAAAAAGGTTGCGCTCGAAGGATACAGCATGAAGATGAACATGGAAGTCGCGAAAGAGCTCGGCTACCTCAAGGTGAAGCCCGAGACGCTCATCACGGTCAACGATATCCACAAGTATCACAACAAGGAGATCGTCGTCATCTGTACCGGGGCCCAAGGCGAGTCGAACGCCGCGCTTTCGCGCATCGTCACCGACAACCATCGGTTCATCAAGCTGGAGAAGAGCGACACCATCCTCTTCTCCTCCTCGGTCATTCCGGGGAACGAGCGGTCCATCCAGCGGCTCAAGGACAACCTCTACCGCAAGTGTGACCATGTGATCCACAGCGATATCATGGAAATCCACATCGGCGGACACGGCACTATCTGGGAGATCGAGGAGATCATCCGCCAGGCAAAGGCGGACTACGTCATGCCGGTCTATGCGAACCACTTCTTCATCAAGGAAGCGGCCAAGATCGCCTACCGGATCGGATATCCGGAGAAAAACGTCTTCATTCTCGACAACGGGCATATCCTCGAGATGCCGAAAGACCGGAGCATCCACCCGCATATCCTCAAGGAGAAAGCCGACACGAGCTATGTCTTCGTCGACGGGCTCGGTATCGGCGATGTGGGGCATGTCGTCCTGCGGGACCGGCAGATGCTCGCCGCGGACGGCATGGTCGTCATCACCGTCGTCATCGACGCGAAGAAAAAGAGCGTGCTCGGGAGCGTCCAGATCACCTCGCGCGGATTCATCCACGTGAAGGAGAACTTCGACCTCGTGAACGAGACGAAGCGCAAGGTCCAGGATATCATCAAGAAGAACACGTCCAAGGACACGTCGCTCGACTGGGATCTCGTCCGGAACCAGATCCGCGACACCGTCGGGCAGTTCCTCTTCACGAAGACCGAACGCCGTCCGATGATCCTGCCGGTGGTGATCGAAGTGTAGACCAAACTTCCGAGTGAAGAAACAAAAACAGGCTCGTAAGAGCCTGTTTTTAGCATGTATCCTTGACGGAATTGTGAAAATAGAGTATAATATACGGTTGTGTCCTTTTATTCGCGCCCCACGCGCTTTTTCGTATATGCCGGGAATCGTGGGGATTTTTGGCAAGGAGAGAAAAATGGGAATGGAGAGCAAACTCATCGCGCCGCAATTCGGTATCGGCAAGGCGCATCTGCATGAACACTCGAGATCGAAAACCGGAGGAAGGGACGCTCACCCTGTTTCCAGAAAACCCGCGAAGCTGTCGCCGGAACTGGATCAGCGGCCGGCTTCAGTACTCTGTGTCGCGGAACTCGTGAGGAAACAGTGGTCGCACCGGATCGTCAGTATGACGAAGACGCATGCGGTCGTCGAGTTCACGCGTCCGGACGGTGGTGCGCGGGAAGAGCGGACGATCCTTCGGGACATGCTTCCGACTCTGGCTCCTCCGAAACAGCATGGTCGTCCGATACTCCACCTCGGCAAGACCCACAGGGACCATGAAAACGGTTCGTGGCAGCAGCACCGCGACAACAAGGCGGCGCATGCCGACCTGAATCGCGGTCACGCGATCGATCACGGCGCCGGCACGAAGGGCGGTGGGAGCAATCACGGTCATCATGAGAAGGGGAAAAAAGGGAAATAGCCCTTCCCCGGGCAGTCAGCGGCGTTCCGAGCCATCGGAGCGCCTTTTTTTTTCTTCCGAGTCCTGTATACTGTCAGCAAGCGCGTCGCGAAAGACGCGGAGCGAAACATCGACCACAACTTCCTATGTCGAAAAAAATCATCGTATTCCTTCTTTCTTTTTCGCTTCTCTTCCCATTCCCATTCTTTCCTGCTTTCGCCGTATCCAGCCACACCTGGAATACGGAGGATGAATTCTCTACCGGAACGGTCTCGAACACCTCCATCGCCCAGTCGACGGGAGACATCACTCTCGGGCATCTTCCCGGATCCGTCATCGACGGAGGAGAGGTATTGCTGGGGCAATCATGGAAATACGGAACGTCGTCCATCCCCGCGATCGGAAGCAACGATGTTTATCACTTCTTTCTTGATTCCTCGACGCATCTCCTCTATGTGAGCACTGGTGCTGGCGTCTCCGTTATCGATACCAAAAATACAGATTCAATGTCTGACGATGAGATATTGATTACGTATAATGAAGATTCTACACCCGCTCTTCTCACGGATGATTTGCAAGGCGGTGAATTCCATGAGTCTTTTCTTGACCCGACTACGGATTACCTGTACATGGTAAAAGGTTGGTCAACTGATTTTTCCAAGAACGGATTGCAGGTCGTTGATACGAAGGGGACGAAAACAGTTTCAGATGATACGTTCGTGACAAGCTATACCCGTTCAGGATCCGTGGCGCGACTCACTGAGGACGAAGATGTGATGGGTTGTGATATGGATTATGTGGCGGGAGTCATTTACTGCGTAGGGAATGACAGCAGTCGGTTTTCGGTGATCGACACTAAAAAAACGAAAGATCCGGCTGATGACACGAGTCTTAGTTATAGGGTGGATGGTGTGTATAATACCACAAATGGAGTGAATTCTCTTGCGTCCTCAACTCCGAAAGTAGCCCCTCTTAATGGTCAAAACGATTTGAGTTTCGACAGTGAAAACCACATACTTTATGTAACAGGACAAGATGGACTTTTTTCCCTTCATACGCAGGGAACTATTAGTCCTGTTGATGATATTTCTTATTTTTACACCCCATCCGGTATCTTTGAGACGACTAACAGCAGTGCTGGGCTCCTTGTTTCTGCCAGCGTATTTTTGTCAGGAACCGCAAACAGGGTTTCTTTTTTTGGAGATCTTTTGTATGTGAGTACCTGGGGCGGCGGCCTCTCCGTCATCGATACGAAGGGGACGATCACACCTATCGACGATGAACTCGTCGTCACCTATACCACTGCTACCACGCCCGCGATTGGAAACAACTATGTCCGCCGTTCCTCCCTGCAGAATGACCTTCTTTACGTCAGTACCAATAGCGGTCTCTCTGTCATTGACACCAAGGGCACGACCGATTCCGCCGATGATACCCTTGTCACGACCTATACCACTACCTCCACTCCCGCGATCGGAAACAACTCTACAACTCACTCCTTTCTCGATTCCTTCACCCGCCTCCTCTACGTGAGCACCTATAGTGGCGGCCTCTCTGTCATCGACCTCGATGAGGAATATGCCTCTCCCGCCTCATACCAAAGCTCTGTCAAAAAGATATCCGATACTCCCACCGACCTCCTCTCCTTCAGTCGCACCCAGTCTGACGATCAGTCGACTGCGATCCGCTATCGTACAGGCGACAGTGGCGCTGTCTTTTTCAATGACTTTGACGACGATTCCACCTCCGAATATCTCGGTGATTTCTACGCGTGGGGAAACCCCTTCAATGACGCGGTGGAGAGTGGTGGGACGATGCGGCTCTCCGATCCGACGCCGTACGCGGCAGGAGACAGGCGTGACGTCTATTTCTGGCTCGATACCGGCAAGCCCGACGGATATTTCCCCATCGGCTCCGTCGTCACCGCCCGGGTGCGGGTGAACTCGGACCGGGAACAGCCGACAGACGGATCGATGGATTGGATGTATAACGACGACTGGTGGGACGACAGTGACGGTTCCTTTCTCCCAAACAAC
>JAGOTT010000002.1 GCA_018061645.1 Candidatus Moraniibacteriota bacterium
CGACCTCCGTCTCCGGAAACGGCGGGAACTGGACGTTTTCCGGTGCGGCCTGTCCGAATATCCCTCCCATCGTCCAGATAAACTCCGGTGAGCTCGTTATCGGCAGCGGGGAGGTGAATTTCCGCTAGATGAAAGCGTCGATTTCTTCAAATAAAAATCGCCCCCGTTCAGTGAAGGGCGATTTTTCGGTTCCAGGGGAACCATGGGAAAGCTCTTTATGAGCCGAGACTTATAAGAGTCCCATGTTCCCGAAGAGCGTCAGGGTGATGACCGGCATCAGCGCGAGGAGGAAGGCGAACGCCATCTCGTCGCTCTGCACCGCGGACTTGCATTTGGGGCAGTCATGCGCCTCGGGCGCCTGTGTGCCGTGCACTTCGTCCGCACTGACCATGGATGTCTCATCCATATGTTTGTCTTACTTGTTAACGTATAAAGGAAAACGGGCACCCAATCCGGGCCACCCGTTTTACTTCAACACATACAGTATACACCAAAAATCCGTCCGAGTCAAATCGAATCAGGGAGTAGCGGGCGGGTTTCCTCCTTGACGCGGTTTCCTGTTCTGCTATAGTGACCATGACCATTGGTTATGGTCACTAATATATCTGAAACAGAGAACTATGGCACACGTGCATCATGCGAATCGGGAGAAAGTACTCCTGAACTATAAGAAGGCAAAAGGACTGCTCGAGAAGCTTATCTCGATGACGAAGGAGGAGGCATACTGTGTCGATCTCATGAAACAGAATCTCGCGGCGGTCGGACTGCTTCGGTCGGCGCATCAGATGCTGCTCGAGGATCATCTTAATTCCTGTTTTCGCGGCGCGATGGAAGCGGGGACGGAGAAAAAGAAACAGGAGATGATCGGAGAGATCCTTACGGTGACACGATTGAGTAACAAATAACGCGAATCGTATGACCGAAGCGATGAAGTATCGGGTCGTTCCCATCAAAGGGATGCACTGCGCATCCTGCGAGCTTTTGATCGAGGAAGAGCTGAAGGACCTCTCCGGCGTCGAAAAGGTCGAGGTGGATCATGCACGTGGTCGGGCGACCGTTTTTTTCCGTGGCGCGTCACCAACCGATGATTCGATCGCTGAAGCGGTTCGGCAGGCGGGGTATGAAGTAGGCGAGAAGGGTAGGACGGCGTGGTTCTCTCGGAACTCCTCGGCGTATTTTGAGACACTTATCGCGCTTTTCGTGGTCGGAACCCTCTATTTCATCGGAAGAAGCCAGGGGATATTTTCGATATCGCTCGGTGCGACGGATCGACTCGGAAGTCTCCCGTTCGTGTTCGTGGTCGGGCTCACAGCTGGGATATCTACCTGCATGGCAATTGTCGGCGGGCTCGTGCTGGCGGTTTCCGCTCGGTTTTCGGAGCTCCACCCGCAGGCGGGCGCAAGAAAGAAATTCGTACCGCACTTTTTTTTCAATATCGGGCGCATAGTCGGGTTCGCGGTATTCGGCGGACTCCTCGGACTCTTGGGATCGACGATGCAGCCGTCCTCCTTTTTGGTTGGTGTGCTCACCACGTTTGTCGCGGTCGTGATGGTGGTCATCGGGTTGCAGCTTCTCGAGCTTTTCCCGGCGCTTTCCGTGTGGAAACTGACGCTCCCGAAAAGCATCGCGAAGATTCTCGGCGTGCAGGTGCATTCGCGGAAAGAATACAGTCATTCCAGAGCGGCATTTCTCGGGGCGATCACATTCTTTCTTCCGTGCGGATTCACACAGGCAGTCCAGCTCTTCGTGGTGACCCAGGGGAACATGGTTCTCGGCGCACTCACGATGGGGGTATTCGCGCTCGGGACAGCGCCTGGACTTCTTGGTATCGGCGGACTTTCCTCGGTCGCAAGGGGCGCGTTCGGCCGGTATTTCTTCAGGTCGGCCGGTATCGCGGTGATAGCGCTCGGCGTGTTCAATTTCCAAAACGGCGTGAGCCTTCTGAATCTGGGTGTGTCGCAATCGACGACTCCGGAGAAGTCAGCACCCGTAGAGGAGCAGGGTATGCAGCAAGAAGGCGAACCGCAGGTGATCCACATGGATCAGTTGGCCGACGGATATGTCCCAAATGAATTCACCGTACGAAAGGAACATCTGGTCCGGTGGGTGATCGATTCGAAGGAGTCGTACTCCTGTGCGGTTTCGCTCACCGCGCCCAAGATCGGGGTGAAAAAAATCCTGAAACCTGGCGAGAATGTCATCACCTTCACGCCGAAAGCGGTCGGTGATATCCCGTTCTCCTGCTCGATGGGGATGTATCGTGGGGTTATTCGGGTTATCGAATAAAATTATGAGCAAAAAGCAAAAGATGTTTGCTATAAAAGGAATGCATTGCGCGTCATGCGCGAGCATCATCGAAAAGACCTTCCGCAAAACGGACGGAGTGGTTTCGGCGGAGGTGAATTACGGAACCGAGACCGCGAAAGTCGTTTTCGATAGCGAAAAAACCGATCCGAAGCGCCTTTCGGAAACTATCGAGCCGTTCGGGTATTCTTTGGATGTGTCACAATCGGAGGACCATTCGACGCATACCGGCGCCGATCAGTCGAAATATGAGAAACGCATGGAACTCTCCGACATGAGGAAGAAGGTGTTTCTCCTCCTTCCTTTGGCGGCATTCGGTGTGTTTGTCATGGGCTGGGATATCCTTGGTGAGTTCGGTGTGATTCCGGGCATGCCGTACGCGTGGAAGGAATTCTTTCATCACCTGTTGCCGCTTTTCGCGACCTATGCACTTTTTGCGATCGGAACCCCTTATCTCGCCGGTGTTTATCGGTTTCTCCGATATGGCAAGGCGAACATGGATACGCTCATCGGCATAGGAACGTCCGCCGCATTTCTGTATAGTTTCGTTCTCTCCGCGTTCGAAGGACCGCTCGCGTCCTACTTTGATGTCGAGAACACCTATTATGATGTGACGATCGTCGTCATCGCGTTTATCACACTTGGGAAGTATCTCGAGGCACGTTCGAAAGTGAGGACGGGCGATGCGATCGAGAATCTGCTCAATCTGCAGGCGAAAACCGCGCTCGTCGTCCGCGACGGGTACGAGATCGAGATACCGGTGGGCGAAGTCGTAGTTGGTGATACCGTCATCGTGAAGCCCGCATCGAAGATTCCGGTTGATGGTGTCGTCATCGACGGATCCTCGTTCGTTGATGAGTCGATGATCACCGGCGAACCGATACCGGAGGAAAAGAAATCGGGCGATACGGTCTCGGCGGGCACGATGAATGCCACGGGCTCGTTTACCTTCCATGCGACGAAGGTCGGGGAAGAGACATTTTTGGCACACATCATCAGGATGGTGGCGGAAGCGCAGGGGAGCAAGGCGCCGATTCAGGCTTTGGCTGACAGGATTTCGTCGGTATTCGTTCCGGTCGTACTCGTGTTAGCGGTCATTTCGCTTGGGTCTTGGATGATCTTCGGGACACAGTACCTCGGATTTTCGCAGGCGTTCTCGTACGGATTAGTCTCGTTCGTTTCCGTGCTTATCATCGCGTGCCCATGCGCCTTGGGGCTTGCGACGCCGACCGCGATCATCGTTGGTGTAGGGAAAGGCGCGAGAGAGGGAGTTCTCGTCAAGGATGCGGCGACGCTCGAAAAACTCCACAAGGCAATGGTCGTGGTTGTCGATAAGACGGGGACGATCACAAAAGGGAAACCGGAGCTGGTCGAAGTGCGTCCATTCGATGATGTTTCCGAAGAGAGCGTCGTTTCCATACTCGCATCGCTTGAGTCGCGGTCGGAACATCCGATCGCACGTGCGGTTCTTTCGTATGCCACCGAAAGGAAGGTGGAAACGAAGCGAGTGGAGCGGTTTGAAATAGTACAGGGACGGGGTGTCCGGGGAGTTGTGGACGGTGTGGAATATTTCGCGGGCAACGCAGCATTTCTTTCAGAACTCGGTGTTTCGTTCGATGTGGCACAGGGAGAAGAAGAAACGCGGAAAGGAAGGACGCCGGTCGTACTTGCCATCCGTGAAAGGATCCTTGGTATCGCGTTTGTCGCTGATGCGATCAAACCGGAGGCGAAAAAAGCCGTGTCGGAACTTCATGCTCTCGGCATACGTGTGGTGATGCTGACCGGAGATGATGGGAACACCGCCCGATTCATCGCAGACGAGGTTGGTATCGACGAAGTGGTCGCCGGCGCGCTCCCGGACGGGAAACTCGCGAAGATCCGGGAACTCCAGGAGAAAGGCGATATCGTGGTGATGGTCGGTGACGGAGTGAACGACGCACCGGCCTTGGCTGCCGCTGATATCGGTGTTGCGATGAGTACCGGGACGGATGTGGCGATCGAATCTGCTGGCGTGACGCTCCTTCACGGCGATGTCTCGAAGCTTGTGAAAGCGATCCGGCTCTCAAAAATCACGATGCGCGGGATTCGGCAGAATCTTTTCTTCGCGTTCGTGTACAACGTTGTCGGAATTCCGCTTGCGGCGGGCGTATTCTATCCGATTTTCGGGTGGCTCCTCTCGCCGGTCTTCGCCGGGCTCGCGATGGCGCTTTCCTCCGTGTCGGTCGTGTCCAACTCACTCCGGTTGAAGGCGAAAAAATTATAATGAAAGGAGGTGAATCGTATGATGGGATACTATTACGGCAATATGATGGGTGGCGCTGGTTGGGGGACGCCGATTTTTGGCTCGGTATTTTTCGTATTGACGCTTGTCCTTATGGTGCTCGGCATCGTCGCGCTCGTGAAATACATTGCAAAAAACTGACGATTCCAGACGGCAGGTCGTGCTTTCTGTTTGACAGAAAGCTTTTTTTCGGGCATAATCTGATGCGTAGCCAAAGGCGGAAACGCCTTTTTCTTGTCGCTTTTTTATGAGGAAGCTATGAACATACGAAACATCGCTATCATCGCGCACGTCGACCACGGTAAGACCACGCTTACCGATGGTCTTTTGAAACAAACCGGATGTGCTTTGGAAGGGTTTTCGATGGATACGAACGCGCTCGAAAAGGAGCGTGGTATCACTATCTATGCGAAGAACGCCTCCCTTTTCTACAAGGATACGAAGATCAATATCGTGGATACGCCCGGGCATGCGGACTTCGGGTCGGAAGTGGAGCGTGTGCTCCGTTCGATCGACGATGTCGTACTCGTCGTGGACGCGCAGGAGGGACCGATGCCGCAGACGCGGTTCGTACTCAAGAAGTCGCTTGAGCTTGGTCTCCGTCCGATCGTCGTGCTCAATAAGATCGACAAGCCGGCGGCGCGACCGGAAGAGGTGAAGGAGATGGTGTACGAGTTGTTTCTGGACCTCGGAGCGAACGACGAACAGCTCGATTTTCCGGTCATCTATGCGATCGCCCGCGATGGTATCGCGAAAAAGGCGCTCGCAGAGGAAGGGAAAGATCTCATGCCACTCCTTGATGCGATTCTCGAACGCGTTCCCGAGGCGCCTCACGATGCGGAGGCGCCGCTTCGCGCACAACCCTTCAATCTCGGATATGATAACTTTCTCGGTCGTCTCGCCGTGGCGCGTATCTACGAGGGGAAGGTGAAGACGAACGGCGACGTGTATATCCGGAATGCCGACGGAAAGTCGGAGAAGGGACGTATCGTGCGGATTTTCACCTTCAAGGGACTCGACCGCGAGGACGCGACCGAGGCGACCGCAGGGGATATCGTGCTTCTCGCCGGACTTCCGAACGTCGAGATCGGTGATACGCTTTCGTTCGCCCCGGATGCCGAGCTTCTCCCGGCGATCAAAGTGGACGAGCCGACGATTTCGCTCTTTTTCCTCGTCAACGATTCACCGTTTGCCGGTCGCGAAGGGAAATATGTGACGAACAAGCAGATCCGTGAGCGGCTTTTGAAGGAGCTCGAAATCAACGTCGGACTCAGGATCGATTTCTCGGAAACCGACCGGTATAAGGTATTCGGCCGCGGCGAGCTCCATATCGCGATTCTTCTCGAGAATATGCGCCGCGAAGGATACGAGGTGCAGGTGTCCAAACCGCACGTCATCGTCAAAGAGATCGACGGGGTCAAATCCGAACCGTTCGAGGAAGTGATCGTCGAATGTCCGATGGAAGCGACCGGGACGGTCATCGAGAAGATCGGCAAGCGCAAGGGTGTCATGATGGAGATGCGCGAGGGATCCGGCGGATACCAGCGGCTCACGTTCGACGTGCCGACCCGGGGACTTCTCGGCTATCGGAACGAATTCATCATCGATACGAAGGGTGAGGGAACCATCTCAAGCCGTTTTACCGGATTCAAACCGTATGTCGGGGTCATTTCACACCGCGATACCGGTTCCATGATTTCCATGGTGACGGGCAAGGTCGCGGCATTCGCGCTCGACAATCTCCAGACCCGCGGAACGCTCTATATCGGTCCGGCGGTCGAAGTCTACGAGGGACAGGTGATCGGCGATGCATCCAAGGGTGCGGACATGGCGGTGAATCCGATCAAGGGTAAGAACCTGACGAACATGCGTTCTTCCGGCGCGGACGAGGCGATCAAGCTGACGCCGCCGTGGGAAATCACCATCGAGCGCGGACTCGAGATCATGGCGGAGGACGAATATCTCGAAGTGACGCCGGAGAGTGTCAGGCTTCGCAAGCAGCTCCTTTCCGAAACGGAGCGCGTGAAGGCGGGACGGAAGAAATGACCCGAAGGGTCATCCCGAGCGTAGTCGAGGGACCTTAATTGATGAGAGAAAAAAACCGGCGAAGCCGGTTTTTTCATGCGAATCCATACGATTTTCAGTCTGCGACGCACTGGCAAAAAATAGTAGTGACAAAACCCGATTCGTGAACGCTTACTGGGCCACATTCATATCCAGCAGCAGCATCCGCACATATGTTTTCATTGGTGCCATCGGGTTGGCAACCTGCGCCATAGGGACGTCTGATAGTGGTTGTTCCGGCAGAATTCGCCAGTTCACACCCTCCAGTCAACCCTCCCCCAGCAGCAGCCACCGCCACCGCCACCGCCCGCGTCGTCCGTCCCACCGCACCCATCGGCATAGATCGTCGTCTCATCCTGATAGAAACCGACCACGGCCTCTCCCCCGGCTACGGGAAAAGAGATTTTCCCCGCATTGCAGACGGCTCCGGGAATCTTGCCTGCAAGCACGGAAAGCGTGCTATTTCCGGTTCCCTTGTATATCTCATACAACACTTCCTCCACTCCCGAATCCGCCACCTGGAAGGAACGCGCGGAACTTCCGGTCGAAAGGGACGCTTTCCGGTCGAGCACCGCCGACGAGAGGATCGTGAGCGACGTCACGAGCATGATCGAGAGGATGAGGAGCGAGAAGACGAGGACGGAACCTTTGGGGAGGATGTTCGGGAAACTGAGTTTCTGCATACACGTTTACTTATGTTGTTTATGGTTTTTACGGATTTTGATACGAACTCTTGACTGTATTTTACTCTCTCTCATGCAAGCAAGGGCTATTGAAAGGAATAAGCGAAAAATCAAGGATCATCCTTGATTTCCTGATCTTGGTTTTCCTAACAAGCTAGTCAGCTGATTAGCTGGAGGCTACTTGTATCTGAGCGCTTCAAGTGCGTCGGTGCGGGCGGCATTGCGGGCCGGGATGACGCCGGTAAGGAACCCGACGAAGGCACCGAAGGCGATGATGGATCCGACAAACCAGAGTGGGCTGTAGAAAAGGTCGACTTTCTGTCCGCCGAAGTTCGTCGCGACGAGATTGAACAGGATATTCACGATCTCACCGCCGAGATATCCGATGATGATGCCCATGAGACTGCCGAGGAACCCCATGAGCGTGGCTTCCATGATGAACATGAGCGAGATGGATCCCGGGGAAGCTCCGATGGATTTCATGATGCCGATTTCCTCTGTCCGCTCGAGGAGCGTGATGGTCATGGTGTTGAACATACCGATCGCCGAGACGACGAGCGCGATGACGCCGAAGAGCATGAGGACGATCTGGACGACGCGGAACACCTTGTTCGCCTGGTCGATGGTCTCGGAAATGGAAGATGCGGAAAGCGAGAGGGATGTCACCTCGTCGCGGAGTTGGGGGAGCGTCCCGGTCGACTGGCTTTTCACCTTGATTTTCGTCGCGGCGGGAAGCGAAACGCCATCGGTTGATCCGATCGGGGCATAGAGGAGGTTCTCATCGCCTTCGACGACGCCGACGATCGTGAACGGGGTATCGATGGATACTTTCATTTCTTCCCGTCGCTTCTTGTCGGCGTTCTCTTTCGGTATGAAGAGGGCGAGGGTCGCCGTTTGTCCGATGAGGTCTGCAGGCTCTTTCTGGAACGCCTTCACCATGCCGGTCGTGATGACGGCTTCTTTTCCGGAAGACGAGAATCCTTTTCCTTCGGCGAATTTGAGCCCTTCGAGCTTGAGGAACTCCGGCGAGGAAAGCACCGATCCGGAGTCGAGCGTCACGCCGGCGATCTTCGCCTGACTCCGTATCTCGATGACCGGGATGACGGCTTCGACGAACGGCAGTACCGAGAGTTTTTCGATGAGCATGCGGTCGAGCGCGGGCGAAGCGTCGTCGGTCCGCGTGATGTCGAGCGTGGAGAGCGCATCGGATGTGGTGATCTTCTGGAGGAGCGTCCGCTGGATGCCGTAGCCGAAGGAGACGAGGAGCAGGATGGCGGAAATACCGACGCCCATGCCGAGAATGGTAAGAAGTGTCCGCATGGTGCGGGCTTTGAACATTCGGAGCGACATCCTGAGGAGATCGGAAAAAAGCATACGTCAAGAATATTTGAGGAGCATGATGACTTCCACTTCCCGGGAGACCTTTTCGGCGGTCTGTTTGTGCAGACCGATCCCGCCCTGTGACACGGACTTGTCCAACCTCTTCTTAAGCTCTTCCTGGCCGATCTTGCTGTCGACGCGGAGGGTGAGAGCGGCTTGGAGACGGAGTCTTTGCGCTGAATCGAGTTTCATATGGAAAAGGTCGATAAGATAACCGGACAGCATCGAGATCGCCTCGGCCGGCGTATTTTTGAGCGCGTTCACCTGTGAAAGGATATTGGCCGTTCGTGCCGAGATGGTGCGGGCGCGAATCTTGTTCCAACCGCCGCCGCCCTCCTCATACGGCATATCAAGGCGGCTTTCCATCTCTTTCGTATCGATATTCTTGAAGAGTACTTCGCGGACAAGGGTTTCGGCCATGCTGATCTGTTCATCGTTGAGTTCGGAAAGGATGTGTCCGAGCAGTTGTTTCGCTTTGAACGGAACGAGCAGGACGTCGACCTGCTGGGGAAGCAGGCTTTTGAACGAAGCCATGAGCATGCTGAGTTCCGCGGATTCCTTCGATATTTCTTCTGGTTGCACCTCGGTTCTTTTCGCTTCGACAGGTCTCTTTTCACGGTTCACTTCCTCACGGACGATACGTCCGTCCCGCATGTGTATGACGCGGTCGGCATAGGCGAGATGTTCCGGATTGTGCGTGACCATGACGATGGTCTGCTTATCGATCTCGTTCAGTTCCTTGAGAATCTGGAGCACGTTCCGAGCCGCTTCGCTGTCGAGGTTGCCGACCGGCTCATCGGCAAGGATGATTTGAGGGCTGTTCACCAGGGCACGTGCTATGGCGACCCGTTGTTTCTGCCCTCCGGAGAGCTGGTTCGGGTATTTGTCGGCCTGTTCCACGATACCGAATCGTCGGAGGAGCTGGATGCCGACCTTTCTCCGTTCGGATACTTTTTCTCCCCGGAACGCCCGTGGAAGACAGACGTTATCGAGTACCGTGAGCGATGGAATGAGGTAGAACGCCTGGAACACGAGTCCGATGCCCGTCTGGTGTAGCTCGAGCATCTCCCGCTGTGTCATATTGGAGAACGCTTTCCCGTTGATGGTTATATCCCCGTAGGTCGGTTTTTGGAGCCCGGCTATGGAATAGAGCAGAGTTGATTTTCCGCAGCCGGACGGTCCGTGGATGATGACGTATTCGCGCGGGAAAATCTCCACGTTCGTCTCTTCGAGCGCGCGCATCTCGTTCGATTTCCCCTGGTTGTATATGATTCGGAGCTTGTCTACCGAAATGAGGGATTCCATGGCTTTTTCCGTGTTCTGATTTTCCGATGTTTCCGTATTTTCTCATATCATAGCATACTTTCCGTTGCTTTCCTCCCTTTTTCAGGGTAGAATTATCGGACCGAAAGAAATAGATTCTATGACCGGATTTTCTCAGAAATTTCTCGGATTCATGTTCGCGGCGCATGACCTTTCGCTTGGTTTTTTGGTTCGAAATACGGGATTCCTGAAAGTTGCGATCCTTGTTTCAGCACATGCGAGTCTCCTTGGTATCTTTTTTCCGGATCTGCGACGGAGTTTCGGTGAAGTGGCGGGGAGTCTTCTTATAGTGATCCTGTTTTTGAGTCCGCTTGTTACTATCACCGGTATGCCGCTTTTCCGGGCCGCTATGGGGTTCCGGAGGGAATTCGGCATACTCATGGGGTATTTGGCGATCGTCCATGGGGCGGGATATTTTCTTGACCCGAATTATTTCGACGCGTTTATCATGCCACATCTCGGGCCTGATTTCTTCGCAATGGATCCGCAGCCTCTTCTTGGTGTCATCGGTATAATCCTGACGTTCCCGCTTCTACTCACGTCGAATGCCTTTGCCCTGAAGAATCTGGGTGGGAAAAATTGGAAGTGGGTTCATGTGCTCGTCTATCCGATGTTCGTGTCCGTGGTGTTGCATCGGTTTTCCGGTGGAAACGAGGACGGATCGCTTTCGGGAGCGCTCGAGGCGTTTCTACTGATCGGAAGTTATGCGCTCCTCAAGTACCTCGCGTGGAAGAGGGGATCGTTTCTGTCTTTGCGGAAGCAGATCGACTCTATCACAGGGAGGTATAAGGAATCTTTATTGACAAAAGAGAGGGATTTATGATTTCCAATTTTTAATTTCAAATTTCTAAACAATTTTCCGATGATTCGGTTTCGAAATTTTAAAATCAAGAAATTCAATCATTGTTTGAAAATTGAAAATGAGAAATTGAAAATTTTTCCGCTATGTATCTCAAATCATTTTTTATCCTTGCGGTATTCCTTGCCGTCGTCGTGCCGGTGTCTGCCAGCGAGAGAGTCTCGATCGAAGTGCTTGGTCGGCAGGATTGCGTACATTGCGACGATGAGAAGGCTTTTTTTGAGTGGCTATCGGAACAGCGGGATGATTTTTCCGTTCGATGGTACGATATCGACCTCTCGGCGGATCGGGCGTTGTTCGACCGCGTGACGGAATCCGAAGGATTGTCCAAGTCGACGCCGATTACGCTTGTGGGAGCGACGATCATCCAGGGATTCGATTCAACCGAGACGACCGGGAGGCGGATCGAGACGCTTATCGATTCAAACAAAGGAGAAAAAAACTATGGTTTCGAAGGATTGCTTGCGGCTGGTGGAAGCGAGGGCGTCGAAAAGACGATCGGTGGGACCTGTGATACGGGAGATATATGCGTGACCCCGGGAGGCGACCCGTTTTTCGTTTCGGTTCCGCTTATCGGCGAGATTGACGTGACACGGTATTCGTTGCCTGCACTTTCATCCGTGCTCGGATTCGTCGACGGGTTCAACCCGTGTGCGATGTGGGTGCTCGTCACGTTCCTGCTGGTTCTGGTCCAGCTCGGTGACCGGAGAAAAGTATGGACAGTCGCCGGACTCTTCATCGTCGCCGAGGCGGTCATGTACTACCTTATCCTGAATGTCTGGTTCGGAGCATGGGATTTCGTCGGGCTCGACCGGATCGTGACGCCGATCGTCGGTCTCGTCGCGATCGGCGGGGGACTCTTTTTCCTCTACGAATGGCTCTATGCCGACGGGACGTGCCAGGTGACGGACATATCGAAGCGCGCCAAGATATCCGGGCAGATAAGGAAGCTCGCGACGGAGCCGTTCACCTGGCTCACGGTCGGGGGGGTCGTCGCACTCGCACTTTCGGTGAACGTCATCGAATTCGCCTGTTCGGTCGGCATCCCGCAGGCATTCACCAAGATCGTCGAAATGAACGGGCTCGGGTTCCTTGAGACGCAGGGACTCATGGCGCTCTATATCCTCTTCTATATGATCGACGACGTCATCGTCTTCGGATTCGCGCTTTGGGGTGCGGGAAAACTCGCACAGACAGGCATATACGTGAAATGGTGCAACCTCTTCGGTGGTTTGCTTATGGTCGCGCTCGGCGCACTTCTTCTGTTCAAGCCGGAGTGGCTCCGTTTCTGACTTGGAGGTTCGACCTCCAAGTAAAAATACTTCATATGAGCGGATTATTTCAGGAGCTCAAGTCATGGCGGGAAGAGCAGGCACGAAAGGAAGGTGTCGAGCTGTATCGTGTCATGCCGAACGCGGCGCTCGAGGAAATCGCTCGCATCCTGCCCTCGACGCGTGACGAACTCATGTCCGTAAAAGGTATCAAGGAGGCGAAATTCCGGAAATACGGCGCGGCGATACTGAAAATAATCTCGGAAACCGAAAGTGGAGACCCCTCTCTTTCGTCATTGCGAGGGAGTGCAGCGACCGCGGCAATCCAGGGAAATTCTGGATCGCCACGAGCCGATGATGTATCGGCTCTCGCGATGACAAAGGAAGATCATGCATCAGATATCATGCATCCTGCGTCCGCTCCCGACGCCCTTTCCGTCTCTCGGTTTCTCGACGGGGTGAATCTCGAATTGTCGGGGATGGCGGCGCGGGTGCGCGGCGAAGTATCGAGCGTGGATGAGCGCGATCGCGTCACGTATTTTTCCATCAAGGACGGAGACGACGGAAGCACACTCCCGTGTCTCATTTTCCGTTCGGCGTACTTCATGTCCGGCGTACGGCTTTCGGTCGGGGACGAGGTGATTGTCGAGGGGAATCCGGAAATATGGAAGCCGATGGGGAAGCTGTCCTTCAAGTGTGGCTTCATCGAATATGCCGGCGAGGGCGCGCTCAAGAAGGCGTATGATGCGCTCCTCGCGAAATTGACGACCGAAGGACTGCTCGCGCCGGAACGCAAGCGCGAAATTCCGGCGTTTCCGACACGCGTCGCGCTCCTCACCTCGCGGGACGGGGCGGCGATCGGGGACTTCATGATGAACGTCGGTCGGCATGGGTACCGGATCGATCTTTTCGCTTCGAGCGTCGAAGGTGCACGCGCGGTACCGGAGCTGCTTTCCGGGTTGCGGTATTTCCGTAAGCATGCGGACCGGTACGATGTCCTGGCCGTCATCCGCGGCGGCGGGTCGCTCGAGAGTCTCCAGGCATTCAACAACGAAGCGCTTGTCCGCGATATCGCCTCGTTCCCTATCCCGGTCATTGCCGGTATCGGACACGAGAAGGACATCACACTCGCGACACTCGTCGCCGATGCGGGTGTATCGACGCCGACGGCGGCGTCTCGGCTCGTCCGGCAATCGTGGGAAGAGGGAGCGGAGCAGGTCGGAGATTTTTCGTATCGCCTCCGATCGAATTTTTCGAACGCATTTGCTATTTCCGTCGATCACGTCGGCGATTTGGATCGATCACTTTCTGGATATTTCCAGGTCATGAAGGAGCGCATCCGCACGATCGTGGAGCGGTTCCTGTCCAAGCGGGAAACACTTCAATTCGGCATCCGGAGCATGCATGAAAAGTCGGTCGCATTCGGGAATGGCTTGAAAAAGGGAGAGCTTTCATTGCTGTCGATTGTCGGCGACCGATTGTCCGGTGTCGAAGCACTCCTCAAACAGTTCGATCCGACTCGCGCGCTCCGTCTTGGCTACAGCCTCGTCCGGCTCGAAAGCGGGAAAGTCCTCCGTTCGTCGAAAGATGCGACGGTTGGTGATATGATAGACATACGGTTCGCCGAAGGGGGAATCGAAGCGGAAGTGAGGAATATTTTATAAGAAATCATGAATTAAGAATAAGAAAGTATGACTGAGAAGAAACAATCGTTGTCGGAGTCGATCAAGAAGCTCGAAGGGATCGTCGAGTGGTTCGAGACACAGGAGGAGGTGGATGTCGAGAAGGGACTCGAGAAGTTCAAAGAGGGTGCGCTCTTAGTGAAGTCATCGCGCGAGCGGCTCAAGGAGATCGAGAACGAGTTCAAGGAAGTGGAGAAGGAGCTATCCGAATAGCTCCTCAAAGCACAATTTTCAAAACACAAAAATCCAAACAAAACACAAAACATAGAAAAACAAACAGGAATCGAATACGTTTGTGTTTTTGGGATTTGTAAAGTCCGTGTTTTGTTTGGTATTTTGTGTTCTGTGCTTTGTGTTTTTTTGATGGTATACTTGAAAAGAACATACACACAAACGGTTCCATATGAAGCATTTCTATAACGATCTTTCCATCGTGCTCGGCGGCGCGGCGGGGCAGGGCGTGCAGACCGTCGAAGCGATCCTCGTCCAGGTACTGAAACGCGAGGGGTATCAGGTTTCGGCGTGCAAGGAGTATATGTCGCGCGTCCGCGGCGGCTCGAACTCGACCGAAATACGGCTTTCCTCGAAGAAGCACCGCGCGTACGTGCGGCGGATCGATTTTCTCTTTGCGATGGACGGCGCGGTCGTGCCTCATCTCCAAAGCAGGATAAGCGGTGATACGATCGTGTTCGGCGAGAAGGAGCGTGTCAAGGAGCCCGGGTCGCTTGCGCATTTCGTCGATACGCCGATGACCAGATTCGCGAACGAGGTCGGCAATCCGATCTATGCGAACACGGTCGCAGTCGGCGTGATCCTCGGTATCCTCGGAGCGGAAGAAACTATTTTCCATGCGTATCTCCGGGAGTTTTTCGCGCGGAAAGGTGAAGAGATGGTCGTGAAGAATATCGAAGCTGCGAAAAAAGGGTTTCAGTTCGGGAAAAACATCGCCTATCAGGAGGACATCGAGATCGGTCTTCCGCGTGACAAGAAATACGCGGGTGAGTTGTTGCTTGACGGGAACACATCACTCGGACTCGGGGCGCTCGCGGGTGGGTGTGACTTCATTTCCTCGTACCCGATGTCGCCCGGAACCGGTGTGCTGACGTTTTTGGCACAGAAGGGGGCGGAATTCGGTGTCGTCGTCGATCAGGCGGAGGACGAGATTTCGGCGATCAACATGGCGCTCGGAGCGTCCTATGCCGGTGCGCGCGCGATGGTGACGACCTCCGGCGGCGGGTTCGACCTCATGCAGGAAGGCGTTTCGCTTTCGGGTATCATCGAGACGCCGGTCGTGATCCATATCGGGATGCGCCCGGGACCGGCGACGGGACTGCCGACCAAGACCGAACAGGGCGACCTCAACCTCGCGCTCTATGCGGGGCACGGGGAATTTCCGCGCGCGATTTATACGCCCGGGGTTCCGGAAGAGGGGATTGCCATGATGCAGAAGGCGTTTCAGACCGCGGACCGATTCCAGATTCCGGTCTTCGTGCTCTCTGACCAGCATTTCCTCGATTCGCTCTCGAGCATTCCCGAGAAATCGGTCGAGATGATTCCCGTGCAAAAACATATCACCGAAACAGGTGCGGACTATGCGCGGTATCGGTTAACCCTCGACGGTATTTCTCCACGGGGCATCCCCGGATGGGGAGAGGGGATCGTGAAGGTCGATTCCGACGAACATGACGAGACCGGGCACATCACCGAGAGCTACGAGGTGCGCGAAAAGATGATGGAAAAGCGCATGAAACGGCTGTCCACAATGGCAGACGAGGCGGTGATGCCGACCGAAATGGATAACTTTGCCGAAGCGGAAATCGCGGTCGTGTCCTTCGGCTCGAACAAGACAGTGCTCGAAGAAGCACTCCGAGCCGTTCGGAGCAAGAAACTCGGAGGACTCCACTTCGCGCAGGTCTATCCGATCAACCCGGGAGTGAAGGAACTCCTGAAAGGAAAGAAGATTGTCGTCGTGGAGAACAACTACCAGGGTCAATTCGCCGATCTCCTCGTCCGCGAACTCGGGATAAAGGTCTCGAAGCGGATCCTGAAGTCGACCGGCGAGCCATTCTGTGTGGAGGAACTCATCACAGCCTTGAAGACCGTGTAATTTCTAAGTCCTAATTTCTAATTTCTAAACAATTTCCAATGACTCAATTTCAAAATTCGAAAATGAATGAATTTGATCATTGTTTGAAAATTGAGAATTGAAAATTAGAAATTTGTAAGGCTATGTCGGATTCAACAGACAAAAAAAGATTCGATGCTCCGCATGGTACGGATATCGCCTGGTGTCCGGCGTGCGGGAACTTCCCGCTTTTGACCACGGTGAAACTCGCGCTTTCCGAGCTCGGCATCGATCCGAAATCGCTCGTGCTCGTCTCCGGTATCGGGCAGGCCGCCAAGACGCCGCAGTATGTGAACGCGAACATGTATAACGGGCTTCATGGGCGCGCACTTCCCGCAGCGACCGGCATCAAGCTCGCGAACCGGAATCTCACCGTCGTTGCGGAGTCCGGGGACGGGGATATGTATGGCGAGGGTGGCAATCATCTCATCCACGCGATGCGGCGGAATCCGGGATTAACGAACATCGTCCACAACAACATGATCTACGGCCTCACCAAGGGGCAGGCGTCGCCGACGTCCGAACTCGGCCTCAAGAATCCGATCCAGCCGGAAGGCGTCGTCGTCGATCCGTTCAACCCGATGGCGATGGCTGTCGCGATGGACGCGTCCTTTGTCGCGCGGGCGAATATCGGCGACATCGTACAGACCAAGGAAATACTGAAACAGGCGCTCGCGTGGAAGGGATATGCGCTCGTCGATGTGTTCCAGCCCTGTGTCGTCTTCAACAAGGTGAATACCTACGCCTGGTTCAAGGAACATACCTACTATCTGCCGGACGACTATGATCCGACCAACCGCCAGGGTGCGTTCGCGAAAGCGTGCGAGACGGAAAAGATGCCGCTCGGTGTTCTCTATAAGCACGAACGTCCGACCTACGAAGACGAGCTCGGTATCAAAACGGACGCCCCGCTCTACAAGCATGAATTTAATCAAGAAAAATTCGACACTCTTGTGAAATCGTATATATAGTGTCATTCCGAGTGAGTCTTCGAGTCGAGGAATCTGCGAAACGAAATAAGAACGCCCAGAAATTCTGGGCGTTTTTTGTATTCGAAAAATGTTACATCATCTCACGGCCGTGAGAAGAGGTACCGTTTTTTCTTTCTCTTTCCTGTCATTGCGAGGGCGTCTGCGCCCGTGGCAATCCAGGATTTGAAACAGAAAAACACTGGATTGCAGCGCTTCCCTCCAAAGGCGGGCAGGCGCTCGCAATGACGGAAACCCTGGATTTGACCCAGTATTTTCAGAAAGTGCTGGGTTGACTCGGATGTGCGGGGGGGGGGGTACTATGAGAATGTCAAAATCCAAATGACCAATGTCAAATAGGAGACAAGGAGGGAAATAAATCGTAACGAAAAGACTATGCCGATAGGCGAACCGACGATGCCGATGCAGGGAGAAAAATTCGATCCGCATGATCCGGAGTATGAGAAGGTGAGTGATCTCCCAAAAGAACAACAGGGAAAGTATGTTAACATTAACGGGGGATTTGTGACAAAAGAGGCGGCTGATATTGAAAAAACGTATGCGGAAGCCGCCGCTGAAGAAAATAAGAAAATCCCATTTTATAAAAAACCATTCCTGGAAAAGAACGAGAAGGCGACTGCAGAGGATATGATTCTTGATGAGCTTACCAGTGATTTAAAGGACATCGAAGGAAAATATTATGCGGGTTACCTTAGGCGGCATCTTGGATTGAATTTGTCCGATCTCGAAAAAAAAGTGGAACATTTGAATTCATTGGATACAACAACAAGGCGACAGGTAGTTGAGTCTTTGATAAGAGAAGCGTTAGGAAAGAGAGAGAAAAAACTGGGGTATCCAATTCCGGATGATTTCCATGTTCAGCTGCATGAGGAAAATTTCAATTTTGGAAGTCCTTTTAGGATGTATGAAGGCGACAAAATCTCCGGTACTTTCAATGGTCACAAGCTGGTATTGGAACGGAGTCGTCATGCACTTGATGAGTTTAGCGCGTCTCCAGCGGTAATAAACTTTCATGAAAAAGGGATACATGATGCCACTCAAAAAGATGATGTGCCAAAGGTTCGTTTTTCGGAAATTGACAAATGTATTATTGGGAGTATTGATGGAAAACCTCTTAATAGAGAAGAGGCAGCTCGTCTTTGGGTAAAGTATTATGATGTAGCACATGATTCCCTTCTGGACATAAACAGGCTGACAGAAAACGTGTTAGACGTTATCAAAACTAAGAGATACTGGGATGAAAAGGAAATAAAGTCGCGTGTACCAAGAATAGGTGTAAAAAAGGCACTGAAAGATTTATGATGATAGTGTGGCGCGGCGTGTTTATGGGTATGATGGATGAATTGGTTCAAAGAGGCGTAAGCTGTCCTTTAGTATAAAATCCCCGCGAGGGGATTTTTCTTTTCCAGATTTTTCCTAATGAAGCTAGAGAAGCTAACGAAGCTGCACCTACTCCCACCCGAGCTGCGCCTTGGCGGCCTCGGTCATCTTGGAGGCGTCCCACGGGGGATCGAAGGTGATTTCGGTCTTCACATCGTTTATCTCAGGGATAGCCATGAGCGCTTCCTCGATCTGCGCTTCGATGACGCCGAAAAGCGGACATCCCATGGTCGTAAGCGTCATGGTGACTTTCGCGCGGCCGGTTTTCGTTACCGTGACACCGTAGACGAGCCCCATATCCACGATGGAAATCCCGAGCTCGGGGTCGAGCACGGTCTTCAATTGTTCCTCGATTCTTGTTTGAAGTTTTTTGTCCTTCATACGGGAAAACACAAAGCTCAAAACACAAAAACCAAACAAAGCACAAATTCTAAAACACAACGGTTTGTAGACTGTGTTTTGTTTGGCTTTTTGTGTACCGTGTTTTGTGCTTTTGAAATTACTCCGGGAACACCTGCTTCCCGTCCTTGTCCTTGATGATGATAGCGGCGACGGGGCAGCTACGGGCGGCGTTGAGGATCGTGTCGGTGGTGTCTTGGTCCGCGGTGGCGAGCACGACGGCCTTGCCTTCGTCGTCGAGTCCGAACGTGTTCGGCGCCATTGCGGTACAGGGGGCGGCACCGATGCAGAGATTGCGGTCGACTTCCACTGTCCAGCCGCTGCCGAGCGTGACCGGTCCGCTTGGTTTCGATTCGTCCTTGAGAGCCATAGTTTCGTTCTTTATGGCGGATTATTGGAGCTTGTTCGCAAATTCCATATTCTGCTACAATCCGAGAATTCCAGCTACAACATCCGGATACCTCGTCGAGCTACCTTTCAGGTAGCCCTTCCTCAATCTCCGAATGTTTCGCTCGGAATTCCTGGATTTCGCGACGAAAGAGAATTTCCGAACAAGCTCTACCAGTATAGCGGAAAAACGGAAAAAGAAAAACCGGCTTCCAATTACTGGAAGCCGGCAAAAACTGCAACTATCAGAACACGAACCCCTTCGGAACGACGACGATTCCCGATTCTTTGTCGATATAGAGACCGCGAGCCTTGTCGGCTTTGTGGTTGATACCGATCGTGGTTTCAGGAGGAATGACGACATCTTCGTCGACGATGACCCGATGAAGAATCGATCCGTGTCCGACGCTGACGCCGGAAAAGATAACGGATTCCTCTATGGATGCGCCGTAGACCCTTACCTTGCGACCGAGGACTGCTTTCCGGAGGAACGTATCTTCGATGATGCATCCGCCGCTTGCGATCCAATGTTCGCTGCAGATTCCGTTCTTCATGGCGAGACTGTTGATCTTCGCCGGTGGCAGGTTGTCCGCCGGAGTCCGGAATTGCCAAAGGTCGTTGTAGAGGTTGAGCTCGGGTTTCATCGCGGCAAGATCCATGTTGGCATCGAAAAACGCCTGAATCGTGCCGACGTCGCGCCAGTAGTGCTCCACTTGTCCGGGAACATGGTTGTCCCAGAAATCATAGGCGAAGACCGGCATGCCATCCTCGACCATTTTTGGGATGATATCCTTTCCGAAATCATGATCCGTTTCCAGGCTTCCGTTGTCCTCTTCGAGGATTTCGGAGAGATACCCGAGTTCGGCGAAATAGTTGCCGAGCGAGATGTAGCTCATTCCGGGTTTCCCCGGAATTTCCTTCGGAGACTCGGGTTTTTCCTCGAAACCGATGATGCGACCATCCGCATCCACTTCGATCACGCCGAAGCGATGAGCTTCCCGTATCGGAATCGACATGGCGCAGACCGTGAATACCGATCCGCTGTCCTTGTGAAACTCATACATCTGTCTGAGCTGCATCGCGAGGATATGATCGCCGGAGAGGATGGCTGCCGTGGTGAAATCGCCTTCACTGCCGATGATCGACAGATTCTGGTAGACCGCATCGGCCGTTCCGCGGTACCATTCTTCTCCGTGGATCTGCTGCGCGGGAACCGGTTCGACGGAAAACCCGTGCATGATATTCGACGGCCAGCTGAGCCGAAGATGTTTGTTGAGTTCATGCGATCGGTACTGGGTCAGCACCAGGATATTCGTGAGTCCGGAATTGAGACAGTTGGACATCATGAAGTCGATGATGCGGTATTTCCCGCCGAACGGGACGGATGGTTTCGACCGGTTCCGCGTGAGCGGACCGAGCCGTTTGCCTTCGCCGCCGGCGAGAATCAGGGTGACGACATCCTTCAGATCTGCTGTCATGTTGCATCTCCTTTTCTGTGGTTGTGGAAAAAATTTTCAAGAAACATGAATGCACATCATGGCTCATAAAAGCCATTTTGTCAATAGCTGAAGGGCGAGATGCTATTTCAAGGCTTTTTTCAGGGTTTCGAGGGAAAGGAGGGCGCATTTCATCCGGGTCGGGGAGAGCTCGAGTGACAGAAGTTCGAGAACCGCTTTTGGGTCGAGCGAAAGAATCGTTTCTACGGACTTCCCTTTTGCGTACTCGGTGAGCATGGAGGCGGCCGCTTGGGAGATGGCGCATCCTTCGCCCTGGAAGCGGATATCGTCCACCATGCCTTTTTTCATGGAGACGGTCATCTCGAGCCGGTCGCCACAGGAAAGATTCTTCGCTTCGCTTTCGTGCGTGGCATGAGGAAGTCGCCCGAAGTTGCGCGGGTTACGGTAGTGGTCCAAAATAATATCCTGATAAATGCTCATAATTATGGTTTCTGAAATTACCAATGACCAAAATCCAATAATCAAGGAATGACCAATGATCAATTTTCGAATTTTACAAATCGCTTTCGGTGATTGGTTATTGATGATTGAAACTTCCTTGTATCTTGGAGCTTGGTGATTGGTTATTTTCAAACATAGATACGGCAACTTTCATTTCTTTCACGAGCGCGTCGACGTCGTGTTCGTCGTTGTAAATGGAAAACGATACTCGCGCGGTAGCGGAGAGACCGAGCTTGAGGTGGATCGGGGAGGCGCAGTGCTCTCCGGCACGGATACAGATGTTTTTTTCGCCGAGAATCTGCGCGAGGTCGTGCGGATGGATGCCTTTGAGCGTGAAGGAAATGAGTCCGGCATGCAGCTGCGGATCCGGTGTGCCGAAGATCGTGATGTCGCTGCCGAAAGTTTCCGTGAGTTTCTCACACGCGCCCCGCGTGAGTGTTGCTTCGTGCTCTTCGATATTCCCGATTCCGATCTCAGTGATGAAATCGATCGCCGCTCCGAGTCCGATTACGCCCGCGATATCCGGTGTGCCGGCCTCGAAGCGGAATGGCGCCGGCTTGTATTCGGGGGTATTCGCGCACGCATCCGCGACCATCCCGCCGCCCAGCTGATAGGGTGGGAGCTTGTCGAGAAGGTGCTTGCGCCCCCAGACGACGCCGACGCCGGTCGGACCGAACATCTTGTGTCCGGAGAAGACGACGAAATCCGCTCCCCACTCCGTGACGTTGATCTTCGAATGTCCGACGACCTGCGAGGCGTCGACGACGACCGCTGAGTCCGGTGAAATCGACTTTATCGTTTTCACGATACTCGCGACCGGAATCTTCGTTCCGAGGACGTTTGATACCGCGGAAAACGAGACGATCGCGGTGTCCGCGTCGATGACGGTCGTAAGCGACGCCGGGTCGATATTCCCGTCCGCGCCGATCGGGATCGTGCGGAACCCGGCATCGTGTTCGTCCGCGATCCGTTTCCAGGGAAGATAATTTGAATGGTGTTCCATCTCGGTGACGACGATATGATCACTCTCTTCAAGGAAAGTCGAAAGCGTCGAGGCGAGAAGGTTTATGCCTTCGGTGGCGCCACGAACGAAGACGATTTCGTCCTGTTTTGCGCCGATGAATGATGCGACTTTCCCGCGCGTCTCCTCGAGCCTTCCGGTCGCTTCCTCGGCGATTTCGTAGAGCCCGCGGCCGACGTTCGCTGAATACCGCTCGTAGTATCCGGTCACGGCATCGATCACTGTCTGCGGCTTGAGTGTCGTCGCGGCCGAATCCAGATACACCAGATCAGGATGGTGTTTAAAGAGAGGGAATTGTTCTTTGACGACGGAGGTGTCCATAATATTTTTCCAAAGCACAATTATCAAAACACAAAAGACCAAACAAAGCACAAATTTAACAAAGCACGAAAACACGAAATGAATCACGTTTGATTCCTGTGTTTTGTGCTTTGTTTGGATTTTTGTGTCTCTGGATTTTGTGTTTTTCCCTCAAAAAACTTCCCGTATCGCGCGATTTCATCATAAAAGGAGTTGACGAATCCTTCCGCGAGCAACGTTTCCGCCTGCGCCTGGTCGAGCCCGCGGGTCTTCATGTAGAGGATCGCTTCTTCGGAAAGGGTACCGGTCGTGCTCGCGTGTTCGCAGACGACGTCGCTCTCGAGGATCTCAAGCGAGGGGATCGAGACGGCGGATGCTTCTTCGGAGAGAAGGAGATTTCGGTTTTCCTGTTTCGCGTCGGATGTGGTCGATCCTTTTTCGATACGGATGAGCCCCTGATAGGAGAGGGATGAATTCCCGGCGAGGAGACTTTTCACGAGAGCGGTCGATTCCGTGTTCGGTGCCGTGTGGTGCTGCCTGATTTCCAAAGAAAAGGCGCTCGATTTCTTTTCGTCGAAAAGTGCGAAGATGTGCGCCTCCGCGCCGGTCCCTGCAAGGACGAAGTCGAACGTCCCGGAACGATTTTTCATGAAGAAAACCACTCGCTCACCTGATTTGAGGTGAAAAGACGTTTTGCTTGATTTCGTGAGGTCGATGAATTTCATAGGGTCAGCCAATGGCATTTCGCATCTCGAGATTCATGAGCCGGTTGAGCTCGATCGAGTATTCAAGCGGGATTTCGCGGGCGACGGGTTCGATGAATCCGTTGACGAGGAGCCCTTCGGCGTCGTCTTTCGAAATCCCGCGTGAGGCCATGTAGAAGAGTTTTTCCTCGGAGAGTTTCTCGACCCGCGCCTCGTGTTCGACCCGCGCGTCCTTGGAGCGGATGCGCATGGTCGGATAGGTGTCGGACCGCGATGATTCGTCGAGGAGCAGTGCATCGCAGACGACGGAAGCGGAGACGCGTTTCGCGCCGGGAGCGACGTGGACGAGTCCACGGTACGATGTCCGCCCACCGTCTTTTCCGATGGATTTCGAGACGATGCGTGAGCTGGTGTCGCTCGCCAGGTGCACCATTTTCGCACCGGCGTCCTGGTGCTGATTCTTTCCCGCGAAGGCGATGGAGAGGACCTCGCCGCGCGCACCCTTTCCTGCGAGGTAGACCGCCGGGTATTTCATGGTCACGCCGGAGCCGATGTTGCAGTCGATCCATTCCATGATGGCGCCTTCCTCGGCGCGGGCGCGCTTGGTGACGAGGTTGTAGATGTTCTTGCTCCAGTTCTGCACGGTGGTATAACGGACGCGCGCGTCCTTCCCTACGAAAATCTCGACGACCGCGGCGTGGAGCGATGCGCTGGTATAGATCGGGGCGGTGCATCCTTCGATGTAGTGCACGGACGAGCCTTCTTCGGCGATGATGAGCGTTCGTTCGAATTGTCCGAACCGTTCCGCGTTGATACGGAAATATGCCTGGAGCGGAAGTCCGACTTTCACGCCTTTCGGGACGTACACGAACGAACCACCCGACCAGACGGCGGTGTTGAGCGCGGAAAATTTATTGTCGGCCGTCGGGATGAGCGTGCCGAAATACTTCCGGACGATTTCCGGGTGCTTTTTCACCGCGGTGTCCATGTCGCAGAAGATGACGCCCTTCTTCGTGAGCTCCTTCTGGATGCTCTCATAGACGACTTCGCTTTCATACTGTGCGGAGACGCCGGCGAGGAATTTCCGCTCGGCTTCGGGGACGCCGATCTGGTCGTAGGTGTCCTTGATTTCCTGCGGGAGATCCGTCCAGGCATCGGCGTTTCCTTCGGATGCCTTGAGATAGTAAGTGATGTCCTGAAAGTCGATGCCGGAGAGATCGGCGCCGAAGCTTGGCATCTTCTTTTTCTTGAACACTCCGTAGGCATGGAGACGGAGATCCCGCATCCATGCCGGTTCCTCTTTCATATCGGAAATCTCGCGGACGATACCCGCGCTTAACCCGCGCTTCGTCTTCTTGACCGCGCGTTCTGGCATGGAAAATCCGTATTTGTAGTCGAAATCGATCGATTCCTGTTTCATATCAGATATTCTCGAATCCTTCTTTCTCGATTGCTCGGGCGAGTTCCGAGCCGCCGTGCTTCGCGATGACGCCGTTCCCTATGACGAACACCCGGTCCGGTTTGAGATACCGGAGAATGCGGGTCGCATGCGTGATGATGAGGATCGACGAATCACCGGTCTTGTGTTTCAGGATGAACCGCGCGATCTTCCGGAGCGCGTCCACGTCGACGCCCGAATCGATCTCGTCGAGGATGAACAGCGACGGTTCGAGGATACCCGCTTGGAGGGTCTCGATCTTTTTCTTTTCGCCGCCGGAGAATCCGTCATGCGCGGAGCGGAAGAGGAGACCCTCCTCGATGCCGAGCTCCTTGGCATACGCTTTCGCGCGGGTGCGAAGAGTGAGCGCGTCCCCTTTTCCTTCGCGGGCGATGCGGAGCAGATCGAGGACGGAGACTCCGGGAAGGGGGAGCGGATTCTGGAACGAGAGGAAAATGCCGAGCCGTGCGCGGTCCTCCGGCGCGAGGTTCGTGATCGATTTCCCGTTGAAGAGAATTTTCCCGCCGCGGGCGACGGAAAAAGCCGGATTGCCCGCGATCGCGTGGGCGAGCGTCGATTTTCCGGAGCCGTTCGGTCCCATGAGCACCGCGATCTCTCCCTTCCCGATTTCGAGAGAGAGCTTTTTCAGGATTTTTTTCCCGTCGATCGAGACGGACAACTTTTCTATAGTAAGCATAAAAAGTTCTTCTGTTATAAGCACCAAATTCAAAATTACAAATCCCAAATAAATTCCAATATCAAAATAATAAATTCAAAACGTTTCTGTTTTAGAATCTTGGATTTATGATTTATTTGGAACTTGGAATTTTAGATTTATGATTTTCTTGGGCAGTCAGTTTTCCCAGTGTGATCTTCGTCAATGTTCGTTCTATTTCTTTCTCCAATATTCTCCACACTTCGTTCGTCTGGCAGTGGGAGATGATGGAGCAGGGGAGAGTGTTCTTGAGCGGTGGCGCAAACGACCTGATCGGTCCGTCGAGCGCTTCGAGGATATCCCAGGCGGAGATGGTTTCGGTCGGACGCGCGAGCGCATAGCCGCCGTCGACTCCTTTTTTGGATTCGACGATGCCGACCTGGCGGAGTTTCTGGAGGATTTTTTCGAGGAAATCCTCGGGGATATATTCCGCTTCGGCAAGCTCGTGCGCGGAGACGGCCTGTCCGGAAGCAGCGAGGCTGACTGCCGCCCGAAGCCCATAATAAGCCTTTTTTGAAACTTTCATAATATAAGACCAATTAAGTCCTATATTAACAGGAACGAAACATTTTGTCAAAAGAAAACGCACCTCTTTTCGGGGCGCGTGAAACTTCGCTTCGGGTGGCTACTCGGATGGGATACAGACTCCGTCTCGGAGAATGGCGACGCGGATCGGTTCCTCTTCGGAATCCGACCGCAGCATTCGTTCGCGGATGAACTTCTGAAGCGCGGCGATCCTGTCAGGTGAGATTTCTCCCTGAATCAGTATCGCTATCTGTCTCCCATCGGTTTCGAGCGGGATGCAGACAGGGGAATCAGGGGTCTCCGCGAAAGCTCCTGAAGCATGTATGAACAACAAAAGAACGACGATGTGGTTGGCTCTTTTCAAGAGTGTCTCCTTGGTTGTGACGTGCCCAATCTTCTGATAGGACTGAGGAATGATAGCGTGGTAGGCTGATTCGGTCAACTCTTCCGTCAGAGATATGAAAAAACCGAGGGCATGTGCCGTCGGTTTTCGTGAGGGGGTCGGAGCGTCGTTCCGGGCGCCGTGATGCCGACATCCGTGCCGGTGGCGCCGCTCGTTGATCCTTGCGGGATTTCCTGACTCTCGGAGTGAGACGGTTGATCCATCTTTTTGTTCGCAAGTCATCCTGCATTGTCACGATCAAGGCGTGTCTGTCCGACCCCCTGAGCCCTTGCCAAAAGAACATGTACGAAGTACAATTATACTCTCTTTCAAGAATTTTGTCAAGAGTGAACGATAATGATATCCCTGTATGGAGCCATATCTCGGATTTTGGAAACAACTGAAAAAACCGTTTTTCGTGTTGGCGCCGATGGACGACGTGACGGATGCCGCTTTTCGACAGATCATCGCGAAACATGGTCGTCCTGATGTGACGTGGACGGAGTTCGTCTCTGCGGACGGCCTGTGTCATCCGGTCGGGCGGAAGGCGATACTCCCGAAACTGTGGTTCGACGAGAGCGAGCGACCGATCGTGGCGCAGCTTTTTTCGTCCTCGTCGGAGAAGATGCGTGGCGCGGCAAAACTCGCGGCGGAGCTCGGCTTCGACGGGATCGATATCAACATGGGGTGCCCCGACAAGCTTATCAACAAACAGGGCGCCGGCGCGGCGTGCATCCTGGATTTCAAGAAAGCTCAGGACCTGATCCGTGCGGCGCAGGAGGGGGCACGAGACACAGGGAAGGAACTCCCTGTGTCGGTGAAGACGCGGCTCGGATTCGACACGGATATCCTCGAGAGTTGGTTGCCGGCGCTCCTCGAAGCGGAGCCGGCGGTCGTAACGATCCATGCTCGGACGCGGAAGGAAATGTCGGACGTGCCGGCACGATGGGAACGGATCGGGCGCGCGGTGGAAATCGCAAAAGGATCCGGAACGCTTATCATCGGCAACGGTGATGTGCAAGATATTGCGAAGGCGCGGGAGCTTGCGACAAAGACCGGCGTGGATGGGGTTATGCTCGGGCGGGCGATATTTGGCAACCCGTGGCTTTTCGATGAGGCAAAGGGCGTGGTTTCCGTCGAGGCGAAGCTCCGTGTCATGGTGGAACATACGAAACTCTATGAGGAGCTGTTTTCCGGCGTGAAGGGATTCGACTCGATGCGTAAACACTACGTCGCGTATGTTTCGGGGTTCCCGCGCGCGAAGGAACTGCGGGTGAAACTGATGAGCGCCAAGAACGCATCGGATGTTTCGGGTTTCGTCGAGGATTTCATATCGAGTCACGAAAAGTCATGAAGATAGCGATGCTTATTTCCGGCGGGGTGGACAGTTCCGTTTCATTGCGGCTGCTTCGCGATTCCGGTCACGATATCACCGCGTTCTATCTCAAGATCTGGCTCGAGGACGAGCTTGCATTCTTGGGCGAATGTCCGTGGGAGGATGACTTGAAGTATGTCCGCGCCGTGTGCGAGGAGGCGGGTGTGCCGCTCCGGATCGCGAACCTCCAGAAGGAATACTGGGACGAAGTGGTCTCGTACGTGATCGCGGAGGCGAAAGCCGGGCGGACGCCGAACCCGGATATCCTCTGCAATTCCCGGATCAAGTTCGGGATGTTCTACGACCGGTTCGGCAAGGATTTCGATCGGGTCGCGACGGGGCACTATGCGCAAACTGAACTGCGTGATTTTCCGAAAGAAACTTTTTCCACGCCTCCTCGACTCATCAATTCTTTCGGTTACCGAAAAAATTCCCTCCCTCAACGGCAACCTGAGGAATTTTTTCGAACCGGAAACATTTTTTCAGACAGGAAGGAGCGCGCGGAAAAAATTCTTTCGGGAAATCCATCCGTACAGGAAGTGCTTCTCAAAAAATCTCCCGACCCGATAAAGGATCAGACGTATTTTCTCTCCCAGCTGTCGCAGGCGCAGGTGAACAAAGCGCTCTTTCCGATCGGCGGATTTCAGAAATCGGAAGTGCGTGAGTTAGCAAAGAAATATAAACTTCCGAACGCGGCACGGAAAGACAGTCAGGGGATCTGTTTTTTAGGGCAAGTCGCGTTCGACAAATTCCTCGAGCACTATCTCGGAACGAAGGAGGGCGATATCGTCGATCTGAAAACGGGGAAGGTGTTTGGAACGCACAAGGGATATTGGTTCCACACGATCGGACAAAGGCGGGGGCTCGGGCTCTCTGGGGGACCGTGGTATGTCGCGTCAAAAGATATCGGGGATAACACAGTCTTCGTTTCGAACGAGTGGCGGAGCGAAGAGATGGCGCGGGATTCGTTCATCGTTTCGCGATTGAACTGGATCTCCGGTAAGATTTCCGGGAAAAAGAATCTTTCCGTGAAACTCCGGCACGGACCGAAGGAGTATCCGTGCGAAGTGAAGTTTCTTGACGATGAGAGGCTCGAAGTGAAACTCGACGGCTTCGACCGTGGGATTGCGCCAGGGCAATTCGCGGTATTCTATGATGGGAAATATTGTCTCGGTGGCGGAGTCATCGTATAATGAAAAGCCGCCATTTTGTTGATGGCGGCGATCGTCGATCGTTAGGAATCGGTATCCGTTGCGGGTGCTCCTTCGATGAGATGAGCGTGTTCGACGAGTTGGAACAAAACGATGGTATAGTCGTCGCCATCCGTTTCCAGAATTCGGATATCGACGGAGACGGGATTGATCTCCACTATATCAACCCTGTTGTTCGAGTGTCGTCCGACGAATCGGGCGCCACGTTTCGCGAATATGCGCTCGAGGACGTCTTTTTTTAGACATCCGCCACGGATAGCTCTCGCTTTCCAGTCCGGATGGAGCGAATACGGTTCCTTGACGGAAAACGGATCGATTGGTGATCGCGGGTCGTAATTGAGGGTGATGACATCTTTTTCCACGACTGTCTCCTTGTCGGTTGAAGGAACTGTGATGCTTCCATTTTTGTATACTATGTCCGCAGTCTTGTCAAAACGAAAAAAGGATTTTTTTGAAAACATTCTCTCGGACTTCCACCGGAAAGCCGGGCGGGAGCATTTGCCGTGGCGTCGGAAGGGAATCGGTGTCTATGGGATATGGGCGTCGGAAATCATGCTTCAACAGACGCAAGTCGGGCGGGTGATCCCGTATTATGAGAAGTTTCTTTCGCGGTTTCCGAATGTCGAGTCGCTCGCCCGGGTTTCGTGGGAAGAGTTTCTCCCGTATTACCAGGGACTCGGGTACTATGCACGTGGGCGGAATATGCTTCGGACAGCGCGAATGATCGTTTCGGAGTATGGCGGGAAATTTCCGAGAGACGCGAAGGAGCTTGAGAAATTGCCAGGGGTGGGGCCGTATACGGCGGCGGCGATCGCGAGTTTCGCGTACGGCAAGGACACGGTCGCATGGGATACGAATCTCCGACGGGTCGTCGGGCGGTTTTTCTTCGGATCGAAAAAAGCCGATATCCCGAAGGAAAAAATCGAACCGCTGTTTTCCCTGAGGGCGAATGTGCTCAATGCGGCGATGATGGATTTCGGGTCGGCGATCTGTACGGCGCGACCGAAGTGCGGTGCGTGCCCGCTTTCGTCGCGGTGCGTGTATTTCAAGGAGAAAGGCACGCAAGAAACAAGGGACAAGAAACAAGATACAAAAATATCCAAAGTTTCAAGTCGAAAAGCTTCGGTCAATTGGAAAGATGCGCGGGTGTTCGTGACGCTCCACGAGAACCACAAGAAATATTATTCGCCATTCAAGACAAGGTTTGCGCCGTTCGTCGTGCCGGCATCGCACAACACCCGTGCCGGCATCAAGGATTGGTTTCGACGGAAATACGGTCTCGGACTCTCTGTTCGTCCGCCGCATAAAAGGGATATGCTCGATGGTCAACCGACGCTCTTCGTCAACACGCAGATTCTTTCCGGAAAACCGTCATTTTATGTCTTCAAGAGGAGTGATATGGATAATCGGGGCTAATTTTTTTGCTTTTCCACAAATTTTTCGTTAAAGTAGGGGAGCTTTCCGAAGTCCGCCGTTCATAATTCGCTCTTCATCATTTCTTCTATGACAGCTTCCCGGGTCAATGTCTATTTCTTTCTCGCGCTGCTTCTTATAGCTGGCATCGGGGTATTTCTCATCCTGCAACCGTTCCTTTCGGCGATCCTCGTCGCGGCGATCCTCGCGGTGTTTTTCATGAAACCGTTCGAGAAGACACGGGCGGTGCTCCACGGGAGCGACGGGTGGGCGGCGTTTCTGACCTGTATCCTGGTCGCGCTCATCGTGGTCGTTCCGCTCGCGGTCGTTCTCAGTCTCGCGGTGAACGAGGCGAACTCCTTCTATCATTCGGAGCAGAGTTCCGGGCTTCTTGAGAAGGGGAGCATGGTTGTCGCGAACCTGCCGTTTCTGGAAGTGACATTCGGAGATGGGAAGGGAATGGAACGGTTGTCCGGATCGTTCCAGGAAATCGGAAAGGGTGCAATCGGTATCCTCGGTGCCGCGTATCAGAGTGTGGCGGGGATGGTCTTGTGGCTCTTTGTGCTCTTCTTCTCGCTCTTCTATTTCCTCATCGACGGGAGGCGGATGGTCGGATACCTCATGCGGATTTCTCCTCTGCGCGACGAGCATGAGAAACTTCTGTTTCAGAAATTCATCTCGATCAGCCGTGCGACGCTCAAGGGAACGCTTATCGTCGGTATCGTCCAAGGAGCCTTGGGCGGGGTCGCCTTCGCGATCGCCGGTGTCCCATCGCCGATCATCTGGGGGATATTCATGGCGATCCTGTCGCTTATCCCGATGGTGGGTGCCGGACTCATCTGGCTTCCGGCGGGTATCATCCTGCTTCTTTCCGGGAGCGTCTGGCAGGGCGTGTTTCTGCTCCTATTCGGTCTCGGCGTGATATCGGTCATCGACAACATTCTCCGACCGAAGCTTGTCGGCCGTGATACCGAGATGCATCCGCTTCTCGTTTTCTTCGCCACCTTGGGCGGCATCGCGCTCTTCGGGATCTCCGGATTCCTCATCGGACCGATTATCGTCTCGCTCTTCATGGCGCTCACGGGGATTTATATGTCCGAATACGCCGCCGAGCTCAAGGAATACAACGATAACGGAAAGGTATGACGGTTTGGTGGCAGAACATACCGACATTTCTCGACCCGATCGTCTTTACGGCCGGGTCGTTCTCACTCCGGTGGTATGCGGTCTTTTTCGTACTCGGCTGGTTCGCCGCGTTCCGGTTTCTCCGGAGCCGGATCCGAAAAGGCGATCCGATCATAGGGAAAGAGGCGCTCTCCGATCTGGCGACCACCGTGTTCGTCGGCGCACTCCTTGGCGGAAGGCTCGGGTATGCGCTTTTCTATGATCCGTCGCTTCTTTCGCATCCGATGTCCCTGGTGTCGCCATTCGATAGTTTTGGCACATGGAGGGGGATATGGGGGATGAGTTTTCATGGGGCGCTTTGCGGTGTTCTCTTCGGATCGTATTTTTTCGCGCGGTCGAGAAAGATCGGTTTCTGGCGGCTGACGGATTTCATTGTTCCTGCCGTTCCGATAGCGATTTTTTTCGGTCGTATCGGGAATTTTCTCAATCTCGAGCTGGTCGGAAGGACGACGGAACGATCATGGGGGATGTATTTCCCCGGGTTTTCCGGACTTCGCCACCCGTCGCAACTCTATGAGGCGTTCTTCGAGGGGGTGCTGCTCTTCGCGGTTCTCTTCATGATCGGGAAACGTCGGATGCGGGAAGGGTATCTGTCGCTCGCCTTCCTATTCCTATACGGATCCGCGCGTTTCATGCTCGAATTCTTCCGTGAGCCGGATGCCGGGTCGGAACTTTTCTTCGGATGGATGACGCGTGGGCAATCGTTATCATTCGGTATGATCGTCTTTTCCATCGCGATTTCCGGCTTTTTCTCGAAGCAGAAAGATGGTATACTGAATGGGAGAGGGTAATAAGCCATTTTCTTTTTTTATGGGGAAAATCATCGGAATCGTCGTCGTGGTCGCCGCCTTGCTCGGAGGAGCGTATTTTTTGAAGACGTCCCAAGAGGAGGTTGCTGCGGTTCCGGATCAGGAAGCTCTGGTCGTTTCCGGTATCGTCTACTACTATGGCGAGGAATGTCCGCACTGTAAGGACGTCATGAGATTTCTCGACGAAAACAAGATTGCGGAAAAAGTGGATTTCGAGAAGAAGGAAGTCTGGCACGACATGGCGAATGCCCGGGAGATGGATGCGAAAGTAAAGATCTGCGGACTCGACAAAAAGAGCGTCGGCGTCCCGTTTCTCTTTGCCGATGGGAAATGTTTTATCGGTACGCCGGATGTGACGGGATTCTTCAAGAAAGCAGCCGGGATATAGTCGAAAGGAACACACAAAAGACCCCCTATGGAATCGAGGGCATTCCCCCTGAAGGAGCAGGTATCGAATAATATGGATGGTATCATCGGGACGCGCGGCTCTGCCGGGTCATTTCTTCGTGCTTCTTCCTGTGCGGAGACGATCCCTTCGGTCCGCTCCGTCATCTTTTCGCGGGGAAAGCGGGCTGCTGTCGTCTCGTTTTCCGGTGACCGATACCTCTATCCGGCGCAGGCTATAGATTTTCTCGGCGAGCGGCCGCTCTATCTCTCCTCCATGAAGGTCGTCGATGGTCTGAGGAAGAAGGGATTTGTTCCGTCTTCTGGAGTGTCGCGTCCGTCCGTCGCTCTTGTCGCTCCGTCCAAAGAGGCTTTTGCTGCGGTCGAGGAAAGCTTCAGGAATTTCGGTGCGGATCTTTCCGCCGGGTTTTCCGGGTTCCGATTCGGAATCTCTTCGGGAAAACTGGCCTACGCCCCGCTTATCGGCGCGATGGCGCTCGGGATGGTGTCGGCGCTCTCGCTCGAACATTCTTTCGGACAAGGGGCTACGGCGGAAGAAGCGCGTATCGTCTATGTCGAGAGGACAGGATCGGAATCCGTTCTGGGATCGGAAGACGGAAAGAACCGACTGCTCGATACGGAGGAGTTGCTTACCGGGCTTGTCGCGGAGGATCCCGATAAGAAAGAATTCGAGAACCGTGTGCGGAAACTGGTGAAGGGATATCCGATAGAAGACATGATTCCCTATATCATCGAGAAGGATCGGACAGTCGCGATGTTTTTGGTGGCAATCGCGAAGAAGGAGAGCGATTGGGGGAAACGCGTTCCGGTGCTCGAAGGACAGGACTGTTTCAATTATTGGGGATACCGCGGTATCCGGAAGATGATGGGAACCGGGGGGCACACCTGTTTCAATAGTCGGCAGGACGCCGTGAATACCGTCGGGAAACGTCTCGAAACGCTCATCATAACGAACAAGCTCGACACGCCGGCGGATCTCATCCTCTGGAAGTGCGGCTCGTCGTGTGCGGGGCATAGCTCCTACAGCGTGCAGAAATGGATCGCGGACGTCGATCTCTATTATCGGAAACTTAACGACGAAGGGAAAGAGTGATTGTTCCTTGAGTTATTTTTTAATGGCTGGCGGCGGGGGAATCCTCGCTTTTTGCTTTAGATAAAGAAAATTTTATGAAAATCCTTTGACGATTTGCCAAAAAAACGATATGATAGGAAGTGCATTCTTGCAGAAAAGGAGGGCTGGAGGGCTCTAATGACTAACAGCCATGTATGCAGGATATCGATTCGGTGACAGTGGAAGAGGAAGGAAATAAACGCAGAAGACAATCAAAAAAAAGTTATTCATCGGGACGCCTCCGGCAGGCGCTTTTTCTTTCAGGGGCAGCGCTCTTCGTGTTCGGCTCGGCTTTCGCTTTTGCGCGGGAATCAGAAGGGGTAGATGAATCGAATCGCGGAAGTGATTCTTCGGAGGAAAGTCTGAAAGAGTTATGTCTTTTCAGACTCGAACAGGAACTCTGGGAGTCGTTCGGGGGAAATCGGAATCCATCAGGTGCTCGGACGGACGCGATACGGAACTGTGAAGAAATCGTTTCCGGAAAGGACATCTTCGTGTCGAACGATCGGAGCGAACTCGAAGCGGAAATCCGCGCTCTTGTTTCCGGGTATCCGATCGAGGCGATGGCGACTTTCATCGCGTCGTATGACCGGGAAATCGCCGCGCTTCTTATCGGTATCGCGAAAAAGGAGTCGGATTGGGGGAAGCGCGTGCCTTTGGACGATGTCGGGAAGGACTGCTTCAATTACTGGGGATACAAGGGGGCAGGATCGCGGGGTATCGGTATGGGACACGGATGTTTCGGGAGTCCGGAGGAAGCGGTGTCCACAGTGGGAAACCGTCTCGCGGAGCTCGTCGCGATCAGGAATACGAGCGATCCGGCGAACATGATCATCTGGAAGTGCGGCTCGTCGTGCGCGGGACACAGTCCGGAGAGTGTCCGGAAATGGATCGCCGATGTGGATCTGTACTATCGGAAACTCGCGCGGTCGTAGACATTGGAACGCTCCTTCGGGGGCGTTTTTATTTTGAAAGACTATCCCGAGTTTTCCGGCAGTTGCAAAAAAAAACGATAGTGGGATAATGATGGGAGAATCGCAGAATGAAGAATGATGATTGAAGAATTGAAGACTCCTATTTTAAAATCTGCAATCCACGATCCTCATTCATCATTCCGCGTAAACCAAAAACAGGCTAACAAAACGTCTATGCGAAAAGGCAACACGCTTCTCTATTGGGTGAAGGTCGTCTCCCTCGGTCTCATCCTCGGCCTCGGTCTCCAGTTCGCCTAGGCCTGGACCGCTCCATCCGCCCTTCCTCCCGGAGGCAACGTCGCAGGACCGGTGACGCTCGGAGCCGGCGCCCAGTACAAGCTCGGACGCCTCGGCGTGAACTCGAATGTCGCCCCGATCAACGCCCTCGAAGTCGGAGGCGGAGGCAACGCGCTCATCGGAGGAAACGCCTACGTGAGCGGCAGTGTCGGTATCGGTACCGCGGCTCCCACCGCCTATCTTCACGTACAGAAACCGTACGATCCCGGAACCCCGCTTTTCATCGCCACCAACTCATCGAACGACAACGGGTTCCGCGTCGGAGGACTCGGTCTCACCAGTCTCGGCAACCATGCCGCTTCCGACGGTTCTCCCGCCGCATGGCTCAATGTCAAGGCGGAATCATCCGTCGGAAAACCGCTCATTCTCGGAACGAACGACGGAGCCGATCGGTTCCGTGTCGGAGGCGCGGGAAAAGTCGAGGCCTTCGGAGCCAGTGCCGACTTCTGTCTCGACAGGGGATCCGGTGCGACGTGTCTTTCGACCGTGGGCGGAGGGGGCGGATCGGGGACGGTGACGAGCGTTGGGACGGGTTCGGGCCTCACGGGAGGACCGATTACGGGGACGGGGACGATCGGCATCAATACGACAGGAATTTCCACTTGTACGGGAGGAAGTCAAAATATCGTCTGGGATGCATCCAATAGCCGCTTCAAATGCGAGACGGATGACACCGGCGTCAAGAGTTTTTCCTGTCCGTCCGGACAGGTAGTTTCCGGATTTGATGCCTCGGGAAACCCAATCTGCGTGAGTCATGTAAGCAGTCCGTTGAAAGGGTATTCGATGGGATGGGATGTCACTAACAGTCTCTATTATATAAGCGTAAGAACGCCAGCAGGTTTTTTGTCGCCGCGTTGTGGCTGTGATACGCGAATTGAAAACCTTCCGTCTGGTACTGGTACGACTGATTGTGGTGTTGTGGCTACTAGTAACGGTAAAGGTACAGCTGTTGCTGGGGGCAAATTTGGTTTTCATCAGGCAGACGTCGGTCCTGTGTGTTATGACCAGATACATGCTCCGTTTTCAAATGGCAATCGATCGATTCCATATTATAGGCTTGATTAAGCATATTTAAGATTCTTTGGTATAATTCATAGCGTAATCAAAAAAATTGCGCCACGAATACTACTAACGAACAGTGAGGAACTCCTGTTTCCATGCTCGCAACTCTCCTGAAAATGGAATGCTGAGTTTGTTTGCGAAAAATCCAGTTCAAAATCGTATCGTTCTTTACGTGCTTGGGATTTTCCTTACCATCATCATTTTGTGGGGTGTGTTTCATATGAAAATCTTGACTGATATGACTGTGCGGATAATGGATAAGGAAGTAGCGGTTCCGGTCAGACAGACTCTTTCGCAGGGGAAAACGATTCAGGGAAACATCGAAACATCGGCGAAAGAAGAAAACGGAGTAGCGTCATTGACCGGAGAAGAGACTCACGTGCGACTCGAAAATTTGATGGCGGAAGAAGGCGATACGGCATCGCTGACCGAAGAAGAGGTTCGTGCGAAGCTTGAAATGGTGCCGTCACCGGAATACGCGGAAGAACATGATGCGGATCATACCCACCAGCCGGATGTTAAGTAGGATAAGCGCCTGCGTAAAACGCGCGGTATAACGGGAGCATTTACTTCCGTTTTCGTTTTCTTTCGGGATAGGGTAGAATGGAAGCATGTCATGGATACTCGTCGCACTCTCGGGATATCTTTTCAACGCGCTCGCCGCGCTCTTCGACAAGTTCCTTCTTTCGGAGAATCGCATTGGCTCGCCGGCACTTTACGCGTTCTACACATCGCTCGTGTCGCTCTTCGCAGTCGTGCTCATCCCATTCGGATTCGTTTTCGCGATTCCGAAAGCCATGTTTCTCGGCTTTTTTTCCGGGTTCCTGTTTCTTCTCGGACTCGTCGCCTTTTACGAATCCGTGAAACGGAGCGAGGTGTCGCGCGCGGCGCCTTTGGTCGGTGTCTCGGTGGTCGGTTTTCTTTTTCTTGTCTCGCTTCTCCTCGGAATCTCCTCCGGGCAACTGTTTCATGTGACGGATGTGATGGCGCTCGGGCTGCTCGTCGCCGGAAGCTTCGCACTTTCCAAGCACACCGGTTCGAAGCGTGATCCGCTGTTCGCCCGGTATGTACTCGTCGCCGGCGCGCTTATGGCGGCGTCGCTCATCGTCCTCAAGGAGACGTACGTACTTTCCAATTTCTCGAGCGGATTCGTCTGGTCGAGACTTGGTATGTTCCTGACCGGCATGAGCTTTCTCCTGTTCCCCTTGTTTCGCGAGCAGATATTTTCCGGGGGTGAGCGCCATGCGAAGCCGACGAAACGCAATTTCGGAACGGCGACGTATTTCTTCCTGAACAAGGCGTTCGGAGGCGCCGGAGCGTTCCTGATCGCCTACGCGGTATCGCTCGGACCGGTCACGTTCATACAGGGGCTTTCGGGCACGCAGTTCGCTTTCCTGTTTCTGCTCGTCATTCCACTTTCCTTCCGTTACCCGCACATTTTCGAAGAGAGACTTGATCGGATCGGACTTGTCGAGAAGGTGTTCGGCATCATACTCCTGTCACTCGGCGTCTTTCTCGCGGCCTCGAGCGGAAACCTGAAAGGATTTTTATAAAGCTTGTATCGCAGTTTTGATTATTGGAATTCGAAACTTTTTTGGTGATTGGAGCTTGGTAATTGGTTATTGCTGAATGTATGTGGCGGATACTTCCTCTTTTGAAAATTATCGGAGTTTTCCTCCTCACGGTATTATTCGTCATTTCCGGATTTTTTGTGTATTTCAATCTGGAAGGTCCGGAACCACGCGAAGACGTGGAACTCGGCGTGACGTTCTCATATCGGTATGCCGAGTCGCTCGGACTCGATTGGAAGGAGGCCTATGTCGCGATGCTTGACGATCTCGGTGTTCGGAAACTCCGCATCCCGGTGTACTGGGATCTCGTGGAGAATGATCGCGGTTCATATGACTATTCCGCGGTCGATTGGCAGCTCGACGAGGCGAGGAGTCGCGGGGCGGAAGTCATCCTGTCCATGGGGCAGCGCGTGCCACGGTGGCCGGAATGTCATATTCCCGGATGGGTGAAGGAGAATGGGACCGAATCGTATCGCGAAGCGGAGCTCCTTGGATTTCTCGAGCGGACCATGAGACGGTATATGGAGCGGGAAGAAATCGTCACGTGGCAGATCGAAAACGAGCCATTTCTCGTCTTTTTCGGGGAGTGTCCGCCGCTTCGGAGAGGGTTTCTCGACGAGGAGATCGTACTCGTGAAAAGAATCGATCCGTCGAGGCCGGTCATGCTGACCGATTCCGGGGAATTGTCGATCTGGCTTCCTGCCGCCAAGCGTGCCGATATCTTCGGAACGACGATGTACCGGAAGATATTCAAGCCGGGATTCGGGTATTTCACGTATCCGCTCGGACCGAATTTCTTCCTTTTCAAGGAGACATTCGTTCGGCTTCTGTCCGATCAGGAACGATTTGTGGTCATCGAGCTCCAAGCCGAGCCGTGGGCAAGCGGATGGGTCGCGGATGTGCCGATAGCAGAACAATTCCGGACGATGAACCCGGATCTTCTCAGGCAGAATGTGGAATATGCGAAGCGAGTCGGTTTTCCGGAGGTATATTTGTGGGGGGTGGAGTGGTGGTATTGGCTCCGGGAGAAGCATGATATGCCGGAGACATGGGATGCCGCCCGGGAGCTCTTCCGTGATTCCGGTGAAAACGGTATACTTGGAGAAGGAAATAAAACATAGTTGCTATGAAAATAAAAATCATCTTCTCGTTCCTTTCGGCGGTATTCTTTACGCTTGGAATGCTCTTTATTTCCATGGACGGGCGCTTGGGAGAGGTTCTCGGCGATACGACATTGTCGACTGGGCTGCAGGGCGATAACCAGATCGTCGGAGCGGACTCGCCAGGAACGGTTACAGCACTTCTCGCACCCGAACTGGTCGGTTCGCTCACAGGTCCGACATCGGTCAGATTGAATTGGACCCGACCGGCAAACGCTTCCGGGACGGTCACATACAAGATCAAGCGAAACGGAACACCCATCAAAACCTTCACGGATGTGCTCTCGTATGAGGATGTCGGTCTGAACCCGGGATCGAAATACGAATATGCCGTGTGGGCGGGAGACTCTGCGGGGAGAACCTCGAAAAGCGCCGTGTTCGAAGCGACGATTCCCGCTCCTGTCGGGGCACCTTCGGAAACAGCGTCGTCTACCGGAATCGTTTCCGAATCGAATCAGTCGGATACGATTGCGGATGTATCGCTTTCCGTTCCGGCGTTGAGCGGTTCGCTCACAGGTCCGACATCGGTCAGATTGAATTGGACCCGACCGGCAAACGCTTCCGGGACGGTCACATACAAGATCAAGCGAAACGGAACACCCATCAAAACCTTTACGGATGCGCTCTCGTATGAGGATGTCGGTCTGAACCCGGGATCGAAATACGAATATGCCGTGTGGGCGGGAGACTCAGTAGGAAGAGTCGTTCAGGCGTCACCGGTCAACATCATACTTCCGAAACCGGTACTGCCGGCTGTAAATGCCGTATCGGAATCGGCTTCGCCGGTTTCCGGCTCGAAGACGACCTATTCGGATTCCGGTTATCAGAAAAGTGCATCCGCTTCGACCGATGCCACGAAAGCTCCTTTGCCGGGGCAGGAAGAGAGGGATATTGATCCGTCGAGCGTCGTCACCTTGTCTGACCGTGATTCCGACCGTGATGGTCTGCCGGATGCCGAAGAAATCCGGGTAGGATCGGATCCGTTCGGTGTGGATACGGACGGTGACGGTTTTCCGGACGGTGAAGAGGTGAAAAGAGGTTTTAATCCGCTGAAATCGGCCACGAGCGATCGTGGCGATAAGGTCGTATTCGAATCTCCGAAGGAAAAACGGATATCGAAAGCCTCCGTCGAGGATCGCCGGCTTCGGGTTGAAAAAGTCGAGCGTGTGGTCCGTGAAAACGGGGGTGTCGGTACGAAAATCTCCGGGAAAGGAATTCCGAACACTTTTCTGACAGTCTACATCTACAGCGATCCCATCGTCGTGACCGTGAAGGCCGATGAGAACGGGAATTGGTCATATGAACTCGATCGGGACCTTGAAGACGGAAATCATGAGGTGTATGTGGCCGTCACGGACGCTACCGGACGCATTTCTTCCCAATCAAGTCCGATTCCGTTCGTGAAGACGGCGCAGGCCATCAGCATCGGTTCCGTTTCCGACATGGAACGAGCGATAGAGGGAAATCGGTCGCCGGTCGAACGCGCCGGAGGCCAATTCATTTTTTTCGGCATCGCGATAGTGATTATGTTCCTTCTCGGTGCATTCTACTTCATCGGGCATAGGGCCTTTTCAGATTGATAAGATCGGAAATCATGAAGAAACCAGTATCGACTTTTTCAAAAGGAGTCGCGTTCGTGCGACGGAATCCATCAGTCTTTTATTCGCTGTTTCTTATCATCGTGGTCGTCGGGGTGATATTCTGGAACAGTTACTATTCCCTCGGGAAATTCCAGAAAAGTACCGACAGCCTTTTGCAGGGGAGCGCGCTTCTTTCGGAACGGCTATTCGGGGTTTTCGCGGAAGATCTGATCCGTGATCCCGAAAAACTTTCCGAAAAAGTCGGAAGGATCCTCAGGGAGAATCCGAACGTGTCGAACATCGTCGTGCTCGAGAAATCCGGTGAAGACGGGTTCAGGGTGACGACTTCGACGAATCCGGATGATATGGGCAGGATCGTGGACGATCCGTTCTATTTTCTCGCCTGGAGCCAGGAGGAGGGCGTGGCATTCCTCGGTAACGAGAGCGGGGAACGGTTCTGGAACGTACTCAAGCAGATCCGGAGCGGATCCGGAGAGAAGATCGGTCTCATTTTTTTCCAGCTTTCGCTCAGGGAAAACGACGCCTTCATTTCGGAAGAGGTGCGAAAAGTCTACGTTGTCGCCATCACGTCGCTTCTGTTCGTGTTGCTCATACTGGCGAATCATCTCCGGCTTTTTCGTTATGCCATCCGCGCGGCCGAATTGGAAGAGCTGGATAAGATGAAAGACGATTTCGTGTCCATGGCGAGCCATGAACTGAAAAGTCCGATCACCATCCTCCGCGGATATGTGGATCTTCTCAAGGAACCGATTCCGGAGCAGGAAGCCAAGAGGTATGTCGCCAGCATGGATGTCACGCTGGAGCGTCTCTCGACGCTCGTCGAGGATCTCCTGAATGTTTCGCGGCTCGAGCAGAACCGGCTTCCGATAGATGTGAAATCGGTCGGTCTCGAGGAGATATTGCGACCGATAGCGGATGATTTCACTGTGCTTGCGAACGAGAAGGAACTTGAATTCTCATACGTCGATACGGATCTGCCCCGGGAAAGCGTTTCGGCCGACCCGGAACGTATGAAACAGATTCTCGTGAACCTCCTTTCGAATGCGGTGAAGTATACGAAAAAAGGGAAGGTGGAGCTGAAGGTTTCGGAGAAAGGGGATGATGTGATTGTCACCGTGGCTGACACGGGACTCGGTATATCCGCCGAAGACATGGAACATCTGTTCGGAAAATTCTATCGGGTGAAAAACGTGGATACCGAAAAAATCCCGGGAACAGGGCTTGGGCTGTGGATTGCGCGCGAAATCGCTCGGAAAATGGGCGGAGATCTTACGGTGGAAAGCATACAAGGAGTCGGATCACACTTCAGTCTCCATCTGAAGAAGGCGAAAACGAGTTCATAAAGTTTATAAAGTCCGTCAAGTTTACCCTGTGAAATCCCACTCTGTGGGAATCCGGAGGCGGATTATTTCACAGGGTGAATAAAGTGAAAGAAGCATGAAAAGAAAAAAGCTTGCCATCTTCGATATCGATGGGACGATTTTCCGGAAGAATCTTCATTTCGAGCTCATCAACGAGCTCTCGTGGCTTGGTGCGTTTCCTGTTTCCGTTCGGAAGAAATTGACGGAAATCTACTCGAATTGGATCGAGCATGAAGGGACTTATGAGCAGTACCGCCGTGCGATCGTCGATCTGTACTCCGAACATATCCGTGGGTGTACCGAGGATGTCGTCCGTGAAGCGAGCCGCATCGTCGTTCCGTTCCATATGAAACGGACGTATATCTTTGCCGAGAATCTCATCCGGCGGTTCCGGAAGGAGGGGTATCATATCATCGCCGTATCCGGATCGCCACTGGAGATCGTCGAGGAATACAACGAGAAATATCTCAAGTTCGATTTCGTGTACGGGAGCGTGTATGAAAAGGATGAGGAAGGAATATACACCGGTGTCGCTTCATTCGAACCGTCGAAGGATAAGGGATCGATCGTGAAGCAGTACGTGTATGAGCAGGGACTGGATTTCAAGGAGTCGTACGGCATCGGCGACACCGAATCCGATATCAAGTTTCTCGGACTCGTCGAGTATCCGATCGCGTTCAATCCGAACCAGGGGCTGCTTGCCGCCGCCAAGGAACACGGTTGGCGGGTGGTGGTGGAGAAGAAGGACGTGGTATATGAAATTGAAAATGGAAAAATCAAAAATAAAAATGACAACACAAAATCAAAAAAACAGAAAGACTGAATGGTTTCAGGATATTTTCCATTTTGATATTTTCATTTTTCATTCCCCGTTATGAACCAATTTCTCGACAATTTCCTGAAATCGACACTGTGGATCTGGCTTCCGTTCTATGCCTTTTTCGCTCTCCTCAAGCAGGCGGGGGAGAAGCTCCGAAAGTAAGGATGCATTTATGATACTCTCCTTCTTCCGCGAGAAACACCAAGCGTTGTTCCTTTTGGTCACGTGGATGTGTGTCATTTTTGTCATGTCATCGTTTCCAGGTTCATCGGTGCGGTATGAAATGTCACTTCCGCTTCTCCTTGAGCGCAAGGGCGCGCATGTGTTCGAGTTCTTCGTGTTGACCATGCTTGCTTATAACGCGTTCTGCGCGTTTTTCCCGAAGGACCGTTCCGGTTCACTACTCGGGCTCTCCGGCGCCCTTTCCTTTCTCTACGCGTTTCTCGACGAGACACATCAGATGTTCGTTCCGTTCCGCGAGGGGAAGATTTCCGACATCGGTATCGATGCGATCGGTATCGCGCTATTCATCGTCGGATATGCTCTCTGGAAGGGATTCCGAAAAACTTCCTGATTGCAAATCCTGGACGACGAAATAAAAAACTCCCCGGAGGGGAGTTTTCTTGTATCATGCATCTCCTATCCTCTTCTTACATCGTCTTCACCTTCTCGATGAAGGTCTTGAACGCCCCCGGATTCTTCATTGCGAGCTCGGAGAGGACTTTCCGGTCGAGTTCGATATTCTTCTCCTTCTGAAGCGGAATGAAATCCCGGTATTTGAGGCCGTAAAGACGAAGCGCATTCCCAAGGCGGACGATCCAGAGACTCCGGAACGTGCGTTTCTTGTTGTGGCGGTCGCGATATGCGTAAACGCCGGCTTTCATGACGGCTTCTTTCGCTTTCGTGAACAGCTTGCTTCGACCCCAACGGTAACCCTTGGCGGCTTTCAGGACGTTGTTATGGCGTTTCTTGGTCATCACGCCGCGTTTGACTCTGGTCATACGTTTCTAGATAAAAATGTAAATCTCAAAATAGAAAATGTTCGTGCGCCGCGAGGCGGCACTCCTCAATTTTTACTTTTGATACTTTCCTTTTGCATTTCCGATTATGCGTACGGCAATCCTTTCTTGATGTTGTTCTCATCGGCGAGTACCGCGATACCGCGATCGCGCCGTTTCGCGCGGGTCGCGTTGCCGTTGTCACGGGAGTTGTAATGGTTCTGCCCTGTGGCGCGCCGGGTGATCTTTCCTGATCCGGTGACCTTCACTTTCTTTGACACCGATTTTTTGGTCTTCTGCTTCATACGTTATTGAGTTGGGGACTTTCGGGTTCGAGCATAGTTCGAGGCGCAAGAGAGGAACGCAGTAAGCTGTATGTCGCATACAGCGTCGAGTACCGGATCTTGCAACGAAGAAATGTGCCGAACGCGTAAGTCCCAGTGATTATTCAGGAATTATGAGGATGCTGAACCCGTTCTGGAACCGCTTCATCTCCTCTTCCACGCGGTAGGGGAGCGTGAGCGTGGCGAGGAATTCGTGGAGCGTGACTTTCGCTCGGTCCGGCATCGCCTTTTCCCGTCCCCGAAGGAGCACTTCGATCTTCACCTTGTGCCCCTTCTTGAGGAACTTCTCGGCCTGCTCCTTCTTGAAGGTGAGGTCGTGGGTGTCGGTGCGGAGGCCGAGTCGTACGCCCTTGATGTCGATCTTTTTCTGATTGCTCTTCGACGCCTGCTCTTTCTTCGTCTGCTGGTACTGGAATTTCCCGTACTCGAGGATCTTGCAGACCGGCGGGCTTGCCTGCGGGGAGACTTCGATCAGATCAAGATCGTCGGCGTGTGCCTTCGCGATAGCGTCGATAGTCGGCATCTCACCGACCGGTATTCCGTCCGCGCCGATAAGAAAAACCGTCGGAGCAGTGATCTGCTCGTTGGATCGGAACCGGATGACTACCTGCGGTTTCGGTTTCGGACGATGATGCCTTCTTCGACGCATGGTTTCGTGCTTAAAATGTGGAGTTGATGGGAATCGCACCCATGTCCAAAATGTTTCTTCAAAATAATCTACAAGCTTAGCGTGTCTTGGGTGATACTGAGGGGTAAAAGATACGCGAAATCCCTTCAGGATCGTTTCTTCGTGCATACGGCTCAAGGCGGGAAAAAACGGAAGTCGCCTCTTGTCGTCCCGATAATATGACACCGAACGTTCCTACCGGGAATCAGGCGTTCGATGGCTCCGCACTAAACTGAATTAGGCGAGGGCAGGCGCGAAAGAAGGGGCAAACGCTTGCGCGAATGCGTTCTTGGCCTTGGTGATGAAGTTTGCATTTATCATCGTGGAAGCGAGTTTTTCGATCATACTTCCGAGATCGGCTTGCATATTTTGAATGTGCATCCTGTCGAAACTAGGCAACCCCAGACATTGCGGAGCAATGTAATTTCTAATAACCAAGCTCCAATTTCCAAACAATGATCAATCACCAAATTGCAAGAACCAAACGGAAACCGATTTGATTTTTGGAAATTGGAAATTATTTGGAAATTGGAATTTGGTTATTGGTCATTTAATTCAAATGCCTTCGCATTTGAATTTTTGCTTCTCGCTTCTTGATCGTTTCGCGCTTGTCGTAGGATTTTTTTCCTTTTCCCACGGCGAATTCGAGCTTTATGAGCTGGTTCTTAGTATAGACCCGGATAGGGACGAGTGTCAAGCCTTCTACGCGTGATTTTCCTATCAATGAGCGGATTTCCGAACGCTTGAGAAGGAGCTTTCTCGGTCTGGCATCCTCGTTCTTGGTATCCTTGTGGGCGTGTTCGTAGCGTGGAATGAGCGAATTCGTAAGGTAGAGCTCGTTTCCGTGGGTGGTGACGAAGGCGCCTTTCAGGCTGATATGACCTGTTTTCGCCGCCTTTACCTCGTTTCCGGTCAAAACCAAGCCCGCCTCGTACCGGTCGAGGAGTTCATAATCGAAACTTGCCCGTTTGTTGACAGCGAGTGTTTTCATGACCCAAGTATCGGGTATTTCGGAGGAAGTATCAAGGGGACGGCACTTCCAATTTCATTTCGTTTCCGTTAGGATGGATTGGTGAAAGAAATCATTCGGCAGAAAATCGAAGAGGCAATCCGGGAGCTTCTTGCCCGGGTCGCTGCGCAAAGCGTTGCGGACAGGTCCGAGGATGGATTGCCGGTTTTTGATGTGTCCAGAGTGAAGGACGAACGGTTCGGGGATTACTCGACCAATGTCGCGATGATTCTTGCCAAGCTGCTCGGGAAGAGCCCGATGGAGATTGCGGAGCTTATCAGTCAACAGATAACAAATAACAATCAACAGGGAATCCCTTTTGAAAAGATAGAAGTGGCGAGGCCGGGGTATATCAATTTTTTCCTGTCGCCTCGATATTTTGAGGGTGTGCTCGGGGAGGTGATCGGGAAAGGGGAGCAGTTCGGAGACTTGGAAATCGGAAAGGGACTGAAGATCGACAACGAGGTCATTTCGGCGAACCCGACCGGTCCGCTCCATCTTGGGAACGCGCGCGGCGGATTCTGTGGGGACGCGCTTTCCCGTATCATGCGCAAAGCCGGGTACGACGTGACGAACGAATACTATGTGAACGACGCGGGTGAGCAGGTGGAAAAGCTTGGACACAGCGTCTTGAAAGATGAAGAAGCGGTGTATGCGGGCGACTATGTTGATGCATTGCATCAACGGTTAACAGTCAACAATGAACAAAAAACAGTAAGGGAAGTCGGTGAGCGATCAGCGGAGCATGTTCTTGAGGAAATGATCAAGCCGACGGTGACGGAGAGGATGGGAATTCCGGTCGATCTGTGGATTTCCGAGAAGCGCGATATCGTGGACGCGGGACTCGTTGACAAAGCGATTGAAACATTGAAGGGCAAGGGGCTGACCTTCGAGAGCGAAGGGGCGCTCTGGCTCAAGACGACTGCTTTCGGTGACGACAAGGACCGGGTGCTCGTGAAATCGGATGGATCCCGGACGTATTTCGCGTCCGACTGCGGATACATCCTTCACAAGAAAGAACGGGGATTTTCCCGGCTCATCCTTATTCTTGGAGCGGATCATCACGGGTATCGGACACGTCTTCAGGCTGCCGCGTCGGCGCTCGGCTTTGAGGGAACGTATGATATCTCGTTCGTTCAGCTCGTACGGCTCATGAAGGATGGTAAGGAGGTCCGCATGTCCAAGCGTGCGGGAAACGTGGTGACGATTGACGAGCTCCTTGAAAAGATTCCGGTCGATGTCGCGCGGTTCTTCTTTCTTATGTACTCACCCGATACACACATGAATTTCGACCTCGGACTTGCGGAAGAACGATCCGCCAAGAACCCGGTTTACTATGTCCAGTACGCGCACGCGCGTCTCGCAAGCATTCTTCGCAAGGCGGAGGAGGCGGGGCTGGATTCCCGTTTTCACGGGAATGACAAAGAGAAGGATGGGAATCTGGATTTTTCTCTGCTCGCGCATCCGAAGGAGCGGGCGATTCTCCGGGAGCTCGCGTTCTTTCCGGAGCTCGTCGAAGAGGCGGCTACGGAGCGCGCGCCGCATAGACTCCCGCAGTACGCGATGCGGCTCGCGGACAAACTCCACTCGTTCTATGACGAATGCAAGGTGATCGATCCGGAAAACAGGGAACTTTCGAAGGCGCGCCTCGCGCTCATCTCCGCGACGAAGATTGTCCTCAAAGAAACGCTCGGGCTGATGGGTGTCTCGGCTCCGGAGCGGATGGAATCTAATGAGGATAAATGATGCAGGATGCATGATGCGCGAGGCGGAGATGTAAGATGCAACAGGATTCCTCGGCTGTGTTCGGAATGATAATGAGAGATAATGCGGTGCTAACAGGGAAATAAAAACGGAACCTATGCCGAGAAAACGGGGTCAGGATGAGGAAATCCTTCTTTTCGCGATGAAGGTCGTGGGACCAGTGGCGGTCTTCTTCATCGCCGCCGCAGTGACGGATCTGACGCATGTCATCTCGTGGGCGTCCTCGGGTCCTATCGACTCCGCTCTGTATACCGTTTCTGGTGTCGTCGGCTGGCTGTTTTCTACGTCGTCATTGTGATAAACGATATGAATCATCCCGAAACGACATTCTTTCTTGTTCGGCATGGACAGTCGGAAAACAACGTCCTCGGACTTCTTTCTTCCTGGCCGGAGAAGCGCATTTTTCATCTGACGGAAAAAGGAAGGGAGCAAGCGGTGGTTGCGGCCGAGAAGCTCCAAGGAAAGGAAATAGCGAAGATATACAGCTCTCCTATAACACGGGCACTCGAGACGGCGCGGATCATCTCTGTCGCGACCGGTATCGATATCGTCGTCGATGAGCGGCTTCGTGAGACGGATTTCGGTATCTATGACGGTATGTCGCCGAAGGTTCGGACGGCGAAGTATGCGACCGATCTCGATCGCATCGATACGGATATCGCGGAGATCGAGGGGTTGCGGCACGAGCGGGAACGGATAAGTGCGTTCCTCGTGGATGTGATGAAAAACGATGTCGGGAAGAAAATCGTAGTTGTTTCTCACGGCGATCCGCTTGAACTTTTGCATGGAATACTTCTTGGTCAGACGATAGAAGAGAGTCTTCTTGAATGGGCGCCGGAAAACGCTTCGGTGACGGAGATGATGTTCAATGGAGAGCGTCCATGACCGAGCTTCTACAAAATTTCGACTTCGGTACCGCTGCGCTTGTTTTCGCGGCGTATCTGGTCATAGACGCGCTCTATGCGCAGTATACGTACGCGGTGGTGAAGAAAAATCCGCTGCAGGCGGCGAATATCGGATTCGTGATGCATTTTCTCCTCGCCTTCGGCGTCGTCAACTATGTCGGGAATTTCCTCTATGTCGTTCCGCTCGCGCTCGGTTCCTGGCTCGGGACGTATCTTGTCGTACGGAGGGAAAAGGGCAAGGATATTGCCTGAAATGCTGAATTCCGCTACACTTTCCGTACAAATCGAAAGGCGATGACGAGGTTATCACCTCTGAGCTTCGGGAAGAAACGATTCTGTCATCCTGAGCAAAGCGAAGGATCTCGCAAGAAAGACGAGATTCCTCGATAAACTCGGAATGACAATCGGACTAGACCCCGACGGGTATGCCCGTAACAGCGTGAAATGAGGCGATAGTCATCATCTTGGTCATTGGGACTTGGTGATCGGTTATTGCGAAGCGAAGGTGGTACCACGTCATCGACGTCCTTCTCCGTTATTCGGGGCGGGTCGTTTTTTATTGTCAGATGGTTTTATGGTCGGTATGGTTATGGAACAGGAAAGATTTCTCACTCTTAATAAAATTACTGCTTACAAAAAATCGTTTGCACTTTCAAATGATATCTGGGGTCTTGTCGGGAAGTGGGATGAATTTTCAAAAAGGACGATAGGATCCCAATTTGTACGGGCTATTGATTCCGTTTCCGCAAACATTGCCGAAGGATTCGGGAGATATGAGAAGAAAGATAAAGTACAATTTTATAGGATAGCGCGTGGGTCCGCATATGAATCGCTTGATTGGCTGGAAAAATCAAAAAGAAGAAAGCTTCTTTCTGAAAAAGAATATGGACGCATCTTCTTGATCCTGAAAGAGCTGCCGAAGGATATCAATACGTTGATAAAATATACCAATGATCATCTGGCGACCTGACCATAAAACAATGTAACTATCTAGCCATACAACTATGTTCAAAAAAGTCGATCCGAAGGTGAGTTTTCCGAAGATGGAGGAGGAAATCCTCAAATACTGGGAGGACAACAAGATATTCGAGAAGTCGGTGTCGAAGGACGCGCCGCAGGGCGATTTCGTGTTTTATGAAGGGCCGCCGACGGCGAATGGGAAGCCGGGGCTTCATCACGTGCTCGCGCGGTCGTTCAAGGACATCATCCCGCGATACAAGACGATGAAAGGCTACCGGGTGGCGCGCAAGGCGGGGTGGGATACGCACGGGCTCCCGGTTGAGCTTCAGGTGGAAAAGGCGCTCGGACTCAAGAATAAACAGGATATCGAGAATATCGTCCCGGGCGATGCACGAGCGAGCGTCATCGAATTCAATAGGCGGTGCAAAGAATCCGTATGGGAGTATCGTGATCTCTGGGAGAAATTGACGCGACGTATGGGCTACTGGGTGGATATGGAGCATCCGTATGTCACCTATGAGAACAGCTACATCGAATCAGTCTGGTGGCAGATAGCGCAAATCGCCGAACTCAAAGATGAGAAAGGTGAAAGTTTGCTGTATCGTGGGCATAAGGTTGTGCCGTATTGCTATCGCTGCGGCACCGCACTTTCATCGCATGAAGTCGCGCAGGGGTATCAGACCGTGAAGGACAATTCGGTGTATGTGAAATTCGAAGTCAAAGAGCAAGGAGCAGGGAGTAAGAAACAAGGAAAGACCTATCTGCTAGCATGGACTACTACGCCTTGGACTTTGCCGGGGAATGTGGCTTTGGCGGTGAATCCGAGTATTGAGTACGTTATTCGAGAAATTTTGAAAGGAGATCATGCTGGAGAAACATATATTACCGCCTCTGAAAGGCAAGCTGATGTTTATGCGTATTCCGGGATATTTCCGAAAGATGAATTAAAAGAAGGGGAAAATCCTGATGCTTGGGCAAAGACGAGAATTATAACCGGGAAAGAGTTGATTGGCCTCAATTATGAACCACTCTACGAAACTGACGAAAAAAATAATCGAGAGGGATTATACCGCGTGATTGCTGGAGATTTCGTGACGACCGATTCGGGGACGGGAGTTGTGCACATCGCGCCGGCGTTCGGGGAAGATGACGCCAACGTCGGTCGGGAGAACGGGTTGCCGACACTTCATACCGTGGATCTCGAGGGGAAAGTCTCCGCTGATGTTCCTGGGAAGGGGATCTCGGTCAAGAAGAAGAATGACAAGAACCGGTATGCGGTCGACGACCTGATCATCGCGGACCTCAAGGAATGCGGACTGCTGTTCAAGGAGGAGGAATACGAACACGAATATCCGTTCTGCTGGCGGTGCGACACACCACTCATCTACTTCGCGAAGCCGTCGTGGTTCATCGCGATGAGCGCGGTGCGCGAGGAGCTGATGAAGAATGCCGAGGCGATCAGCTGGGTTCCGGAAAATATCAAGGAAGGACGATTCGGGGAGTGGCTTCGCGGTATCCGGGACTGGGCGATCTCGCGCGACCGGTACTGGGGGACACCGATCCCGATCTGGGAATGTGAAGGACAGACAACGGGTAACAGTCAACAAAAAACAGGATGCGGAAAGAGAAAAGTCATTTCTTCCATCAAGGAGCTTGAGGAATTATCCGGACAGAAGTTAGAAGATGTGCATAAGCCGTATATCGACGATGTCGAGTGGACGTGTGAGTGCGGCAAGGGAACGATGCGGCGGACGCCGGAGGTGCTCGACGTGTGGTTCGATTCCGGTGCGATGCCTCTGGCGCAGTTTTCGTATCCGGCTGGGTCGACGGACGATGAGAAGGTGATGATCGAGACCGGGAAATCCTTCCCGGCGGGTTTCATCTCTGAGGCGGTCGATCAGACGCGTGGCTGGTTCTACACGCTCCATGCGATCGCGACACTGCTTCATAAAGCCGGGGCGGTGCCGAAGGGGAACGCGTACGACAACGTGATCTGTCTCGGACACGTGCTCGACGGACAGGGTAAGAAGATGTCGAAGTCGAAAGGGAACGTGATCGATCCGTTCAAGATGTTCGACGAATACGGTGCCGACATGCTCCGGTGGGCGCTCTTTTCTGTCAATCAGCCGGGACTGCCGAAACGTTTCGATGCCAAAGTGATGCGTGACGTCCAGAACCGCGTGTTCCGGATGCTGTGGAACTCGTATTCGTTCTTCATGACGTATGCTTCGATTGATGATTGGAAACCGAAGGAAAGCGTCGGTAAGTCGGAGCACATCCTCGATCGTTGGATCTTGGCTGACTGCAACTATCTGGTGCATGAAGTGAAATATGATCTCGACCGGTATGACGTGTATTCGGCCACGCAGACGATCGAGAAGTTCATAGATAATCTCTCTAACTGGTATATCCGTCGGAGTCGGAACCGGTTTTGGAAAAATGAGAACGATGACGACAAGGAACACGCCTATCAGACGTTGTGTGGAGTTCTTTTGACTCTTTCGAAATTGATGGCCCCGTTCACGCCGTTTCTTTCGGAAGAGATTTATCGGAACCTGACAGGAGAAGATTCGGTGCACCTCGCGAATTGGCCGGAGGAAACGGAGCTTGAGGGTGGGGAGCTGCGGAAAGAGATGTTGTCGGCTCGTCTGCTTGTGACGCAGGGACTTAAGATGCGCTCTGAGGCGGGAGTGAAAGTGCGACAGCCGCTTTCGGGATTCTCCATCGGAGATATCGAGTTGCGCGATGAACTGAAGGAAATTCTCGCGGATGAACTGAATGTGAAAACAGTTGTCGGCGGTAAGCCGCTGGGACTCGATACCGAAATTACCCCCGAACTCAGGCTCGAAGGGCAGGCGCGGGAAATCATCCGCGCGGTGCAGGAAGGACGAAAGAAGGCGGGGTTCAACGTGGAGGACCGCATCAGCCTCGGCTACGAGGGAATGTCAGCAGTCTTTGCTGACGAGATACTCCGGAACCTCATCGCCGGTGAGACGCTCGCGGAGGGCGGCATCACCGAAGGCGAGCTTGCTGATGCCGACTTCACCGAGTCCGTCGATCTCGACGGGGAGGCGTTCGCATTTTGGTTGAAACGTGGAAAGTGATATTGGAAATTCCGAAATTCAATCATGAAAAATTGATTGGAAATTGAAAAATGGGAATTGAGAATTCTTCTGTGGAATACCGTTACACTGCCATCGTGCTGAAGAAGAAGGAGGTCGGGGAGACCGATCGCCTGTACACGTTTTTGACGCGCGAGGGTGGAAAGATCCGCGCGAAGGCGGTCGGGGTCCGCAAGCCCCATGCGCGTCTCGCGGCATCACTTGAGACGCTGATGCTCTCCGATATCACGGTCGTAAGGGGAAGGGGGATGGGGCGCATTGCCGGAGCGATCACGGAGGAAGCGTATCTTGGCCTCCGCGGCGATCTTGACGCGCTCTCGCTCGTGGTCGAAGCGGCGGATATCGTCGATTCGCTTGTCGGGCTCGAACAACCCGACGAAAGCCTTTTCGCGTTGTTTCTCGAGTATCTTTCTCTGCTCGACGAACTTGCGGGAGCGGGAGACGCGGAATGCACACCGCTTGTGTCCGAGGGATTCTACGTGAAGCTCCTCTCCGAGCTTGGCTATCATCTCGAGACGTCTCTCTGCGCGGTGTCGGGGGATCGACTCGGATCCGGAAGCGAATGTTTCTTCAGTCCGGATGCGGGAGGAATCGTGCTCGCGGATCATGCCGACCGGCATTCGATCGCGGTGAGTGGCAACGCCGTGAAGCTTCTGCGACTGTTCCTCGGAAATCGTCTCGGATCACTCCGGAAGGTCCGTGTTTCGGATGCGGATATCGCGGAGCTCGGACGTATGCGGAAATTGTTCCTTCGGCATATTCTGCGTTGATCCATGATATAATGACAGGAACCAAGGAAAAGCTAATATAAAAATCGTATGGGCCTTCAGGATCTCAATGAGGATATCTATGCGCGGAACTACGAGGGTGGTCGCAAGACGCATACCGAATTCGAGCCGGGAAACCAGGCGTCCGGAAATGTCGAATTCGGGATGGATCGGTGGGGAGTATCCAAAATATCCGCTCCTGAAACGTTCCAGTCGAAGGTAAGGGACTTTTTCATGACGAAATGGAAGTGGTTCATGATCGGTCTTCTGTCCCTTTTCTTCATAGTCTTCGTGGCAAACCTCGCTTTCATCCGCGGGATGCTTTTCACCGAGGACCGTGTCAGTCTCGAGATCGTCGGACCGAAGGAAGTCGCAAGCTCCGAAACGGTGGAGTATGTCGTCCGATACAAGAATGAGAACATGCTGCCCATGGGTGACGTTGAGCTTCTTTTTTCCTATCCGGAATCGTTCAGGATGGATGATAGCCAAGGCGCCACCGTAAGTGGGAATTCGGCGAAAATCGTTCTCGGGACCGTTGACGGACGATCCGGCGGCGAAGCGCGGTTCTCCGGAAAATTTTATGGATCAAAGGGATCGCTTGCGTATTTTAAAGCCATACTCGTGTTCGCTCCCTCCGGTATTTCGGGTCGGTTCGAACGACAGGCGCAGGCAGGCGTGACCATCGCATCCTCGCCGATCGTGCTCGAAGTCAGCGCTCCGCAGGAGGTCGCTTCCGGAAATGAGGTCGAATACGTGTTCGCCTACCGTAACGACAGTGATCTTTCCTTTTCGAATCTCCGGATACAGGCGGAATATCCGCAGAACTTCCGCTTTAATTCCTCGGAGCCGAGATCGATCGATGGGGATGCCTCCTGGCGTCTCGGCAATCTGCTTCCCCGGGCGACTGGTGAGATACGCGTCCGCGGTGTCATTACGGGGAATCGGGATGAGGCGAAAGTGGTGCGCGTTTCACTCGGTGTGCTTCAGGGGGACGATACGCTTCTGTCGTATGATCGGAAGGAGCGACTGACACGTATCGTGGTGTCACCGCTTTCCATCACGCAGACCGTGAACGGGAAGACGGACATCTCGGTGAATCCAGGCGATTCGCTCAATTACGAAATACAGTATTCGAATGATGGAGATATCGGTCTTCGTGACGTCATCATCACCGTCGAAGTGAATGCGGCGTATCTCGATATGACGAAACTCAGGATGGCCGGAGGTTCATACGATACCGCGAGGAGCGTCATCACATGGAAAGCGCCGGATCTCCCGGAACTTTCCAGACTTGAACCGAAAAAAGGCGGAAAAGTCACTTTTACGACGTTCGTTCGGAGCGATATCGGCGTGTCCGGGGAGGCTGGAAAACACCTCTCCGTCCGGACCATAGCGAAGATAGACAGTCCGGATATCCCGTTTTCGAATCCCTCGAACAAGGTCATTGCGAGCAATGCGCTCGAGACCCGGATCGGATCGACCGTGGATTACCAGGTGTCCGGGTACCATTTCGATACCGCATTGCCGAATGCGGGTTCTATCCCGCCGAAGGTAGGGGAAGAGACGACCTATACGCTTCGGTTCAAGGTGACGAACTATCTTAACGATATCGCTCGGGCGAAGGTGACGGCTACGCTGCCGACCGGGGTACGTTATACGGGAAAAAAGATTCCTGAAAGCGAGCCTATTTCGTACAATGAGCGCACCGGCCATCTTATCTGGGATATCGGAAGCATGTGGGGCGGAGGAAAGACTACGAAGGAAATAGCGTTTCAGGTAGCCATCGTTCCCGGGCTGAACGAAATAGGAACTTCGCCCACCATCCTCCTCGACTCCGTGTTCGAGGCCGAAGATACTTTCACGAAAAAATCGATCCGCGTGGAAAGCGGGTCGAAGACGACGAACCTGAAGGATGATGTGAATCTTTCGGAGTCCGGATTCAATGTCGTTCCGTAACATGAATCGGATGCGATCACATTTCTTGGCAAACGAAGGCGTGTCGGTCGGTCGGACCGGTATGCTTCTGACGGGAAGCGGGGAGATGCGAACCCCGTTTTTCATGCCGGACGCGACCAAGGGATCGGTCAAGGGGGTCTCCCTGTCAGACCTCGAAAGTGTCGGTGTCGGACCGATGGTCGTGAATACCTATCACCTTCAGCTTGCGCCCGGAGCGGATTTCATCGGTGAAGCGGGCGGTGTTCATCGGTTCATGGGGTGGGATAAGCCTCTTCTTTCGGATTCCGGCGGATATCAGGTTTATTCGCTCATACATGGGAATCCGGATATGGGACGGATCACCGAGGATGGGGCGGAATTCCGCTCAGTGATCGACGGAGCGAAGCATTTCTTGACGCCGGAGCGGGCGGTTCAGATCCAATTCGATCTCGGTGTCGATATGATGGTATGTCTCGACGATCCGCGACCGAACGACGTATCCGAGGAGGAGATGGCGGCGTCCGTCGACCGGACGATCCGGTGGGCGAAGCGGTGCCGCGAGGAATATGATCGGCAGGTCGCCGAGAGAGAGCTTTCGGATGAGAGTCGGCCGCTTCTGTTCGGGGTGGTGCAGGGCGGGACGAGCGTGGGGTTACGGAGGAAGTGTGTCGCCGCTCTCGTCGATATCGGATTCGACGGATACGGGTTCGGTGGGCGACATGTGGATGTGGCGGGGAATTTTCTTGAGGAGATCATCCGGGAAACGGCGACAGCTATCCCTGAGGATAAACCGCGGTTTGCGCTCGGCATCGGGACGCCTGAGGACATAGTCCGTTGCTATCGTCTCGGCTGGGATATGTTCGACTGCGTTATCCCGACGCGCGAAGGCCGGCATGGCCGACTTTTCCGATGGAAAAATCAGGATACAGGATACAGGATACAGGATACGAACCCCTCGGATTTCTACGAGACGATCAATATCAGTAACGAGCAGTTCAAAGAGGATTTTTCTCCGGTGGACGAGACATGCGATTGCGAGTTATGCCGGAATCATACGAAAGCGTACCTACGCCATCTTTTCCGTGTCGGGGACTCGCTCGGCGGTCGTCTCGCGTCGATTCATAATCTCCGTTTCTATATGCGGCTCATGGAGTCGCTTCGTCATCACGGTATTGACAAAAAGTAAAAAGTATGCCATACTCTTCCGTTAATATCTAACGGGTGGGTATGAGTGATTTCATGTTCGAGGTCGGTTTTTTCGGTCTTTGTTACGCGCTTATCTTCGGTGGAATATTCGGGGCCGCGTACAAGATGACCGAAATGATGCTTGTGATGATCGCCTGAAGTTGGGATTTCCGGAAAACCTCCTCCTTGCGGGGGAGGTTTTCGTTTCCCAAAAAATGAAAACGCCGGCAGTTGCTTCTGCGCGGCGTTTTGCTTCAGGGGATTTTTGGCGGTTTCTTTCGACGGTTCAATCCGATCGCGACGGACGCGAGAAGCGCCGCTGCCAAAATGACGCATATGGCCACGAGGATTATTGATCCAGGGTCGATGTCGATGATGTGCATGGCAAACTCCTTTGTTCAGGCTATCGCGTGGAAGGATCCCGAGCGTTTCGGAGCAGCCAATCTCGCCGCGTATTCTATCTTGCCGAGATGTTCCGGATCATTTTTCAGAGTCGGAACCGTATCGGATGCGGCAAGCAGCACGTTCAGATACCGTTCCGCGAGCCGTTTTCCGGTTGGGTAGTCGCCAGGGTGGATATCGCGGTGCTCGTTCGTCCATCTGTTCAAGTCGGCTTCGGCCTCCGACAGATCGGCAAAAGGCCGTTCGCCTCCGGATCTGAATGCCTTGTAGAGGAGGAGCGCTAGTGCGGCCAGAACGATCAGGGGGATGCTGTCTGAGAGCATGGGAGCTCCTTTCTTGTCAGGGGGTTGTTAAGGAATGGTTTCTGTGTAGCGCGGAATCGTGTGTTTGTCCAGCGTTCTTTGACTTTCAGACCGGAAAAAGGTAGGGTTGAAGGGAAATAATGAACTTTTTTCCTATGGCGGAACAGAAAAATGACCTGATGGACAGGATCGTCTCCCTCTGCAAGCGGCGCGGATTCATCTTCCCGTCATCGGAGATCTACGGCGGGTTCGCGGCGGTGTACGATTTCGGTCCGTATGGGGTCGAGCTCGCGCGCAATATCCGCGAGGCGTGGTGGAAGGCGATGGTGCGCGACCACGAGAACATCGTCGGTCTCGATTCGGCGATCTTCATGCACCCACGGGTCTGGGAGGCGTCCGGGCATGTCGGCGGATTCTCCGATCCGCTCGCCGAGTGTCGGAAATGCCACAGCCGCGTCCGCGTCGACCATCTTCTCGAGGAAGCGGGAGTGTTTGCCGACGAGAAAATGACCGAAGCGGAGATAAATGCACTCTTTTCCGAGAACAAAGAGAAGATAGCGTGCCCGAAATGTGGGTCGAAAGATTTCACCGAGGCGAAAAGTTTCAATCTTCTCGTTCAATCCAATCTTGGTAATTTTACCGGGGATTGGACGAAGGAGCCGACCTATCTCCGTGGCGAGACGTGCCAGGGCATTTACGTCAATTTCAAGAACGTCCTCGACTCTTCGCGGGTCAGGGTTCCGTTCGGTATCGCGCAGATCGGCAAGGCGTTCCGCAACGAAATCACCGCGCGGCAGTTCATCTTCCGCAAGCGCGAGTTCGAACAGATGGAGATGCAGTACTTCGTCCGGCCCGAGGAGGCGGCCGCGACCTATGAGGAGTGGCGCAAGAAACGTTGGCAGTACTATCTCGATCTCGGGATCAAGGAGGAACACCTCCGCTGGCACGAGCACGAAAACCTCGTCTTCTATGCCAAGGCGGCATGGGACATCGAGTACGAATTCCCATTCGGGTTCAAGGAACTTGAAGGCATTCACAACCGGAGCGACTATGACCTCACACAGCACTCGAAGTTTTCCGGCGTCGATCTCTCGTACCGCGATCCACAAACGAACGAGAAATATACCCCCTGGATCGTCGAGACTTCCGTCGGGCTTGATCGGACGTTTCTCGCGGTGCTGACGGATGCATACATGGAGGAAAAAATCTCGGACGATGAAACGCGCATCGTGCTCAAATTCCCGAAGAAGCTCGCGCCGGTACAGGTGGCGGTCTTCCCGCTCCTCAAGAACAAACCGGAGCTTGTAGCGAAGGCACGGGAGATATTCTCGTCGCTCAAGGAGGATTTCCGCGTCGAGTTCGACGACAACGGCAATGTCGGCAAGCGCTATCGTCGTCAGGACGAAATCGGCACGCCCTACTGCGTGACCGTCGACTTCGACACAATCGGCCAGGGCGAAGACGCTTCCCTGAAAGACACCGTCACCGTCCGCGACCGCGACACAATGAAACAGGAGCGGATAGGAATCAATGAATTGCACGAATATTTTTCGAGTAATCTAAAATAATCAAACTCGTATGTCCGAAGTATTTCATCCGTATAGCGAATACGAAGCGAACGAGGAAGCGGAGCAGATGAAAGCGAAGATCGCTTCGGGGGAGGCGTCGAACTATACCGAAGCGGAAAAGGGCGTCGATAAGGAACGAATAAAGAAGAATCTTGAAGAAACTCTTGAATCATTGCGAATCAATCGTTTTGGCAATTCGCTGCACTTTCTTGCTGCCGCGAATCTTCTGGAGCTGAAGGATGTGACTATAGACCTGTACCGAATCCATATCTCAAGAGCGGCAGATGTTGTGCTTGAAAGTGATGATCCTTATGTAGTCTTTCATCAACCCGTTCATACAGCGCATGATTATTTAAGAGAGGAATACAAGGGGTTGACTGATGGATTGGGCGAAAAATGGCAAGCAATAGGAAAACTTTTGGTCATACTTCGGGCGGCTCAGAGGGCTGATGAAGGATTTTTTAATGAGGAAAAAAATGGTGCCGCTAGGTATTATAGACGTATAGGAATGGATGAAGAGGCAGACAGGTTTGAAACGATGAAGAATGATTCTCATGATAATGAGCATGAAACCTGCAGCGAAATGCCCTACGTCGGGAAAATCGTAGCAAAGTTTCGGGAAGAGATACGGAAAGAGGATTTGTTTACACCCGAAGAAACCGAAAAAATCCGTGTCGACGCGATAGAGAAAATAGAGAAGGTTCTAGCGGATTTGGAAAAATAATCACATTTGCAATGAAATTTCAGAAACACACGCTGAAAAACGGGCTGCGGGTGATGCTCGCGCCGATGCGGGACACAGGGACGGTGACGGTACTCGTCATGACCGGTGCCGGGTCGCGCTATGAGACGCGCAAGGAGAGCGGCATCGCGCACTTCCTCGAGCACATGTTTTTCAAGGGGACGAAACGTCGCCCGACAGCATTCGATATTTCCAAGGAACTCGACGGGATCGGTGCCGAATACAACGCGTTCACCGGAAAGGAATATACCGGGTATTATGCCAAGGTGGAGGCACACCATGCGGATACCGCGCTCGACGTAGTCTCGGATCTCTTCCTCCATCAGAAGCTCGAACAGGAAGAGATCGACCGCGAGAAGGGGACGATTCTCCAGGAGATCAATATGTACGAGGACAAGCCGTCGTCGCGCGTCGGCGAGCATTTCGACGAGCTTCTTTATGGTGACCACCCGGCGGGCTGGCGGATTTTGGGGCCGAAGGAGAATATCAGGAGGTTCAAGCGTGCGGATTTTGTCCGGTTTCTCCGGAAAATGTATACCGGGTCGAACGTCGTCGTGGGGGTTGCCGGAAAATTCGATGAGAAAGAAATCCTGAAAGGGATAGAAGAGCGGTTCGATGTCCTCGCGGGAGGGAAGAGGCCGTCATTTAGGAAGATTTCCGAGCGACAGAAATCGCCCGCGCTTTTCATCGAGAAAAAGAAGACCGATCAGACGCATTTTCTCCTCGGTGTCAGGGGCTATGAAGCGGAACACGAGGATCGCTATCCGCTTGCGGTGCTTTCGACGATTCTCGGGGGTGGGATGTCCTCGCGACTCTTCATCCAGGTCCGTGAGCGCCGTGGGCTCGCCTATCATGTCTCAACCGGCGTAGATGCGCTTCATGATGCCGGGTCGCTTGCGACGCAGTGCGGGGTGGAACACGAGAATCTCGAGAAGACGATCGCGGTCATCCTCGACGAGTATCGGAAGATAGCTCAGGAGAGGGTGGAAGAGGAGGAGCTTTCCCGCGCGAAGGAATATATCAAGGGGCGGCTCGCGATGGGACTTGAGGGGTCGGACGATGTGGTCGAGTACCTTGTCGCGCAGGAGGTGCTTCGTGACAAGGTGACGCTTCCGGAGGAAAAGGCGAAGAAAATCGATGCGGTCACGGCGGATGATGTCTTGCGTGTCGCGCAGGATATCTTCCGGAACGACAAGCTCAACCTCGCCGTCATCGGTCCGCATGATGCGAGGATGAAAAAGCGGCTGGAGAAATTCCTTTCATTGTGAATATGGATACGGATCGGATCGTCGAAATTGGAACCAGACTCATCTTTCGTGTCGCGTTTCTCGCGGTAGCGGTATATTTTCTGTATCTGCTTCGCGATATCGTGCTTATCGTGCTCCTTGCGGTGCTTACCGCCGCGGCGTTGTATCCGCTTATCGCACGGCTTGAGCGGTGGAGGCTTTCCCGGACCGGTGCGGTCGTCGCGGTCTACCTCGGATTTCTGACGATTATCGTTGCCGCAGTTGCGGTCTTCATCCCGCTCTTCATATCGGAAGTGAAGAACTTCGCATCCTCGTGGCCGATGTACGGAAACAAGCTTTCCGGCTTTCTTGCCGCGCTCGAATCATATTTTCAGTCTTTCGGGGTCGAGTTCAGTCGGGATCAGTTTTTCGGTGAGATAGAATCAGGGATCTCGCAGAGCGCGGGGAATATCGTCGCGACGACCGTCGGAATCTTCTCGGGGCTCATTCATTTTCTCGGCTATTTCTTCCTTGCGCTGTATCTTTCGCTCGAGGAGGACGGTATCGAGAAATTCTTCCTCGCGCTCGCGCCGGATCAGTATCATGCGCGCGCGACGGAATTCGCGGGAAAGATCCGCATCCGTGTCTCGCGCTGGCTCGGGGCGCAACTCCTGCTTATGGCGATCGTCTTCGTCATCTACTATATCGGACTGTCGCTTTTCGGTGTTCCGTATGCGCTTGCGATCGCCCTTTTCGGGGGACTGGTCGAGATCGTCCCGTATATCGGACCGATCTTGGCCGCGATTCCGGCGGTGCTCCTCGGCTTGCTCGAAGCGCCGGTCGTGGGATTCTCGGTACTCGCGTACTACACGGTCGCCCATCAGCTCGAAAGCCACATCATCGCGCCGCAGGTGATGAAACATTCCGCGGGGCTCAACCCGGTCGTGCTCATCGTCGCGGTGCTGATCGGACTCGAGCTCGGAGGGGCGATCGGCGTGCTCCTCGCGGTGCCTGCCGCCATGGTTATGGGGGTGTTCGTGGAAGACTTCATGGAGAAGAAGAAAGAGCGAATGTAGAATATTGAATGTAGAATATGGGGACACTTTTCATCGTCGCGACGCCGATCGGAAATATGGAAGACATCACTCTCCGAGCTTTGAGAGTGCTGCGGGAATGCGACGCGGTGCTCGCGGAGGATACGCGCGTGACGAAAAAACTCCTTGCGAAATATGAGATCGAAAAACCTGCCGTCTCCTGTCATGAACACACGGACGAGGCGAAACTTCTCCGGCTCGTGGGAGAAATGAAGGAAGGGAAAACATTCGCGTACGTGACGGACGCCGGGACGCCGGGACTTTCGGATCCGGGAAACAAACTCGTCTCACTCGCAAGTGGTGCCGGTGTCGCGGTCTCGCCGATTCCCGGTGCCTCCGCTCTCGGAGCGATCGTGTCGGTCGCGGGGATCGACATGCGCGAATTCCTCTTTCTCGGGTTTCCGCCGCACAAGAAGGGCCGCGAGACCTTTTTCAAGAAGGTGGTTGCGTCGGAACATCCGGTCGTCTACTATGAATCGCCGCACCGCGTGATGAAGAATCTCGAGCTGCTCGGGATGCTTGCATCGGAGTCGAAGGTCATCATTGGTCGCGAGCTTACCAAGATGTTCGAGGAAGTCATCCGCGGCACGGTCGGGGAAGCGACGGGATATTTCGAGGCGAATCCGTCCAAGGTGAAGGGGGAATTCGTCATCGTCGTGTATCGATAATCAATAAAAAAATATATGGAAACGATCAAGCAGGCGGCGATCCCGATCGCGAACTATAAGCAGACGATCTCATTCGATTCCGAACGGATCGTCGTCGAAGACGCATCGGGACGGCACGAGCTCTTTCTGTGCGATATCGAAATGGTTCACGTATACCCGCTTTTCTTTCCGGTGCTTCGGATCGTTCCGGTGTTGGTATCCGATGTGTATCTGACGGGGAAAGGAAACGAAGTGAAGGCGTTTAATGTTTCCCGTAGTGACACTGAAAGAATCGTTTCGGCGGTTTCGGTGGCGCGTCCGGACGTGGCGATCGTCCGCGAACCGCTTCGGCGGGGGATCGGCGGATTCAGCGGATACCTCATGCGCTCGCTCGATCGGCAGGCGGAGCTGGGTGTCCCGCACGCCTCACTTCCCTTGGTGTTCATTTTCCTTGACCTTTTCTGGATGATTCTCCTTTTCGGGCTTCTCGGATACGGAATAACGAGGATGCTGTTTTGACCGCTTGTCGCCACCGGTTTTTTGCGCGACAATGAAAAAGCCCGATGCATTGCATCGAGCTTGAAGGTCAGAAGAGCCCGGGGAAAAGTATGGAAAGGGAAAAAACTGTCACCACGAACGCGTAGAATCCTGCGCCCATGATGAGTCCCAACAGGATAATTTTCCACAAGGGTGGCGATTTCTCCTGTTCCATATCCTTTACCGTAATACCAAAATTCTTTCCTGCCATTGCACCCTCCTTTGGGTTAGTGATAGTGATATGAAAAAGGACTACAATTCGATATATTATACTCCATAAATATAGTTTTGTCAATACTCTATGCAAGAAAGAACTGAAAACAAGCCTTTTTACATAACGACGACCCTGCCGTACGTGAACGGTCGACCGCACCTGGGACATATCCTCGAATTCGTACAGGCGGATGTTTTGGCGCGCATGGCGCGAGCACGCGGGGACGAGGTGATCTTCAATGTCGGCACGGATGAGCATGGGCAGAAGATATTCCAGAAGGCCACTGAAGAAAGCATCACTCCACAGGAATACTGTGACCGGATGTCGGAGCACTTCCGCATAGTCAAAGAGACGCTCGATGTGAGTTATACGCATTTCATCCGCACGACCGATCCGCATCATGTCGCTGCCGCGCAGGAATTCTGGCGGCGATGCGAAGCGAGTGGCGATATCTACAAGAAACAGTATAAGACGAAGTACTGCGTCGGGTGCGAACTCGAGAAGACGGATTCGGATCTCGACCACGGGAAATGTCCGGATCATCCGAATATGGAAATCGAGACCGTCGACGAGGAAAACTATTTCTTCCGATTCTCGAAGTACCAGGACGCGCTCTTGAAGCTCTACGATGAGCGGCCGGATTTCGTCGTGCCGAAGAATCGTCTCGTGGAAATCCGCAATTTCGTCGCAGGCGGACTCCGGGATTTTTCCATCTCGCGTCTCGCGACGAAGATGTCATGGGGGATTCCGGTTCCCGGTGATGAGGAGCACGTCATGTACGTGTGGTTCGACGCGCTCGCGAACTATGTGACCACGTTGGGCTGGCCCGAGGACGAGACGAATTTCAGGAAATTCTGGCCGGGACTCCAGATCGCCGGGAAGGACAATCTTCGCCCGCAGTCCGCCATGTGGCAGGCGATGCTCCTTTCTGCCGGAATGGAGCCGTCGCGGCAGATCCTCATCCATGGGCATGTCATGAGCGGCGGGACGAAGATGTCGAAATCGCTCGGGAACGTGATCTCACCCGACGAGCTCGTGGAGAAATTCGGCAAGGACGGGACACGGTATCTGCTGCTTTCTTCGGGAAATCTCGAGAACGATCCGGATATCACGATGGAGCGGCTCACGGAGAAATACAACGCCGACCTCGCGAACGGACTGGGAAACCTCGTTTCACGCGTTTTGAAACTGTCTGAAAAACTGGATCCCCGGGTCAAGTCCGAGGATGACAAAGCGGGTGCATTTCCTGAAGAGCTTGCGAAGATTCTCGATGAATACCGGTTCGCGGATGCGACGGAGTATGTGATGGGACTCGTGCGCGAGGCGAACAGGCATATCGACGACGAAAAACCGTGGGAACTCGTGAAGACCGACATGGAGCGATTTGACGGCGTGATGCGCGTGCTGCTCGACCGGCTCGCCTTCATCGCTTCCGCGCTCGCGCCGCTCCTCCCCGAAACCTCGGCAAAAATCACGAAGGCGCTTGCGGAAGGAAAAGTTGAACCGCTTTTCAAGAGGGTCTAGATAGACATCAAGTATTTCGCATAAGGGAATTATGAATTTCCATACGTGATACAAGATACGGTATACGCAATACGACCATGATCGACATCCATACCCATCTTCATTTCAAGGACTACGACGCGGATCGCGACGCGGTGATCGCGCGTGCGCGTGAAGCTGGGGTGGAGAAGATGATCCTGGTCGGGACGGACCTCGAATCGTCGCGCACGGCAATCGCACTTTCGGAGAAGCATGATTTTCTGTTCGCATCGGTCGGCATCCACCCTCACTTTTTCAACGAAGTTGAAAAAGAATTTCCAATTTCCAATTTCCAATTTCCAAACAAATCCCAATTTCCAATTTCCAAATTTCAAACGGAAATCAAAGGAATAACGGAGCTAGCGAAACATCCGAAGGTCGTGGCGATCGGGGAGTGTGGGCTGGATTACTTCGTACGCAACGAGCAAGGAGCAACGAACAATGAGCAGGGAGGAGCAATCAGCAATCAACAGAAGAAAATCCAAGAAGAAGGATTTTTGGCACAGATGGAAATCGCGAAGGAACTCGGTCTGCCGCTCATCATCCACACTCGCCCCTCCGTTGGCACGATGGATGCCTACGAAGATGTTTTCGAGATTCTGAAAAATCATTTATCACTCATCCCGCATCCCGCATCTGCTTTCATCCTCCACTGTTATCAGGGTGACACGGAAATCACGAAGAAACTTCTCGGACTGCCGAACGCGCATTTTTCTTTTGCGGGAAGTGTCACCTATCCGGTAAAAAAATCGCTTATTGGAACGAAGGATGATTCCTCGGAGGTCGTAAAACTTGTACCGATGGAGCGAATTTTTGTCGAGACGGATTGCCCGTATCTTGCGCCGCAGCCGATGCGCGGGAGTCGCAACGAGCCGGCGTATGTCACGATGACCGCGGAGCGGATGGCGGAAACGAAGGGGACGGATGTCAAGGAACTGGAATCGACCATAAACCGGGTCTTTTCAAGGGTTTTCGGAAGGAGTAAGATGGAAACGTAATCAGGATAATCTCAACTGTATGATGAACTTCGATATGCCGGTGGCGAAGAAAGATGATGGTCCGAAAATCAATCCGGACGGGACGGTGGAGTTTATCTTCGCGACCGATGAGGAAAAAGCGGCTCTCGCGGAGGCGAAAGCGGCGGGTATTGCCAAAAACAGAGAAACCGGCGGATCGGGAAGAATCCTCTCTTCCAAGGAAAAGGCAGGGAATTGGTATGGACAGGACACCGGTCCGGAAGGTTCATCGGAATGGGTTCTTGATCCGGAGAAGCCCGTGGCTGCGGTGGTGGAGACGACCGTGGAAAGCTTGAAGGGAGAGGATTCTCTGACAAGGTTGACGAGGCAAATCGATGATATCGCGAAGAAACGCGCCGATATATTGCTCCAGTTGGTTCAGGCAACCGACGAAGTCGAGAAGAATCGTCTGCGGGCGCTTTCGGATGCGCTTGAGAAAGGGTACGCCACCAGGATGAGGGAATACGAGGATATGACCGGCGTATCACAGGAAGTAAGTGATGTCGAGGAAAGTGATAAGCTCGTAGCCTGAAGAATATGAACGACAAGTCATTCGTTCCAGAATCGACCCAGACCGAATCGGTGTTCGATTTTCCGGATACATCCTCCGCTGTCGGATCCGATGACGATGCTTCCGTAGACCAATTGCGGACCGAGCTTGTCAGAAAGGAGAAATTGCTCGGTCAGGTCGATACGTATCTCGAAAAAAATATCGCCGAACGGATACGCGCTACCGATGACAAACGTATCGACGCGGAATACGGGGAGAAACTCGACTCCGGATATCTGAAAATGGCGACACACGGAGACGACATCGAGAAGAGGATAATCGCCATCAGAAAGGCGATCGGTGTCGATCCCGAAGGAAAAAATATTCCTGCGGTGTCGGAGAACATGGATTCCGTTGCTACCACCGGCACTGTTCCCGTTTGTGAAAAAAATATCGCCGGACGTATGTTTTCCGGTTTCCGCGGATTGATTCGGAAAATCTTTTCCGGTTTCAGGGGAGGATTTTCGGGGAAAGGGATTTCCGATGAAAATCTTGCCGCGCCGGTGGAAACGCTTCCGCCTGAGAAAAAACCGGTGTTGCCAGTTGTCGGGAAATTCGGGATGAACGGCGTTTCGGAATATCGGAGCGATGGCGCGCTTCCGACCGGTTGGGGGGCGATTGGAAATGCATCGGACCCGTATGCGGCGGAGCGGTATCCGCATGAGGGCGGTATATCGGACAAGGAAAACGTTCCGATCGAACCTGACGCAGAACTCGCGAAAGCCCTTTCGGAGCCTTCCGAGTATGATAATGTGCGCCGTCTGCGGGAGCGTGACTGGATGGGATTTTCGGAAGTTCATCGGGAAGGGGCTGCTGGAATCGGTATGGATGAATGGCTGGAGAAGAAGCGGCGTGCCGATGTGCCTGACACCAAGATATTCGGAGCCGTTCCGGAAGACCAGTACCGCATCGAAGAAATCGGGGCGACACGGGCGATGGGGGATGTTGTCACGCTCAAGACTACCCTCGAGGATGTCGAAAGGATGGCAAAGGAACATCCGGATCTCGCGGAAACCTACGCTGTCCAACGGGATATCGCGGGTCGAGCCTATGCGGAAGCTCTCGGAGTCGCCCGGTTCGCGCTTGCGGCGGAGCTTCGTGGCGAACCGGAGGGCGAGCATCGGAAGGCGCTCATGAAGGATTTCTCTTTTGTTGTAGCCGAATTGCGTCGCATCGGCGAGTCGTCGCCCGAAACGTCGGTTTCGGAGGAGGAGGCTTCCGATAGGAGGGCAGCCTGAACGAGTCCGGAAAAAGAAAAGCGCCCCACGTGTTGCGTCGGGGCGTTTTGCTGTCTATGGAAGGGGGAATGGGAACCTGCGTATCGTGAGGGATGTCTCCCGATCAGCGAGCGAGGAGAGCGCGGTGAGGAACTTCCAGGGGTTTTCCGATGGAGCCTCACCGAAGATTTCGGCGACGATCCGATCGTCCGATTTCGTCGCGTACCACTCCGTAAATGACCGTTTGGCTCGGAGGAGTCGGATAGTGTCCTTGGGATCCGCGTTTCCGAGAAGAAGCGCATTCCAGCATTCTTCCGCGACGAAGCGGATCCGCTCTCCGGCGAGTATGGTTATAGATTCGCAATGCGATCTTCCGGAGGTGTCCATGCCGGGAGCGGTCGAAACCCGGATCTCTTCGAGAACGGTTTCCCAGAACAGGTGTTTCGAAAGCGTCCAACGGTATCGATCAAGGATTGGTCCAAGCGGTTTTCTCGTCGCAAAATGACGTCTGTCGATCGTACGTGCAAGCCGGAGGACTTCTGCGAAGTACCGTTTCGCGGCGAAGACGATTTCCTGTCTCGGATCATCGTGGTCGTCATTGGTAGACTCGCCGACGCTTCCGGTGACAGGAATGATGAGAGACATCCAGGATGCATGAGGGCTGGCGTGGGATCCCGGGATATTCGGGGGGGTGGTGTTCTGAAGCGAGTCATTCGCGGCTTCTGTGGCCGCAACGGTAAAAAGCGGTGCGGCGCGTGAAGTCATGAGAAACTCCTCACTGTGAAAAATATGTGGCCCCTTCCGGGGCGGAATTGGTAATGAGCCATCGAAGATGTATATACCGTAATCGTATCTTTGTCAAGAATGAGTGCCTCCCGTTATCGGAATTTTTTTAAGCTTTGACACTTTCCGGTTTCGGATATATACTTGGTGGCGTCGCGACGATTGCGACGTCATTTTTTTGTTTGAATTTTCTGAGAGCCTGTTGAATATCTCATGTCGAGTTGCAAACTCGGAAATTCCGCGCGAAAATCATGAAAAGTAAGAAGGGATACTATCGTATCCCGACAAGCTTTGAATGGTTTGCAGCCGGAATTTCCGAGTTTCAGCCGACAAGCACTTGTTTTTCTTTTATTCATGCGGTGAGATATTAAACAGGCTCTGTTCGATCGTATGGAAATATCCATCGCGGCGGAAAAACTTTTCGGTTTCGGAACATTCCCCATCACGAACTCACTTCTGCTCGCTGTCTCTTTGAGCGCGCTCCTGTCGGGGGCCGTTTTTGTTTTCCTGCGGAAGCTCGAGGAAATCCCGCGCGGGGTGCAGAACGCCGTCGAGGCGGTGTTCGAGGCGCTCCTCTCGCTCATCGAGAGCGTGACCCAGGACAAGGTGCAGGCGAGAAAGTTCTTTCCGCTCATCGCGACGATTTTTCTCTTCGTGCTCTTCTCGAACTGGGCGGGGCTGCTCCCCGGTGGCGGGACGGTCGGCGTTCACGGTGAGCACGGGGGGCATGAGACGGTCATTCCGTTCCTTCGCAGTCCGTCGGCGGATCTCAATATGACGCTTGCGCTCTCGCTGATTTCCGTTTTTTCGATCCAGTTCGCGGGCATCGCCGCTTTGGGTCTTCGCGGATATGCGTCGAAATTCTTCGTCGCGCCGTGGACCAAGCCCTATGGTATCGGTACCGCGGTCGGACTCCTCGAGCTTATCGGGGAATTCGCGAAGATCCTTTCATTTTCATTCCGGCTCTTCGGAAACGTGTTCGCGGGGGAAGTGCTTTTGACCGTCATGCTCCATCTGGTCCCGTATACCATCCCGCTCCCGTTCCTGTTTCTCGAGGTGTTCGTCGGAGTCATCCAGGCGCTCGTGTTCGCGCTTCTGACGCTTGTCTTCCTTAAGATGGCGACCATCGGGCACGAGAGTCATTAGAGATGAAAATTACGACGTGCGACGTGCGTATTTGGAAACAAGTAGGCAGTTCGCAATCCGTAATATAATTAATGCAAACATATGGATGCGGAATCGGCGAAATTGTTGGCTGCGGCGCTTGCGATCGCGGTCGGAGCCCTGGGTCCGGGCTTCGGTATCGGTCTCCTCGTTTCGAAGGGACTCGAGGCTATCGGACGGAATCCGGAGGCGCAGCCGAAGATCCAGACGGCGATGATTCTCGGTATCGCGTTCACGGAAGCGATCGCGATTTATGCGCTCGTCATCGCGCTCATGATATTGTTCAAGTAATCAGTTAACAGATAACAGAAAACAAAAAACAGGGAGCGCTGCTGTCTGTCATCGCATCTCTCCTGGGATTATTGTTGGCTGTTTATCGTTTTTTGTTGACTGTCTATGGAAGCACTTGTGAAACTGGGTATCGACTGGAAACTGCTGCTCGCGCAGGCAGTGAACTTTGTCGTGCTGCTCCTCGTCCTGCGTCGGTTCGCCTATCGTCCGATGCTCGAATTCCTCGACAAGCGCGCGGGAAGGATAGAGCAGGGGCTTAAGGACGCCGAAGCGGCCGGAAAGCGGCTCGAGGAGGCGGCGCGGAAGGAGGAAGAGCTTCTTGCTGCGGCGCGTGAAGAAGCGAAGGGTCTGGTCGCGAAGGCGGAAATCGCCGCTGAGAAGCGAGCCGAGGCGATCATGACGCAGGTTGCGGCGAAATCGGAAGCGATTTTCGAGGAAGCGAAGAAGCATGCGGAGGCGGAACGGGAAAAGATTTTCCGTGAAGCCAAGGAAGAGCTTGCGACGCTTGTGCTTTCGGCGACGGAGAAGATCCTCGGCGAGAAATCATCCGGCAAGGACAAGGAAATCGCGGAACGGTTTTTGAACGAAAAGTGATATGAAAGTATCGTCGTCACAATATGCGAAGACGTTGCTCGCGCTTTCCGATACGGGAGACGTGCGTCGGATTGCCGCATCGTTCCTGGCGCTCGTCCGGAGAAACCGCGCGGCGAAGCGGCTTCCGGCGATCCTCCGGATGGCGGAGCGCCTTTCGGACGAGCGCGACGGGGTGATATCACTTTCGGTCGAGACGGCGACCGAGGCGGATGCATCGGTGCGGCAGGCTATCGAATCCGTCGTGGCGGGATTTTTTCCGGGGAAGCGGCCGGTGTTCAGATACGGAGTAGTTTTCGGTCTCGTGGGCGGCGCGCGGATTTCTTCCGATGACGAGATGATCGATGCGACGGTCCGTAGGAGATTGATTGAACTTGAAAAGGCACTGCGCTGATAGTCATTTTCCAATTCCCAGTAAGTTTTCATTTGTACGAATTCCTGGTTATTTTTGGAAATTGTTTCATTGATGATTCATTGGTAATTGGAAATTGGTAATTGGAAATTGTTTCAAGTATGGCAAACACACTCATCGAGGAGCTGAAGCGGCAGATCGAATCCTTCGATCACGAGACGAAGAAGGAGAAGATTGGCCGGGTGATGGAAACGGGCGACGGCGTCGCGCGCCTCTCCGGTCTCTCGGACGTCGCGTCGTCGGAGATCGTCGAATTCGGAAGTGGGGCGATCGGCGTCGCGCAGAACCTCGAGGAATCCGAAGTCGGTGTGATGATTCTTTCCGGCGCGGAGGGCGTGAAAGAGGGCGAGACGGCGAAGGGAACAGGACGACTGCTTTCCATCCCGGTGTCGGAAGGTATCGTCGGCCGGGTCGTTGATCCGCTTGGGGTACCGCTCGACGGACGGGGCGAGATCGTGGGCGAGAAGAAGCTCATGCCGATAGAAAAAGTGGCCCCCGGAGTCATCGCGCGCGAGTCGGTCAAGAAACCGCTTCAGACCGGTATCAAGGCGATCGATGCGCTCATTCCCGTCGGTCGCGGGCAGCGTGAACTCATCATCGGTGATCGGCAGACCGGCAAGACCGCGGTCGCGATCGATACGATCGTGAACCAGAAGGGGCAGGATGTTATCTGTATCTACGTCGCCATCGGACAGAAGGAATCCAAGGTCGCGCGCATCATGGGTGAATTGTCGAAGCGTGGCGCGATGGACTACACGGTCGTCGTGGTCGCCGGCGCGTCGAAGCCGGCCGCACTCTCGTTTCTCGCGCCGTATGCGGGAGCGGCGATCGGTGAATATTTCATGGAACAGGGGAAGGATGTGCTCGTGATCTATGATGATCTTTCCAAGCATGCCTGGGCGTATCGGCAGATCGCGCTCATCCTGCGCCGTCCGCCGGGACGCGAGGCGTATCCGGGCGATGTGTTCTACCTCCACTCGCGGCTTCTTGAGCGGAGCGCCAAACTCTCCGCGGAAGAAGGCGGTGGATCGCTCACCGCGCTTCCGATTATCGAGACGCAAGCGGGTGACGTGTCGGCATATATCCCGACGAACGTTATCTCGATCACCGACGGTCAGATTTATCTCGAAAGCGATCTCTTCTACAAGGGTATCCGCCCGGCACTCAACGTCGGATTGTCGGTCTCGCGCGTGGGATCGGCGGCACAGATCAAGGCGATGAAGCAGGTCGCAGGAACCTTGCGGCTCGACCTGGCGCAGTTCCGCGAGATGGAAGCCTTCGCACAGTTCGGTTCCGACCTCGACGAAGGGACGCGGAAACTCATCGATCGCGGGCGTCGCGCGGTGGAGCTCCTGAAACAGCCGCAATACGCGCCGCTCAAAGTCGAAGAAGAAGTTGCGGTGCTCTATGCGCTCTCTCGCGGACATCTCGACACCGTTCCGGCGGAAAAGATCCGCGAGTGGGAGACGGGAGTACTCTCGTATCTCCGGACCGAAGGCGAGGACGCGCTTGCCGGTATCCGTGAGAAGAAGGAACTGACCGAGGAAGTGGAGAAGGTGTTGAAGGAAAGAATAGAAGAATTCAACAAACGATTTCAGATTTAAGATTTCAGAGTGAAGATTGTCGGATCAAATCTGCAATCGAAAATCTGCAATCTGCAATTCTTATGGCTTCGACCAGGGACGTACAACGGCGGATAAAGGGCGTGAAGTCGACCGGGAAAATCACCCGGGCGATGGAGATGATTTCGGCCGTGAAGATGCGCAAGGCGGTCACGGCCGTGATGAACGTTCGTCCGTATGCGAAAGCCGTGCTCGTGGTATTGCGGCAGATGACGACCGTCGAACGGATGGGTGCGCATCCGTTTTTCATCGATCGCCCCGTGAAGCGCGAGTGCTATGTCGTCGTCTCGTCGAACCGCGGACTCTGCGGCGGGTTCAACTCGCAGATCATGAAGCGTCTCCGTGCCATCCGCGAGGCGGATGCGGACCGGGAGGCGGAGTTTGTCACCATCGGCAAGAAAGCCGACGGGATCGTCCGGAGATTGGGGGGCGAGATTATTGCGTCCTTTCCGGACGTGCTCGCGACGCCGACCGCCGAGAATCTCCGCCCGATCGCGAAGATGCTCGTCGCGAAATTCCTCGGGGGCGAGATCGACCGCGCGGTCATGGTCTATACGGACTTCGTGTCGGTGCTCTCGCAGGTCGTGAAGGTGCGTGCGCTCCTGCCGGTCGTAGAAAAGGACGTTCTGAAAGCGCTTCACGAGATGGATCCGAAAGCGGATGTTTCGGTGGATGAGATCGAAGCGGAATATGTGGTCGAGCCGGCGACGGAGGAGATGCTCGAGCGGCTCATCTTGCAACTCCTCACGATGGAACTCTACCACGGTGTGTTCGAGTCGAATGCCAGCCAGGAGGCTGCGCGTATGATCGCGATGCGCAACGCGACTGACGCCGCCAAGGAGATGGTGGAAAACCTGACGCTTTCCTACAACCAGCTCCGTCAGGCGAAGATCACCGCCGAAATCGCCGAACTCTCGGCAGGGAAAGCGGCCCTTGAAACGTAGTTTCAAGAAATTTCAAATGACAAATTCCAAAAACCAAACAAATCACAGATTCCAAATTCAAAAACACAAAATGTAGAAGTGTCATCCTGAGTGAAACGAAGAATCCCGGTGTGAGAACGGGATTCCTCGACAGACTCGGAATGGCAAGAAATGAAGTGAAGAGTTCTGACCTATCATTTTGATTTTTGAGATTTACATTTTACATTAACGAAAACTGTATGAAAGACGGGAAAGTGCTACAGGTGATTGGTCCTGTCGTCGATGTCGAATTCGAGGACGGAAACGCTCTTCCTGCAATCCATGACGCGATCGATATCGCGCTTCCGGACGGGGGCAGGCTCGTTGTCGAGACGCACCAGCATCTTGGCGGCGGGCGTGTGCGGACGATCGCGATGGGCTCGACGGACGGGCTGCGGCGCGGGATGGAGGCGGTCGGCACCGGTGCGCCGATCAGCATACCGGTCGGCAAGGAAGTGCTCGGGCGCATGTTCAATGTGCTCGGGGAACCGATCGACGGGAAAGGGGAAATCAAATCCGCGAAGAAACTCCCGATTCATCGCGAGGCGCCGTCTTTTCAGGAGCAGTCCACGGAGGCGGAAGTCTTCGAGACCGGCATCAAGGCGATCGATCTCATTTGTCCGTTCATGAAGGGCGGCAAGGTTGGTCTCTTCGGTGGTGCGGGTGTCGGCAAGACGGTCGTCATCCAGGAGCTCATCCGAAACATCGCGCAGGAACATGGTGGCTTCTCGGTCTTCGCGGGTGTCGGCGAACGGACGCGCGAGGGGAACGACCTCTACCACGAGATGAAGGAATCCGGTGTGCTCGAGAAGACTGCGCTCATTTTCGGACAGATGAATGAGCCGCCGGGAGCGCGTGCCCGTGTCGGTCTCACTGCGCTTACCGCGGCGGAGGCTTTCCGCGACGAGGAAGGGAAAGACGTGCTTCTCTTTATCGACAATATTTTCCGGTTCACGCAGGCGGGGTCGGAAGTGTCGGCCTTGCTCGGACGCATTCCGTCGGCGGTGGGGTATCAGCCGACGCTTGCCGAAGAGATGGGAACGCTCCAGGAGCGGATCACCTCGACGAAGCGTGGATCCATCACGTCCGTGCAGGCGGTCTATGTACCGGCGGACGACCTGACCGACCCGGCGCCGGCGACGACCTTTTCCCACCTCGACTCGACCGTCGTGCTTTCGCGGGCGATTTCGGAGCTCGGCATCTACCCGGCGGTTGACCCGCTTGACTCGACCTCGACCATCCTTGATCCGTCCATCGTCGGTGAGAAACACTATCAGGTCGCGCGTGCCGTCCAGAAGGTGCTCCAGCGGTATAAGGACCTTCAGGATATCATCGCCATCCTTGGCATGGAGGAGCTGACCGACGAGGACAAACAGACGGTGTTGCGGGCGCGGAAGATCCAGAAATTCCTTTCGCAGCCGTTCTTCGTCGCCGAACAGTTCACCGGCAAGCCGGGCAAGTACGTGAAGCGCGACGAGACGGTCGCCGGATTCGAGCGGATCCTCTCGGGCGAGCTCGACGCCATTCCCGAAGCGGCGTTCTATATGAAAGGATCGATCGAGGAAGTCATCGCGGAACAAGATAAATGATGTATGATGCACGATGCAGGATGTGAAGTCGGTTTCCGGTTTCCCTATCACTCATCACTCATCATGTATCTCTTATCCGTATGCAAAGCATAAAACTCAAAATCGTTACGCCTGAAAAACTTATCCTCGAGGAAGAGGTGTATTCGGTGACGCTTCCGGGAGCTGCGGGCGAAGTGACCATTCTGCCGGAACATGTCCCGTATGTCGGGATGATCAAGGCGGGGGAGCTTTATTTTCGTCGTACGCCCGATGCGGAGCCGGAGCCGTTCGCGACCGCCGGCGGATTTGTCGAGTTCCATGAGAACACGCTTTCAGTACTTGCGGACACGGCGGAGCGACCGAAGGAGATCGATATAAAAGCCGCGGAAGAAGCGCACAAGCGCGCGGAAGAAGTGATGAAGTCGCGCGTGTCGATGGACGATGAGGAGTATGCCCGCGTCGCCGCCGCTCTCGAACGCGAATTCGCGAGGCTCAAGGTCGCACGGAAACACGCGAGCAAGCCGCGGGTTTCACTCGGCGAAGAATAGGATACGCATTTTCGGAAGCCGCCTATATCAGGCGGCTTTTCTTGTTTCTTCGGGGATTTTCCGCTAGAGTGGGATAGTGAAATCGTATTCTCTTGATACTATGGATAAGCGATATTCCCCGAAAACCATAGAGCCGAAATGGCAGAAAGAATGGGAAGAAAAAGGGATTTTCCGTCAGTATGACCGGAAGAAGAGATTCTACGTACTCGACATGTTCCCGTATCCGTCCGGAACCGGTCTTCATGTCGGTCATCCGAAAGGGTATATCGCGACCGATGTGGTGGCGCGGATGAAACAGCTACAGGGCTTCGGCGTGCTCCACCCGATGGGTTGGGATGCGTTCGGACTTCCGGCGGAACAGTTTGCCATTAAGAACAAGATGCATCCGAGTATCGCTGTGAAAGAGAATATCGGAACCTACAAGAAACAGATGGAAGCCATCGGGTTTTCCTATGATTGGGAGCGGGAAATCGATACGACGGACCCGGAGTATTACAGATGGACGCAGTGGATATTCCTCAAGATGTTCGAAAAGGGACTCGCGTACGAGTCATATGAGCCGATCAACTGGTGTCCGTCGTGTCAGACGGGACTGGCGAACGAGGATCTCGAGGACGGTGCGTGCGAACGCTGCGGGACGCAGGTCGAGAAGAAGCCGATGCGGCAGTGGGTACTCAGGATGACCGCGTACGCGGATCGGTTGCTTGCCGATCTCGATCGGACGGAGCTTGATTGGGAAGAGCAGATCAAGGAACAACAGCGGAACTGGATCGGACGGAGCGAAGGAGCGGAAGTCGAATTCCAAATCACGAATTCCAAATCAAAGATAAGAGTCTTTACCACGAGAGTTGACACTATTTTCGGGTGCACGTATGTGGTCGTGGCGCCGGAACATAGAATAATTGCAGATTGCGAATTGCAGATTGTAAATTTCGGAGAGGTCGAAGAGTATCTCGAGAAGACAAAGAAAAAGTCCGATCTCGAGCGGACAGAACTGAACAAGGAAAAAACCGGCGTGAAACTCGAAGGCATCGAAGCGGTGAATCCGTTCACAGGGGAATCCGTACCGGTGTACGTTGCCGATTACGTACTCGGCTCATATGGCACGGGCGCCGTCATGGCAGTCCCGGCGCATGATGAGCGTGATTTCGAGTTCGCGAAGAAGTACGGACTTGATATAAGCACGGTGGTTTCCGGCGGAGATCAATCCGATGAAGTCGCATTTACCGAGGATGGGATGCTTGTAAACTCTGGTGATTTTTCTGGACTTTCATCCGCGGAGGCGAGGGAAAAGATGATGGCATGGATCGAGGAGAAAGGACTCGGCAGGAAGTCGGTGAAATACAAGATGCGGGACTGGACGTTTTCGCGCCAACGATACTGGGGCGAACCGATCCCGATCGTTCATTGCGAGGAATGTGGCGCGGTGCCGGTCAAGGAGTCGGATCTTCCGGTGCGGTTGCCGGATGTGGAGTCGTATGAGCCGACGGGAACGGGAGAATCGCCGCTTGCGGATATAGATGAGTGGGTGAATGTGCCGTGCCCGAAGTGTGGGGGCGCAGGGAAGCGGGAGACGAATACGATGCCGCAGTGGGCGGGGTCGTGCTGGTATTACCTTCGGTTCATCGATCCGAAGAATGGCGGAGCGTTCGTCGGGGAAGAATTGGAAAGGGAATGGATGCCGGTCGATCTTTATGTGGGTGGCGCGGAGCATGCGACGCGACATCTCCTCTATGCCAGATTCTGGCATAAGTTTCTCTTCGATATCGGTGTCGTTTCGACCGATGAGCCGTTCAAGAGGCTTGTTCACGTCGGACTCATCAATGCATCCGATGGGCGGAAGATGTCGAAGCGATGGGGGAATGTGGTGAATCCGGACGATATCATCAGGGATTTCGGCGCGGACGCGCTCAGGCTCTATGAAATGTTCATGGGACCGTTCACGCAGAACATCGCCTGGAATACCGAAGGACTCGTCGGGACGCGGCGATTCCTGGATAAGATATGGAAGCTTTCCGAGAAAGTGACAAGGAACAAGGAGAGAGGAACGAGTGGGAACGAAAAACTTGAAGCGGCTGTTCATCGGACGATCAGAAAGGTGACGGAAGATGTCGACGATTTCAAGTTCAATACCGCGATCAGCGCTCTTATGATTCTTGCGAATGCGATGGAGAAGGAGAATCATGTATCGGACATCGTGTATCGGGAATTTCTTATCCTCCTCTCTCCCTTCGCGCCGCACATCGCGGAAGAACTCTGGGAAAGATCGGGAAACGAACAGTCGATCTTCCTTGAGAAATGGCCGCAGTACGACCCGGAGAAGGCGGTCGAAATGCAGGTGACAATCGCGGTTTCAGTGAACGGGAAAGTGCGTGATATCATCACAGTCGCGAGGGATGCTTCGGAGGAAACGCTTCGATCGAAGGCGCTTTCGAATGAAAAGGTGCGGAAATATTTGGAGGAGAAGGAACCGAAAAAAGTTATCGTCGTTCCCGGTCGCATCGTCAATATCGTCATCTGAATCACATGAAAACGAGCATACCGGATTTTTTGCCGCTTGATCGGCCGGTCATCATCTTCGACCTTGAGACGACCGGACTCACGCCGGGCGAGGATCGCATCGTGGAAATAGCCTATGAGAAGATCCTTCCATCCGGAGAGATCCAGTCATCCGTGGCCCGGATCAACCCGGGAAAATCCATTCCCGAGGATGCCAAACGCGTGCACGGCATAAGCGACGAGGATGTGAAGGATTCGCCGTCGTTCGCCAAACTCGCGTACGAACTGTGGAGCGTCTTCGACGGGGCGGATGTCGGTGGGTTCAACGTGCTCGGGTTCGATTTGCCGTTTCTGCGAGGGGAATTCTCGACCGTCGGGAAAAATTTCGAATTTTCCCAGAAGCGCGTGCTCGACGCGAAGATCCTCTATCACAAGATCGTCCCGCGTGACAATTTCGCACCTCGTAACCTTTCCGCCGCATACAGGCTCTATTGCGGAAAGACTCACGACAGCGCGCATACCGGCGCGGGGGATGTCCGCGTGACGGTCGAGATTCTCGAGCAGATCCTGAAGCGGTATCCGGAGCTCCGGAACTGGGATACGATCATGGGGCTGAACGGACAAAAGAAGCTGCTCGAATCCGCGAAAAACGAGCATGCGCCGCTTTTGGAATCGACCGGAACACTATTCTAAAATTTCAAGTTTTCAATTTCTCATTTCTAAACAATTTTCAATGATTCAATTTTAAAATTTGAGAATTAAGGAATTTGATCATTGTTTGAAAATTAAGAATCAGAAATTGGAAATTCCGAGTGGTGAGGCTGATATCCAATATGTTTTCGCAACGAAATAAGAAATATGAATTATAGTGACGCAATTCTTCTCGGCATAGTGGAAGGTCTTTCGGAATTCCTTCCGATTTCCTCGACCGGGCATCTCATCCTTACGGCGAAATTTCTAGGACTCGAGCAGACTGGGTTTCTGCCGAGTTTCGAGGTGGTGATCCAGCTCGGTGCGATCCTGGCTATCGTTGCCCTGTACTGGCGGAAACTCTTTCTGAATCGGGCAGTCATGGAGCGGATAGCGATCGCGCTTCTGCCTGCGATACTGATCGGAGGCTCGCTGTATCCGTGGATCAAGTCGCTCTTCGCCATGGAAGCCGTCGTGGTTGCGGCGCTTTTTTTCGGAGGCATGCTCATCATTCTCTTCGAGTGGTTCCATAAGGAGAAACCGGATGCCGTCGATGACCTCTCCACGCTTCCACGCCGGACGGCGTTTTTCGTCGGCATGTTCCAGGCGTTGTCGGTCGTTCCCGGCGTGTCCCGGGCGGGAGCGACCATTCTCGCCGGGCTCGCGCTCGGCATGAAACGTCGCGCGACCGTCGAATTCTCGTTTCTCCTCGCCGTGCCGACGATGATCGCTGCGACCGCCATCGATATCTGGAAGAACGGCGCGGGCTTCGCCTCTTCGGAATGGGGATTGCTTTCGGTCGGGTTCATCGTCGCGTTTTTCGTCGCGATCCTTGCGGTGAAGTTCTTTCTCCGATTCGCCGAGTCGCACACGTTCATCGCGTTCGGTGTGTACCGGATGTTTATCGCCGCGCTCTTTTTCCTGTTCATTCTCTGATTTCTCTTGAAAGTTTTGTCATTCTGATCGAAGTGAAGAATCTAGGATCGAAATCATGCCTCTTCTATTTGGAAAACCGGTCTCGGAAAAAATTCTTTCCGAGACAAGAGAGAAAATAAAAGGCTCGGGAGTCGTTCCGGGACTCGGTGTCGTGTTGGTAGGGGACGACCCTGCGTCGCGGATTTACGTCGGCATAAAGGAGTCGCGTGCGAGCGAACTCGGTTTCCGTTTCGTGAAGACGGAACTTCCTGTCTTCGCGACGGAAGCGGATATCCTTGATGCTGTTCGGAAGCTGAACAAAGACGAGAGCGTTCATGGGATTATCGTACAATTGCCGCTTCCTCCCGGAATAGATGCCGACCGGATTATCACTGCGATCGACCCCATGAAGGATGCCGACGGATTCCTTCTCGATGAAAAAAATGTAACACGAACTCACGGTCGTGAGATGATGTTACATTCTGTGCCGGTGTTTCCGGAGGCGATGATAGAGCTTGCGAAATCTTCGGGCGTGCCTTTTTCGGAGAAGTCCGGTGTCGTACTTGTGAATTCCGAACGATTCGGGAAAACGATGGTGGATGCGCTTCGGCAGGAAGGCGTACAGTCGGAGTATGTATTTTCCGATGATATCGGTTCGAGCCGATCGACGATCAGTCGGGCTGATTTCGTGTTCACCGCGCTCGGGAAGCCGGAAGCTCTTTCGAAAAACATGTTCAAAAAAGGTGTGGTCGTGATCGACGGCGGCATCGCTCCGTCAGACAGGAAAATCGTCGGGGACGTGTCCATCGACGGAAGCGATGAAAATATGTTTCTCTCACCGGTTCCCGGTGGCGTCGGTCCGGTCACGGTCGCATGCCTCCTTCGGCGGGTCGTGACGCTCGCGCTTGAAAACGGAAAAACGGCCGCATAGCCGTTTTTTTTTGTGCCGGGAGAGAGACTCGAACTCTCATGCTGTTGCCAGCGCGGGATTTTGAGTCCCGTGCGTCTACCATTCCGCCATCCCGGCAGGATTCCATCATTTTATGGCTGTATTATTGCATTGTTAGTAAAAAATATCTACCTAATCGTTTCTTTCGGTAATGTGGCAATGAAGCAATGCAATCATGAAAGTCTAGGCAATTGAAAAGAGTGTGTCAATGACGTATACTGTCAGGGAACAATGAACAGGGAACAGAACCCATTCGTTCCCTCTTCGGATGTTCGTTGCTCCCTGTTTATTGTTCGCTGATTATGGCTAAGATCGTCGCATTCGTGAACCAGAAGGGCGGGGTAGGGAAAACCACGACGACGATCAACGTCGCCCGGTATTTGGCGCATTTCGGGAAAAAAGTACTCCTCGTCGATCTTGATCCCCAGGGGAACGCCTCGTCGGGCCTGGGCATCGACCCACGGGGGCTCGAGAAGAATCTCTATCATGCCATGATCGGCGGGCTTTCGCCGCGCGAAATCATCCTCTCGACCGATACCGAAAATCTCCATATCATTCCTGCGGCGCAGGACTTGGCCGGCGCGGAGATCGAGATGGTACATATCGACGCACGTGAATTCCGGCTCTATTCCGTTCTGCGGCAGGTACGGACGTTCTATGATTATATCCTTATCGATTCTCCACCGTCACTCGGGCTCCTCACGGTCAACGGGCTCGTGGCGAGCGACGAGGTCGTGATACCGGTGCAGGCGGAATACTATGCACTCGAAGGACTCTCGCAGCTCCTGGGGACGGTGGAACTCGTTCGGGAGCGACTTCAGCCGAATCTCAAGATCATGGGGGCGCTCATCACGCTCTATGATCGGCGGAACCGCCTTGCACGGCAGGTCGTGTCGGAAGTGCAGAAACATTTTCCGGGGCCGGTGTTCGAGACGATCGTGCCGCGTTCCGTCCGACTCGCCGAAGCCCCTTCGTATGGGAAGTCCATCCTTGATTTCGACGCGTTCTCCAAAGGCGCCCGCGCGTACAAGGCGGTCGCTCGCGAAATCATTTCCCGGGAGAATGAAAAATGAAAATATCAAAAATCAAAATTACGGTGTACAATGTGATCGGTATGGAAGATTTTCCATTTTGACGTTTCCATTTTGATTTCCCTATGGCTCAGCAGCACGGACTCGGGAGGGGACTCTCCTCGCTTATCCCGCCGAAAAAAACCGGAGGCGATTCGCCATTCAAGGATATGGTGCTTCGCGCCGTGGAAAAGGAGAGTTTCCCTGTATCCGGGGTGATTAAGCCGCTTTCTGCCGAAATTTCGAAACCGGTTGTTTCCTCGGGTGCTTCGTTTTCCGGTGAGCCTGAATCGGAGGTTTCTCCGGTTTCAATCCTGATGAACTCGGTCGTCGAGGCCGACATCATGTCGATCGTTCCGAACCCGCACCAGCCGCGGATCCGGTTCGACGAGGAAAAGCTTCGCGAGCTTGCGAATTCGATACAAGAGCACGGTATCCTGCAGCCGCTCATAGTTTCGCCGCTTCCGGACGGGAAGTATGAGCTGATCGCTGGAGAACGTCGGCTCCAGGCGGCGAAACTCGCCGGACTCGCGACGGTGCCGGTACTCGTCCGTGACGCGAAGGAGAACGAGAAACTCGAGCTTGCGATCATCGAAAATGTTCAGCGGCACGACCTCGATCCGATCGAGGAGGCGAAAGCGTATGCGCGTCTCATGGACGAATTCGGATTGACGCAGGAAGGGACGGCGAAGAAGATGGGGAAGAGCCGGAGTGCGGTCGCGAACCTACTTCGGCTGCTTTCGCTCCCGATCGAGATCCAACGCGCGATTTCCGAGGGAAAGATCACCGAGGGGCATGCGAAGGCGCTTCTCTCGATAGAGAATCCGGAGAAACAACGCGCTTTGTTTGAGATGATCGTGAAGACCGGAATGACGGTTCGTGAGACGGAATCGAAGGCGCGGGAGGTGTCTGTCCGGCCTCACGTGCGACACATCTCGACGCTCCCACCGGAGCTTGCCGAGAAGGCGGACAGGCTCTCGTCCGCGCTCGGGACCAAGGTCGCCGTGAAGCCGGCGGGGAAGGGTGGGAGAATCGTCGTCGAATACTATTCCGACGAGGAACTCGAGCAGATCGTTTCGCGGTTCCTGGTGACGAACTGAGTTTTCGTCATCCTGAGTCCGCCAAAGGCGGATAGGCTCCGCGAAGAATCCCGAGTTTTCCGGCAGTTGCAAAAAAATCAAATCGTGGGATAATGCATCCAGGAAACAGTCAACAAGTAACAGTTAACAGAAACCGTATGCATACGAAACAATCGTTCGCGATGAAAGTCTCATACTGGCTCAAGGTCGTCTCCCTGGGACTTATCCTCGGATTCGGACTCCAGTTCGCCCAAGCCTGGACCGCTCCGACCCAAGCCCCTCCCGGAGGCAACGTCTCGGGACCGATCACCGTCGGCGATGTCGGACAGAGTAAGGCTGGAAACCTCGCGCTCAACACGAGCGGGGCATACGCGAACGGACTCCTCGTCCCGAACGGCAATGTCGGTATCGGCACCGCGGCTCCGAACAGGAAACTTCACGTGCTCTTCAATAATCCGAATGCCGACGGAACCAACGGACAGCTTGTCGTCGAGAATATCGCCGACAGCGCGAACGGTGTCGCCGCGGTGAATATACGTGTCGGGAACGCCGGCGCGATGGGCAATCTTCAGTTCAGCGTCGGAAACTGGCAGGGAAGCGCGAACAAGGCGGCATTCGGCTATGACCACGGAGGACAGGAATTCGAATTCTGGACCCTGAACGGATCCTGGTCGCCGAAACTCTTCATCGGTCAGACGGGAAACCTCGCCGCCAACGGCAACATCACGTCCGGCACCAGTGTTACCGCGCCGCAGTTCTGCATCGGCGCAAGCTGTATCAACAGCTGGCCGAGCGGAGGTGGTTCCGGTGATAATCTCGGCAACCACACCGCGACGCAGAATCTCAATATGGGAGGCTTCAATGTCTCCAGTGCCGGAGCCGTCTACGCCAACACCTTCTATGACAACAACAACGTCGGCTACTATCTCGATCCCGCAAGTACGAGTTTCGTCAATGGCATCGCCGCTGTCGGGAACTACACCACGACGAACGGGAATATCACCACGACGAACGGTGACTTGTCCGGCAAGAGGGTGTGCATAAACGGCGTGTGCCAGGGGAGTTGGCCGGCCGGCGGGTCGGGGACGGTGACATCGCTCTCCGCGGGGAACGGTATCACGCTTTCCCCGAATCCGATCGTGGGAGCGGGGACGATTTCCTGGAACCATACCGCGACGCAGAACCTCGACATGAATACCACGAACAGGATCATCAACCTCGCAACTCCGACAGGCAACAATGATGCGGCGACGAAGGGGTATGTGGATGGAAAAGTCGGCAGTTGGGCAATTTTTTCCAATATACCTACGGGAGCGGTGGCTGCCGGTTGTAGCCAATTTCATAGTGTAGCATCCTCACGATATTCCGCTGAATGCTGGGGAGGGGCGAGTGTGAATATCGTCACTTGCGGAACTACGCTAACGACGTCAAATTGTCCAGCAGGTACGACAAGAAAAGGAAACATGACTTCGTCAGTAGACGGTGGCTTCTGTGATGTAAGAGGTGCTTTCAGCTGTATAAAAAATTAGCTACATTTAAAAGAGGAGAGGTTGGATAAACGACGTTTGTGATGAGCCTTACATCTCCATAGCTATCTTCAGATGAAATAGAACGGAATTCTCCCGGATAAATTTAAAATAAAAAATCATATGTTCGTAGACAGACCACTCGGAGACCCGCTCAAGCGGAAGCAGTTGAAATGGCTCCTTCTCGTGCTCGGCGTCATCATGATTATCGCGATACTCCTTCTCTCGTTTCGTCTTATGAAAGAGCCGGTGCAGGATCCGGCGCAGCCGATGTCTCCCGATAAGGGTACCGCGCAGGGAAAGCCGACCCAGGAGGATGTCCAGAAACAACTCGAAATGCTTGCCAAGGAAGACGCCGCGAACTCCGCTCCGAAGCCGACCCAGGAGGAAATCCAAAAGCAGCTCGAAGCGCTTGCTGCCGAGGATGCCAAGAATCCCGCTCCGAAGCCGACCCAGGAGGAGATAGCGAAGCAGCTCGAGGCCCTTTCCAAACAATAACGGAAGGAAATTATGAAAACAAAAGCATTCAGAAAGATATTCGGGACATTCGCGGTTCTGGCGTTCGCGCTCGGTGCCGGTGTCGCGATCCGCTCCGCCTCCGCAGGAATGGAAACCGGTTCCGGCTGGTTGTGGGGCGGAAGCGAGGTTGCCGATACGAATGGTGGTGCCGCACCGAACAACGGGGTATTGGATGGAGATGAATCCGGTCTTGGGTGGGTGAGCTTCAACAGCACCGATTGTGATACGAACAACAATGGAACCATCGAGGCCTCCGAAGTGGCAGCGCATCCGGGATGTCCGGCAGGCGCGACCGCGAGTTATGGAGTGGATATCCCTTCCGGTAACGGTCCGCTTTCCGGCTATGCCTGGTCGGAAAATTTCGGTTGGATCAGTTTCAACGGCGCCGATCTATCGGGAGTAAATCCTTGTGCCCCAGTGCTTGCACAGGCGACACGGACCGGAAGTAGTATTTCCGGCGGAGCGAGGATTCTTTCCATAAAAACTGCGATGGCAGCAGGAAATGCCGGTGGGTTTGACGGATGTATCAGTCTCTCCGGAGCGGCTCCAGCTTATAGTGTGACCGTTGATGCAACACCGGATCCGGATAAGTTATTGGGCTATGCTTGGTCGAGCGATCTCGGTTGGATCGATTTCAGCCGTGCGTCGGTCGGGGGCGCGTTGCCTCCCCCGAACACCCTCAAGGTCTGTCTCAATTCCTGCGATAGTGGAAGTCTCAATTTTAATGGCGGGGTTATAAGCTTCAACCCGACCGAAACCCGTCAACTCGTATCCTGTCATAATTCCGCTCCTGATTGTTCGATGGCTTCCGGGGATATCACCGCGCTTGGTACTACGAGCTTCTCTGCAGGGGATACTCCGAATGATGCTGTGACTCCGACAGCGACAAAGGGAGAATTCCAGGCGAACGCCGTCGCATCTACTCAAAGCGAGGATGTTTCGATCGTGACGGCATCTGGTAACGCCTCAATGCGATTTACCACCCTCTATACTCCAGCATGCTCCTCCTGTAACGACGAAAAAGCGCAGCACTGTCCGACTGAAACTTGGACGAGCGGATGCGGAGTGAGTTGTGCGGCGGGAACAGGCACTCGATACTGCGACATGAACTGGAAGGAAGTGGCGCCGGGACAGTGAGCTGAAAGTCCATCAAGTTCGTAAAGTTGTAAAGTTATAAAGAAAGCCTCTTATTTTAGGGGCTTTCTTTACTTTATGGACTTGAAAGACTTTAAAAACTTGATGGACTTTATGAACTGTTCATTCTGTAGTACAATGGAAAAAGAAATAAGTGATCGGATTTTCCTATGGCAGAGAATGGAACATACCTCTCGGTCGTCATTCCGTCGTACAAGGAAGGGGAGCGGATCGGACGGAACCTGCTCGAGATCGACAAATATCTGAAGAGCAAAAATTTCTCATACGAGATTCTCGTGGTAGTTGACGGATCCCCGGACAATACTGCGGAAGTGGCGCGGAATTACGCGCTTTCCATCCCGAATCTCCGCGTGATCGAAAACAAGGAGAACCATGGCAAGGGCTATGTCGTCCGTCAGGGACTGCTCGAAGCCAAGGGGGCGTATCGGATTTTTCTCGATGCGGACGGGTCGACATCCATCACGCACTGGGACTCGTTCGAGCCGGAATTCCGGAAGGGCGCGGATGTCGTTATCGGATCGCGGGACTTGCCGGAATCGTATATCCAGGTGCATCAGCCGAGGCACCGGGAAATCATGGGGGATATGGGGAACTGGCTTATCCGTATCACGCTCGGACTCTGGCGGTATCCCGATACGCAGTGCGGGTTCAAGGTGCTCTCCGCCGAGGCGGCGGAGGCGGTCGCCTCTCGGATGGTCGTCGACCGCTTCGGATTCGATTTCGAACTCATCGCACTTGCCGAGCGACTTGGGTTTTCCGTGAGACAGATGCCGGTCCGCTGGATGAACGAAGAAGGATCGACGGTCGGATTGACCGGGAAAAACGGGTTCACGCAGGTATTGATCGATCTCTGGAAGACCAGGATGCGGCTCTGGGTCGGAGCGTATGGGCTCGGGGAAGGGGGAAAGCGGTCGGCAGTATCCGAATAGACGGAAATCCTGAAAAACGAACAAAAAACGTGTGAAAATAGAAATCGAACAGACAAAGAAAGTCGCCGCACCGTCCGAATCGGAACTGCGACAGGATATCGTGACCGGGGACTGGGTCGTCATCGCCACCGGACGCGCGAAGCGCCCGGAAGATTTCGTTTCGACGTCGCGCGCGAAGGACAACCCGGACGTGGACGATCCTTTTCTGGATCTCCGGGCGAGCGACCAGGAAGAACCGGTACTGCTTTATACGAAGCCGGACGGGGAGTGGAGTCTCGCCGTCATCCCGAACAAATTTCCGGCCTTTACCCGTGGTCGTGCGCCACGTGATCTCTCCGAGGGACCGTATTTCGCGATGTCCGGAGTCGGATATCACGAGGTCGTCATCACGCACGACCCGGAGAAGTCCATCGCGGAGCTCGAGCTGTGGCAGGTGGCGGAAGTGGTGGATGCGTACCATGATCGATACATGTCGCTCATGAGCAGGAAAAGCGTGAATTCCATACAGATTTTCCATAATCACGGCAGGGAATCCGGCGCATCGATATCGCATCCGCACTCCCAGCTCATGGCGATTCCGGTCATCTCGCCATACCTCAAGTTGGAGCTCGACGGCGCGGAGCTCTATCACAAGAACAACCGCGAGAATGTCTACCAGGTGATCGCCGAATACGAGTCGAAGGAGAAGACCCGGGTCGTGTTCGAGAACGAACATTTCATCGTCTTCTGCCCGTTCGCGTCGAGAGCGGCTTTCGAGACATGGATTCTTCCGAAGTCGGGAAACCCCTATTTCGAACGGATTATCGACGACGAGAAACTCGCGCTTGCGGAGGCCTTGCAGAAAGGACTCTTCGGCATCTGGAAGGGTCTCGGGAATCCGGCATATAATTTTTATCTCCATGCTGCGCCGTGCGACGGGAAAGACTATCCGCATTACCGGTGGCATTTCGAGATCCTACCGAGGACGAGTATCTGGGGCGGATTCGAGCTCTCGAACGGCATCGAGGTTTCGACGATACAGCCGGAGAAAGCGGCGGAATTCCTGCGATCCCAATTGTCATGAAGAAAAAGTATCTCATCGGAAATCTCAAGATGAACCTCTCCTCGAAGGAGGAGGCGGATCAGTATCTGTCTGTACTCAAACGGGAGACGGCGGGGAGGCATTTCGAACATGTCGAAATCGTCGTTGCTCCTCCGTTCATTCACCTTGACCGGTTCCATCGCGAGTTGTCGAAAGGCATCGCGCTCGGGGCGCAGGATGTCTTTTGGGAGAAGGAGGGATCGTATACCGGAGAAATATCCCCATCCATGCTGAAGGATATCGGTGTCGAGTATGCGATCGTCGGGCACAGCGAGCGACGGACGTACGGAAGGGAGACGGATGAGGATGTCGCGAAAAAGGTTCATGCGGCTCTTCGATCGAATCTCCGGCCGGTGCTCTGTGTCGGAGAGACGGCGGATGAGCGGTCTTCGGAAAAGATAGCCGAGGTGCTCGAGGCGCAGCTTCTGGAACCGTTCCGCGAACTTTCGTCGCTTCAGGCGGAGAAAATCATCATCGCGTACGAGCCACGATGGGCGATCGGTACGGATAAGACCCCGGATGCGGGGGAGATTCTCCAGGCGAAAGTCATCATGTATCGGACAATCGCCGCCTCATGCGGCGCGGCGGTAGCGGATCGCATCCCGATTCTCTACGGTGGTTCCGTGAAGACCGCGCTGCTCGAAAGGGTCTGTTTCGAGGCACATATGGACGGAGTGCTGGTCGGGCGTGAAAGTCTGTTTCCATATGAAGTCGTGAAGATGGCGGAGCGCCTCGAATCGTATGAAAAGGAGATGCTTGTCGCGGAGAAAGAGAAGACCGATAAGAAATGGCCGGTATAACATGAAATCCCTATGATCGTAAGCACGAAAGCCATCCTTGAGGAAGCGAAGAAAGGCGGATACGCGGTCGGCGCGTTCAATACCGTCAATCTCGAGACGACGAAGGCCATACTGGAAGCGGCCGGGGAATTGTCTTCGCCAGTGGTCGTCCAGATGACCGAAAAGACGCTCGATTACGCCGGCGGCCGGGTCATGTTCGAGCTCGTCAAAAATATGGCGGAATTCTACTTTCCGAAATTGCCGGTCTCCATTCATCTCGATCACGGAAAGAGTCTTGAAATAGTAGAGCGGGCGATCGAACTCGGGTTCCCGTCGGTCATGTATGACGGGTCACGCAAGACGTACAACGACAATCTCCGGACGACGAAAAAGGTCGTGGAACTCGCGAAGGCGAAGGGTGTTTCCGTGCAGGGGGAGCTCGGCAACGTGCCGTATCTCTCGGAAGTTAGGGGCGATATCGATTGGAACGAATATATGACGGATCCGACTCAGGCGGCGGAGTTCGTTCAGGAGACCGGTATCGACACGCTTGCGGTCGCGATCGGCAACGCGCACGGGTTCACGAAGGAACGTGAAGAGCCGGATTATGACCGGCTTGCGAAGATAGCAAGTATGGTTTCCGTTCCGCTTGTGCTTCACGGAGCGTCCGATTGGGAAGATGGTCGTGCGAAGAAGGTGATCGAGCTCGGTATCTCCTGTTTCAATGTCGACACGGCGACGAAGCTCGCGTTCATCGGGACGCTCTCGCGGCTGCTCGAGGAAGGGGAAAAGACCGATATCCGCGATGTGCTCGGAGAGGCGCGCGAGGCGGTCAAGGAGACCGTCATGGAGAAAATCAGGATGCTCGGAAGCGAGGGGAAAGCGTAGGAAATGTAAAATTGAAACATCAAAATGAAAAATTATGGATAAAAAACGGATTGCAATCAACGGGTTCGGGAGGATCGGGCGGGCGGCGTTCAAGATCGCTCTTCAAAACAAGAATATCGAGGTGGTCGCCATCAACGATCTCGGTGATGCGCTGACACTCGCGCATCTCCTGAGATACGATACCGCCTATGGCGCGTACCGGAAGAAGGTGTCTGCCGAGAACGGGAAGATTTCCGTCGACGAGAAGGATTATCCGGTACTGTGCGAGAAGGACCCGGTCAAGCTCCCGTGGAAGGATCTCGGGGTGGATGTCGTGCTCGAATGTACAGGGCGGTTCGTGGACGGGGATTCGGCCGGAGCGCATATCACGGCCGGTGCGAAAAAAGTCGTGCTTTCGGCGCCGCCGAAAGGGGAGGGGGAAATCGCGAGTTATCTCATCGGGGTGAATGACGACGCCTACGCGGGGGAGGCGATCGTTTCGAACGCATCATGTACGACGAACTGTATCGGACCGGTTGCAAAGGTCATGGAAGAGGCATTCGGGATCGAAAAGGCGATGATGACGACGATCCACTCGTACACCGCGGACCAGAATATCCAGGACGGGCCGCACAAGGATCATCGGCGGGCGCGTGCTGCCGCGCAGAACATCGTGCCGACGACGACCGGCGCCGCCGTGTCCGTAGGACGTATCATGCCTTCGATTTCCGGGAAATTCGACGGTCTTTCGGTTCGTGTTCCCACGCTTGTCGTCTCGCTTACCGATTTCACGTTCCTCGTGAAGAAGAAGACGACCGCGGAGGAAGTGAATGCCGCGCTTGAGAAAGCGAGCCGAGACAGCCGGTTTCAGGGCGTGCTTGCGGTGACGCATGAGCCGCTCGTTTCTTCCGATTTCATCGGCAACCCGGCGTCGTCCATTGTCGATCTCCCTCTGACGAAGGTCGTGGATGGCGATCTCGTGAAGGTGATGGCGTGGTATGATAACGAGTGGGGGTATTCCAACCGACTCGTGGAACTCGCGGAGCGAATCTGACAGAAATGGAAAATGAAAATCTCAAAATGGAAAATTATTGAGTTCGGCGTGTCGGAACACCTGAATTTTTGCCTTTGATTTTTACATTTTCATCTTGCTATGTATGACATTCTCATCAGGAACGGTACGGTGATCGACGGCTCGGGGAGCTCTATGTTCCGTGCGGACGTGGCCGTGAAGGAGGAGAATATCGTGGCGATCGGCGATCTCCGGAGCGAGACGGCGGAGAGGATCATCGATGCCGACGGCCTGTATGTCGTCCCCGGATTCATCGACGTGAACAATCATTCGGATACGTACTGGGAGATATTCCGCAATCCCGGGCTTCACGGGATGCTCTTGCAGGGAGTGACGACCATCGTCGGCGGAAATTCCGGAGCATCGCTCGCTCCTCTGACGGAACCGGAAATCATCCGCGCGATCCAGAAGTGGACGGACGTCGAGAAGATCAACTTCAACTGGCTTTCCATGGAAGAATTCCTCCGGGAAGTGGGAGGGCGCCGGCTTGCGGTCAACTTCGCGACGCTTGCGGGACATGGGACGATACGGCGCGGCGTGCTCAAGAATCCGACCCGGAAAACCGAATCGGAGGATCTCGGCGCGATGCGGAAACTCCTCAAGACGGCGCTCAAGGAAGGTGCGATCGGGTTTTCGACCGGACTGAAATATACGCATGCGCGGCTTGCGGAAAAGGAGGAAATCGTCGATCTGCTGTCGCTCGTTTCGGACGAGGGAGGCGTGTACGCGACCTATGTCCGCGACGAGGGGGAGCATCTCCTCCGTTCGGTCGAGGAAGCCATCATGACGGCGCAGGAGGCAGGTTCACCGCTCCATATATCCCATCTGAAGGCGGTCGGAAAGCAGAATTGGCATCTCTTCGAGGAAGCGCTTTCCGCGATCAAGAACGCCAGTCTCAACGGTCTTGACGTCAGTTTCGACGTGTATCCGTATACGACGAGCGGGTCCGTCCTCTACACGTTTCTTCCGGAATGGGTGACCGAGAGCGGCCGTTCGGCGATGCTCCATCGTCTCCGCGATTTCAAGGTACGTACGGCGGTCATCCGCGATATGCGCGAGAGCGGGTACGATTATTCCCAGATGAAGATTTCCGTCTCGACCCTCAACAGGATGATGTCCCGAAAGTCCATCGACGAGATCGCGAAAACCCAGGGGCAATCCGCGGAGGATGCGGTCATCGACGTGCTGCTCGCGAGCGAGGGGCGTGCCATCGTGTCGCTCGAGGTGTTGAGCGAGCAGAATGTCATGAAGGCCATCCAACACCCGTTTTCGATCGTCAGTTCGAACGGTGTCGGCTATGCGAAGGAGCATGCGGCAACCGGCGACCTCGTGCATCCGCGGAACTTCGGCACGTTCCCGAAGGTCTTCGCGGAGTACGTCCGGGAGAAAAAGGCGATTTCCTGGGAGGAAGCCGTTCATAAGATGACCGGAAAGCCGGCGGTCAAATTTTCCATGAAAGATCGGGGTTTCTTGCGTGAAAAGCATCGGGCTGATATCGTGGTGTTCGACCCGGAAACGATAGCCGACCGGGCGACCATGGAAGATCCCTATCAATATCCGGACGGCATCCGGTTCGTTCTCGTGAACGGGGTCATATCCGTCGAGGGCGGATCCTGGAACGGGGCGCGTCAGGGTGAAGTCATCCGGAAGAAATCCGGATTCTCCCTTTGGTAGATGCCGACCGAATCGGTCCGCATCGCGTCTTTTTTATGGAAGCGGTATGAAACCATCCGATCTCAAGGGGAAGCGCGTGACCGTGTTTGGTCTCGGGTTGAACGAAGGCGGTGTCGGAACGGTCGAGTTTCTCGAGCGTTCGGGTGTCCGCGAGGTCATCGTGACGGACGTGAAGAAGCGCGAAGGCCTTCTTTCGTCGCTCAAGCACCTCGAGAAATATCGGAACATCACCTATGTACTCGGGGCGCACCGCCCGGAGGATTTTTTGCGGACCGATCTCGTCGTGAAAAATCCCGCCATACCGTGGACGAACGAGTATGTTCGTCTCGCGGAAAAAAGCGCCGTTCCGGTGGAGATGGACTCCGGTCTTTTTTTCATGTTCTGTAGGAACCCCGTCATCGGCGTGACGGGAACGCGCGGGAAGACGACGACCGCGTCGATGATCGCGCATATTTTCGAGCATGCGAAGCGTCCGGTAGCGCGGGTTGGTATCAGCCAGGTGCCGGTGCTCGGTATGCTCGAGAAGATCCGCCCCGAAGATACGGTGGTATTCGAACTTTCCAGCTGGCGGCTCTCGGCACTCGGTCGGCTGAAGAGGAGTCCCGAGGTCGCCGTGTTCACGAACCTGTATCCGGATCATCTCAACTACTACAAGACCGTTTCTGCATATCGGAAGGACAAGGAATATATCTATCGGTTTCAAAAAAAGGACGATATCGCCGTGTTCAATGCCGATAACGAAACGACGATGATGCTTTCGAAGGAATCCGTCGGAAGGACGTTCCTGTTTTCCATCCAGGGAGACATTCCCGGTGATGGTTCCTTTTTCCGCGACGACCACGCGATCGTCCGCATCGACGGGAAAGAGACTGTCATGTTTACATCCGGCGATATCGCCGTTCCCGGAGATCATAACCGGGCGAATGCGCTTGCCGCCGGCCTCGTCGCTTTTCTCCGGGGAATCCATCCGGACGCTATCGCGGAGGCGGTCCGATCGTTTGGCGGCGTTCCGCATCGCCTTGAGCTTGTCGCCGAAAAACGCGGGGTTTCCTATTACAACGATACCGCGGCGACGAGCCCGGACGGCGCCGTCGCCGCTCTGAGGTCATTTCCTGGAAAACCGATCATCCTCCTCGCCGGTGGCGCCGACAAGAACCTTTCCTTCGGGTCGTTCGCCGAGGAGATTCTCGCGAGAACCAAAGGAGTCGTCTTCTTCAAAGGCGAGGCGACCGAGTCGATCAAACGGGAACTCCGGAAAATCATGACGGATGCCCCTGATGCGAAATTCGAAACTGTGGACTCGATGGCGAAAGCCGTGGAGATGGCGTCTCGATCGGCCGAGCCGGGAGACGTCGTTCTTCTGTCGCCCGGAGCCGCGAGCTTCGGCTTGTTCAGCAATGAATTCGACCGTGGAGAGCGGTTCCGTGCAGCGGTCGCGGCGTTGCCGGAAAAATGATTCCCGCGTATACTGTCCGGACGATAACTTTTTTCTGGAAATACCATGAAATACGACGTCATCATCATCGGAGGAGGACCGGCAGGCGTTTCCGCAGGCATCTATTCGGCACGGAAGCAGCAGAAGACCCTCGTGATTTCCGAGAGTTTCGGCGGGCAGTCGGCGGTTTCGTCCACGGTCGAGAACTGGATCGGCGAAATAAGCATCCCGGGCTGGCAACTCGGACAGAAATTCGAGGCGCACCTGCGTGCGCAGGAGGGAATCGAGGTGAGACAGGAACGCGCGACGAAAATCGAGGCGGGTGAAAAGGGATATGTCGTCACGACCGAAGGTGGGGCGTATGAAACGAAGACGGTCATCCTCGCCATGGGAGGGAAACATCGGCATCTCGGTGTTCCTGGAGAGGAGGAATTCAAAGGGAAAGGCGTCGTGTATTGTTCGACCTGCGATGCGCCGTTTTTCAAGGGAAAGTCGGTTGCGGTCGTGGGAGGTGGGAATTCCGGACTCGAGGCGGTGGAAGATCTCCTTCCGTATGCGACAAGTGTCACGCTGCTTGCGCTCGGCGATACGCTCAAAGGCGACGAGGTCACCAAGGCGAAAATACTCGCCGACAGCCGGGTATCCGTCATCTATCATGCGAAGACCGTCGTCGTACTCGGTGAAACGAAGGTGACAGGGATGCGATACGAGGACACGGCGACAGGAGAGACGAGAGACCTTCCCGTCGACGGTGTGTTCGTCGAAATCGGCATGGTGCCGAATTCCGATCTCGCGAAGGGGCTCGTCGATATCACGGACTACGGCGAGGTGAAAGTCGACGCGCGAACGTTTGCGACATCGCTTCCAGGAGTCTTCGCTGCCGGTGACATCACCGATACGCCCTATCGTCAGAACAACATCTCCGCCGGTCAGGGCGTGGTCGCCGCGCTCTCCGCCTACGACCATATCCGGAAAGGGAAGTAAAAAGTTCATAAAGTTCGTAAAATCTATAAAGTAAATCGGAGCGACTTTTTTCGACTTGAGAGACATGATGGACTTTATGGACTCGAAATCCGCTTTACAAGAGCGGATTTCTGTGCTATAATGGCATTGTAGAGCTGAAAAACGGGTGATTCCACGAGGTGGATCCCCGTTTTGCGTTTTTTAGCCCTACGAGAACAAAAACACATATGAAGCCTATTATCAGTACAATTTTTCTTCTTTCGATACTCATCCTGATTCCGGTCAGGAACGTTTCCGCGTCCGGATCGCTTTCTCCGTGGGCGGAGGATGCGGTCAATCTCATGAATCAGGAACGCGCCGAGCGCGGACTTCCGGGATTCACGGTGAACGGAACGCTCGCGAAGGCGGCGCAGGCGAAGCTTTCCGACATGGAAAAGAAGAATTATTTCGCGCATACGTCGCCGGAGAAGCTGACCCCATGGTCGTTCATCGAGGCCGCCGGATATGACTACCGGTTCGCCGGCGAAAATCTCGCGATCCACTTCAAGAATCCGAAAAGCGAGCATGATGCCTGGATGAAAAGCGAAAAGCATTGTCAGAATATCCTCGACCCGCGGTTCCGCGAGGTCGGCATGGCGGTCGGCAAGGTCTTCTTCGAAGGTCGTGAGACGATGCTTGTCGTGTCCATGTTCGGCGCGAAGGCAGGGGAGGATGTCGATCCGCTTGCGACCAAGGAACAGGCACTGTCGATGTGCCGCGGCGAAGAGCCGGTCGTGTCCGGCGCCGTGTCGGACGAGCCGTCGGACGGTTCCGAGGGCCGGATCGCGCTTTTCATGAAGAGCATCTCGGTAAAATTTGTGCCGGTCGGCGAAATGTGGAACCTGATCATCAAAAGTCCGTATGATGCCGCGCAGCTTTTTGCGACCGCGATGTTCGCGGGGGCGCAGATGTCGGCCATCGTTCTCGTTTCCGGGGTCGTCCTGTCGCGCGAGCGCCGCGAAGGGCTGTTCCCTTCATAAAAATCGGATCAAGGACGGTCCTTGAAATCTTAAAGGACCGTCCTTGAGAATTTTTGGTAGGGGAGAATATCCGGTTTCGGAAATTCTCCTCCGCCTGAAACAAGGCGGCATGCGTACCTTCACAATAAAAACAGACACAAAAAACGACAAGGATCGAATTCTCCTTCCTTTCTGCCGGCAATGACCGGCAGCAAACCATGAAAACCCTCCATAGAGAGGGTTTTTCTCTATCGAGAAAACATGAAAACCGTTGTTCTCCCTGTCATTGCGAGGAGTCTGTGACGCGGCAATCCAGTCGAAAAATTCTGGATTGCCGCGCTTCGCCCACAATGACGGGATATCGAAACGCGAGCAGGCGGAGTTTGTGCTTTGAGTTCCGGGCTTTGTTTGGCAGTTTGTGTTTTGAGGTCTGAGCTTTCCGGTGTATACTGG
>JAGOTT010000026.1 GCA_018061645.1 Candidatus Moraniibacteriota bacterium
GAGCATCTCCAGGAGATGCGTCGACGCTACAGGCGATAGGGGTGGAAAACGGAACACCACGATACGATGATATCGTGGTGTTTTTCTTTTCCGGTTTCTCCCGGAATCATCGTTCGCGATAGACGGACTTCCGTGATCCGTCCTCGGATTCGACCGTGATGACCGTCCGACCCGCGGTGAGGTTGTCTACCGTCAAGGAAACGATTTTCCGTTCTCCTTTTCGTACGGGAACCGTCCCTTCGTCGAGAACGACCTTGTCGCGGGTGATCTCATATGAGAATTCCGGGCTGTCGGAGTGGTTGTCGATCGCGAACGAAAGAGAGTCCGGGTCGCGTGTTTCAAAGGAGAGCGCCCACCAGTCTTTTCCGGAATCCGGGTCGAGATCGCGTCCGATTTTCGTATCGAGAAAGAGCACGCTCGTTGCCAAGAGAGTGAGGGATATGGTGACGAGCCCTGTTTCCGTGAGTACGCGACCCTTGAGGAAGGCGTACGCGCGCCGCCCTTGGAAGAGGGTTTTGGTGAAAAGGGACACGATGATTTTTTTATACCTATTTCCGTTCATAGACGTGTATCAGGTCTCCGGCGTAGATGCGGGAGAAGGAGGATGATTTTTCGAATTGGGAAGCATCATGTGTCGGGTTCACGGCAATCAGATTCACGAGAAGATCCTCATAGCAGCGTTTCCCTTCGGGAAGGTTCGGAGTCGATATCATGAGAAGCGTGCATCGTTCGCGTGGCTTCGTCTCGTCCTCGTACCGTTTGAAGAATCCTCGGGAGAGGGGATATTCGTACCCGCGCATGAAGAAGAGTTTCATCCAGGCATCAGCCGGAAGATAGTTGTGGTCCTTGAGAAAGAGGTCGCCCGGCGATTGCCGCTTCGCGAGATAGGAGGACGCACCGAAAAGCTCCGCCACTTCGCGCGCCTTTCCGGATCCAGGTATGGACGACCGGTTGTCGTCGGTACCGTTCCAGGTAGTGAAGACGAAGATGAGGAGTGCCGAAAAGAGCAGGAGTCGTCCCGGAAGCAGCCCCGGACGCGTGCCCTGGTCCGTCGTCGATCGGAGAAGTGTCGGGAATGCCGCGACAAGTATACCGGCGAGGATCGTCATGGGAAAGGAGAGATACGATCCGATCCTGCTTGACGGGATATCGAGAAATACGAGATGTGGTGCGAGCGTCATGAGAAGGAGCGACCCGGACCAGCCGAGCACGAATGCGAACGCGGAAGAATTCCGGACGGTGCGTATGGAGAAGGCGACGAGGAGTGCGGTGACACCGAGCGCTATCCGGACAACTCCGACCGAGTCGGATATCTGGAAAAAGGAGAGACCGGTTCGTGTCGATTTCGACGGTGCGCCGAGTGCCGTTTCCGCGGCGTTCGTCTCGATGTAGGTCGGCATGGCGACGAGGAAGAAGAAGATACCGGCGAAGAGGAGCGCGGATATCGGATATGGCGAGAAGAAGAGCTTTCCGATGCGTTTCGCAAGCGGAACGATTTCCCGATAGAACAGGATGATGAGCGAAATGAGGATGCCTGCGAAAATGAAGGCAAGGATGAGGGAAGAGAGATGATGGGTATAGGCAAGCGTGAACGAGAGTAGGATCCCGAGGCTCAGGAATCGGGAATCCTTATCCCTGAGTGCGCGGAAAAGTGAGAGGAGAATGAGCGGAATGAACAGATTCCCGAAGAGGTTTCCGACGACGCCGCCGGAGACGAATTTCGACTCCGGGGAAGAGAACGCGAAGAGCGGTCCGGCAAGGAAGAGGACGGCGAGTCCGATACCGAACGGCGAGAGCCCGCGTTTTCCGGAGAGGATATTTTCGGAGAGACGGACGACGAGCGCCATGAGCGCGAGGAGTGAGAGGATGTTTATGACATAGAGCGTGTTTATGGGAAACGCGGAGAAAAAGCTTTTCCCGGAAAGAATGGCTATCGCCGAAAATGGCAGGTGTTCGCCGATGATGAAATCGGATATCGGGGTCGGTTCGGAGAGTTCGTGTCGTCCGTCGAGCGTGATGATCTCGCGTTTTTCGTATACGGGAAGCGTCCTTTGGTCCACGATGAGTTTGGACCAATACATGTGGTGTCCGAGGTCGGTCGAGGTGGGAAGGCCGGCATCCGAAAGGAAGAAGGTTCGGAGAAACAGGGTGAGGACGAGAATGGCGAGAAAGGCGAGTCCTTCGTTTCGTGAGGGTGAAAATCCCGTTTTGGATTCCGGAGAAGATGCATTTTTTGCTCGTTTCGTCCGTGAGAAAAGAAAATCGTACAGGTATCGGATGAACAGAAGAGCCCCAGGAACTGTGAAAAACGCGAAAAGGATGGTTCGGACGGAGAACGGAATTCCGGCGGTTCCGATCGCGATCATCGAGAAATCGAGGACAGCTACACCGAGCGTGAACGAGAACAGGAGTGCTTCGAAGGCCGAAAGAGGCGTATGACGACCGAAAACGGCCCGAAGGAAAAGCCATCCGGAAAGAAAGAAAAGCGAGATGGAGAGAAGGAAGAGCATTCGTGAATGTCAAAACTCAAATTTCAAATGCCACATCGAATTCTAAACCGTAAATGATAAATCCGAAACACCCACTTTGATATCTGTCATTTGGATTTTGGAATTGAATCCGAAAGGATCTTGATATACTGCGCCGATATCTTTTCCCAGTGGTAATGCTCGCGCGTGAAGATCTTCGCCTGGTTGCCGAACCGTTTCCGTTCGGGCTCGTCGGAGAGGAGTTTTCCGATGGCGATCCTGAACGATTCGGGATTTTCCGGCTCCACAAGGATTCCGTTCTGTCCGTCGGCGATCGCTTCCTGCAATCCCTCGAGACGCGAGGCGATGACCGGCAGTCCTTCGACGGTCGCTTCGATGAGCGCGATACCGAATCCTTCGATGTCGTGCGGTACGGGGATGTTCGGCTGTACGAAGAGATGAGCCGTGCGCAGGAGCATGAGTCGGTCGTAATCCGAAACCTTTCCGAGAAGTCTCGCGCGTTTCTCCATGCCGCTTTCGCGGATCGCTTCACGGATATGGTCTTCCTCGGGTCCGGCACCGGCGACGAGACAGAGGACGTTTTCGGGAAGGATCGGCAGGACGTTTCGGACGAACCAGGCGACCCCTTTGCGTTTCGCGAGTCGCCCGACGGTAAGCAGGATACGTTTCCCGGAAACCGGCATGCCGAGAAACGCTTCGAGATCCTTTTCGGTAAATATCTGCAGATCGTCCACGGGTACGATGCCGTTCGGGACGACGGAAAACTTTCCGACGGATATGCCTCGCCCGACGCCGAGGTCTCTCGTAGCGCAACTCACCGCGATGAGACCGTCAAGCGAGGGAAGGAACCGTTTTACCCAGAACGTCTGATAGAACGCGGACGGATAGCTCATGTCGAGGCCATGAACGATCGAGAATACCGGTTTCTTCCGATAGATGATTTTGAGGAACCATCCGACGACACCCAGTACGCCGTCACCGAGCAGGACGACATCGTGACGCGGCGCAAGCACGAGCGAGACGAGCGTGGCATAGGGAAGAAAGACCGGCAGGAACTTCTTTCCCCGCTTGTTCGCGATCGTGGTGACTTCCGCGTGCTTCGGCAACCACTCGGCGAGCGCCGCGTTCTGGTTCTCGATTCCGCCGAGTATCGGCGGATAGGCGCGGGAGATGAAGAGGATTTTCATAACAAAGCACAACTTTCAAAGCACAAAGACCAAACAAAGCACAGATTACAAAACTTAAAAGCACAAATAGTCTGAGTCGGAAGTTTGTGTTTTGTTTCTATGGGTTTTGTTTGGAATTTTGTGCACTGTGTTTTGTGATTTCTAACATATTATTTCCTGTACTTCTCCTTCTTTACGAGGTACATCATGTCCTCGGTGAGCTTGCGACTGGTTTTGATCATGTCCGCCACGAGCGCGAAGACGAAGAACTGAAGACCGACGAGAAAGAGCGTGATCGCGGCGAGGAGCCAGTTGCGGAACGGCGTGATCTTGTAATCCTGGAAATAGAGCACGAGGAACCAGGCGAATACCACGAGCGCGGCGATGATGAGCGCGAGTCCCGGGATGCCGAAGAACTTGAGCGGACGGACGTCGCGCACGGTTTTCACGATGATCTTCGCGCTGTTGTTGACGTATTTCCAGACGCTCTTCACGACACGGGACTTCCGGTCCGCGAAATAGGTCACCTTGACCGGGATCCAGAGCACCTTGAGGTCCTTGCCGATCGCGTCGATGATCACTTCCTGCGTGTAGGTGAATCCGCCCGGGAGGTTGAGCCGCAGCAGCGTCTCACGGGAATATCCGCGGAACCCGCAGGTGAGATCGGAGATCGGAGCCTTCATGAACCAGCTGATGAGCGAGGCGGCGAGTCGGTTGAGCATGTCCTTCACGAAGGGGATGTTCTCGGCTTTGTGGTCGGAAAACCGGTCGGCGCTCACGAGGTCCGCCTTCCCGTCGAGGATGGGGCGGATGATTTTCTCTATGTCGTTCGGATCGAACTGACCGTCGGCGTCGATGTTCGCCATGATGTCGGCACCGTTCTCGAGCGCGCGGTTGACAGCGTGACGGAAGGTCTTCCCGATGCCGCGGTTCACCACGTTCGAGTAGACGAAATCCGCACCCGCCTCCTTGGCGACCTCGACGGTCCGATCGCGGGAGCCGTCGTCGATGACCTGTACCATCACCTCGTCGACGTCAGGGTAAGCTCGCGGTATCCGTTTGATGGTTTCTCCTATTTTTTCCTCTTCGTTATAGGCGGGGATGTTGACGATGAGCCGCATACGTTTGTCGTTTACTCTTTACTCCTTATCTCTTGTTTTCTGATGAGGATCTTCGGGTCGACGCAGTCCCATTCGCAGGTCTCCTTGGCGCCGTCGTAGCCGGTCTTGAGGAGATCCTTCTGACACTGCGTGAATTTTTCCTGGCAGTCCGCTTTCTGCTCCTCCCAGTAGTTCCAGTTTATATCATAGCCGAAATAGCGCAATCCGAAGAAGGAGAGCGTCGCGATGCCGGCGATCCAGATGGCAAGACGAAGCAATAAAAACATAGTTTCTCAAAACACAAAGGATTCAAAACACAAAAAGACAAACAAAACACAAATCACAAAACTCGAAAACACAAACGATGTGAATCGGGAGTTTGTGTTTTGCATTCTTGTGTTTTGTTTGGAATTTTGTGCACTGGGTTTTGTGCTTTTTCGGTTATCGTCCAATTCCCTTATACCACACCTTCGATTTTCGGAAGGCGTTCTTGTCGAGGCAGTTCTTTCCGTCGACGATGGCCTTGACACCGTTTTTCTCGAGGAGCTCCGGCGTGATCGCGTCAATGAATTCGCGGTGGTTCGTCGCGAGGATGAGCGCATCACACTTCTTGAGGAGCGCTGAGAGCGTTTTCACGCTCGACATTCCCGGTACATGTGGATCGAAGGTGACGACTTCCGCCTTGTGTTCCTTGAGGTGTTTGATGATCTCGAAGGAAGGGGATTCTCGGACATCGTCGATATTCGCCTTGTAGGCGATGCCGAGGACGCCGACCCTTGTTCCGTTCAAGGGCATCTTGAGCGTATTGAGACCGTCCTGGAGAAGTTCCACCGCGTAGGCGGGCATGGAGTTGTTGATCTCGCGGGCGATCTTGAGGAATTTGTGGTCGAAGCCGGACTGCTTCGCGCGTTCGATGAGATAGTATGGGTCGACCGGGATGCAGTGCCCGCCGACGCCACAGGAGGGGAAGTGTGCGAGGAAGGAAAACGGTTTCGTCGCGGCGCCTTGGATCACGTCGCGGACATCGATGTCGAGCACGTCGAAGGACTTCGCGAGCTCGTTCACGAAGGCGATGTTGATGTCGCGGAAGGAGTTCTCGACGATCTTGACCGCCTCCGCCTCGCGGATGGATTTCATCGGGCGGATCTCGCCGTCGACGATGGATTCGTAGAAGGCGACTGCGCGGGCGAGGCCCTTTTTCTCGAAACTTCCCACGACGCGGGGGATGTTCTTGACCGTCCATTTCTCGTCGCCGGGGTTGATGCGCTCGGGGCAGTGGGCGATATGGATATCTTTTCCAACGGTGAATCCGTGCGATTCGAAAATCGGCTTGATGATTTCCTCGGAGACGCCGGGGTTTACCGTCGACTCGAGGACGACGAGTGCGCCTTTCTTGGCATATTTCGCGGTCATCTCGGATGCTTCGCGGACGGGCGTGAGGTCGGGATTGTGAAGCTCGTCGACCGGGGTCGGGACACAGAGGAGGATGATGTCCGCCTTCGCGATCGTTTTCGGATCATCGGTCGCCGTGACGGGAAATTTCCTCATGTCAGCCGAAAGACCGGCGTCCTCGATCGGGGAGATTCCTTTGTTGATCATCGCTATCTTTTCCTTGCTTCTAGCGATACCGACGACTTCGTACCCGCGTTCGACGGCGCGGACCGCGAGCGGAAGTCCCACGTATCCGAGTCCGATGACGGCGACGACTTCTTTCCGTTCCGCTCCCGTTCCGGTACCTTTCATAGATTTCGGTTAACTGGTTTCGGGTTTCATTGTACGTAAAAAAGCCGAAAAAGGCAATGAAAAGGAAAAACCGTCTTTCAACGGTTTTCCTGGAAAGAAGATGCCTGAACTCTTTTCCTCTCAGAACATCATTTAAAAACAGCTATAGAAACATGCTCCGCATCGCCAGCGTTATTTGGCCAGGATCTTGTAGCGATGGCGGCATACTGAGTATCATACTCATATGTGTGCTGCCAAACTAACCCGTTGGGGACAGTGCCTCCAGCTCCGCTAACAACCGCGTAATTCGTGTTTGACATCGGAGTGGCAAAGTATACCCGATAATCGCCAGCCCCTATTCGTTCCACGTATGATACATTCTTGCTGGCTCTGATTGTACAGTGATTACTTGGTCCGGGGCAATCTGTTCCGTCAAAACCGACAAAAGCGTTTACGTCTCCCGCCGCCGCCACCGCCACCTCCACCGCCCGCGTCGTCGTCCCCGCCGTCCCTTCGGACTTGATCTTCACCACCTTGTCGCGCCAGTCGTCGTCCGGTCCGGCGCACTTGTTTGTATAAAGCGTCGTCTCATCCT